>CAMDGD010000004.1 GCA_945897785.1 Paludibacter jiangxiensis
ATTTGCTAAAACACAAAAAACCCTTGATTAATTAGCTTAATCAAGGGATTGGTTGTGGTACCACCAGGAATCGAACCGGGGACACAAGGATTTTCAGTCCTTTGCTCTACCAACTGAGCTATGGTACCATTTTCTTTTAGCGTGTGCAAAAATACAGGTTTTTTTTGTTTTACAAAATGTTTAGTGCAATATTTTATATTTTACCTTGTTTGTGCTTGCTGTTTTATTCCAACAGGGCGTAGTTTATCTATATAATCAAGCAAAAATAATTCATTTTGTAAGCTGAAAAAAAACTGTACTTTTGTATTATTCACAAACAATAGTAACATGGAAAATACGCCTCAATTGTCAACAGAAGAATCACCGAAAAAAAATACCCTAGGCTTTGATGGCAAGGGGTCTGAGCTTTTTGCTATCGACTTAGTAAATACCTTGTTTACCATTCTTAGTTTAGGCTTATATTACCCTTGGGCAAAGGCAAGAAAATTAAAATATGTATATCAAAAAACCCAATTAGCAGGTAGCCGGTTCGATTTTTTGGGTACCGGAAAAGAAATTTTTAGGGGATTTATTAAAGCTGTTATTATTCTAGTGGTTTTTTACGGAATGCTCTACGCCACACAAATTTTATTGCCTAAGATACAAGATAATGAAATATTGTTGGGTGTTTTTATTGCCTTATTACTCTTGTTGCTTTTTGCAGGTATGCCCTTTTTTACTGCGTATGCTATATTCGGCACTTTTCGCTATCGGGCTGCTCGTTCTACATGGCGGGGCATTTTATTTGGCTTCGATGCGGGTAAAAAAACCTTTATTCCCTCTTTCTTAAAAGGGTATTACTTTATTATTTTGGTTTACTTAGTGTTTTTCGGACTGTATTTTGGGTTGTTTTATTTTATGACTTCAGAGGGAATGGAAACCGGTGGTATGAATACAACAACAACCATTTTATCGCTAGCTATGTTGCCTATTTTGGTACTGCTTTTTTATGCTATGGCTTGGTACCAAACAAATTTGTACAAGATTACCTACGGAAACTTGCGTTTGGGTAATGTAAAGCTCCATTTTACAGGTGATGCAAGTACTCTTTTCGGTATTCAAATAGGCGGAAGCTTATTAAGTAGCTTAACCCTAGGCATTTATTACTTTTGGTACAAAAAAGACTTGTATAACTTCCTGATTCAAAATTGCTTGGTAGAACAAGATGAACTTACTTTTCCGGTAAAATCAGCTATCACCCCTAAACAAGTGTTTAATTTGGAGGCAGGTAATTTCTTTTTGTTGCTTTTTACTTTAGGTTTGGCCTACTCGTGGACCTACTGTCGTACTGCACGGTTTATTACCAAAAACATCATTATTCCGGAAGATATTGACCTTGACCGCATACAACAAACCGAAAATGCAACTACCGATGCTACCGGCCAAGAGATGGGCGATATGTTGGATTTGGGAGGCATTTTCTTTTAATCATTGATTAATAAGCAACGCATTTGCAACCATGAAAAAATTCGACATCACCTACTCCGACGGAAAAACAGCACGACTATATGATGCCCAGCTGTCGTTCTTGTCGCATAGTTTATCTATAAGATATATTGATGAGCATGGGTTTACGCATGTTATAAATTGGGATATTGATAAGATTAACCCCACGCAATTTGGGGCATCATTTCAACCCAAGCTTACTTATGGTGATTTTCCTTTCGAAACTATCGAAGTGGGTGCGGGCTTTTTTGAGGAACTACAATCGTTTTATCCAACGCTAAAGCTAAAAAATAAAACCAATAGGCATATTCAAAAAAATACTTGGCGTACCATATTGCTTGCGTTTGTTATTATTGCAGGTTTTTCGGCTCTATCGTATTTTTATATTGTGCCGGGTATTGCCGATAAGGTAGCCCAATCTATTCCTGTTAAATATGAAATGCAGTTGGGCGAACAAATTTACCAACAAAACATGCTGCCTTTTACTACCGACTCGGCAAAAACGGTGTTGGCAAACAAGTATTTTGAACAAATGGTGGCTGATGCGCCCTATCCGGTTAAGGTTACCGTAGTGGATAATACTATTGTTAATGCCTTTGCTATGCCGGGAGGGCATATTGTAATTTTTACCGGATTGCTAAACCAGATGAAACACCACGAAGAGTTGGCCGGGGTGTTGGCGCATGAATACGGACATATTTACTACCGTCACAGTTTGCGGAGCATGGCCCGATCCCTAGCAAACTATGCGCTATTGTCTTTGGTGATTGGCGATGTTAGCGGATTAGCCGGCATATTGATTGATAATGCTGATTATATTATGTCGATGAAATACTCACGCGAGATGGAAAGACAAGCTGATGCCTTTGCTTTTGAACTAATGCATAAAAATGGCATAAACCCACAAGGCATGGTTTGGTTGTTTGAAACGCTTAACGACTTGCAAAAAGACGAAGAACTGCAGATACAATTGCCTGAATTTATGAGTTCGCACCCCGAAACCGTAAAAAGGATAGATGCCATGACGAAAATGGCAAAAACAAACAAAACCACCCTCCGTTCAAACGAGCAAATGGAAGTTATTTGGGGACAACTAAAGCGCTGATTATAGATAAAAAAAGTCTGACAATCAATACTGATTATCAGACAATGGTCGGGGTGACAAGATTCGAACTTGCGACCACACGCCCCCCAGACGTGTACTCTAAACCGGGCTGAGCTACACCCCGTGGTTTTCTGTTGCAAAAATAACTGTAATTTATATTTTTCACAACCGTTTTTTACATCATTGGACTAAAAAGGCGCGAAAACGATTCCATTATCCGTTGACCCCGAGGTCTTTTTCGCCATTTTTTTTCATTCACTTGCTTTGTATAATGCATATCTTCCAAAAAAATGGCTTTTAATTTTAATGCACTATCCTTATCGTAGATAAATGCATTAACCTCAAAGTTTTGCTCAAAACTTCTAAAATCGAGGTTGCTTGTTCCTACAATAGAAATGCTATCGTCAACAACAATGGTTTTGCTATGTAAAAATCCTTTTTCGTAAAAGAACACCTGCACCCCGGCATCGAGCAAAAACTCTATATACGACGAATTGCTTGAGCGAACTATAGATAATCGAGACAGCTTTGGCAGCATCAAACGAACTTCCACCCCTCTAAGTGCCGCTGTTTGAATGGCATGTAAAATCAACTCGGGAGGCATAAAATAAGGCGTTTGTATATAAACATAGTTGTTCGCCGTACTTATAGCATAAAAAATTCCATGCATAATGCTCATCCACCGGGTATTGGGGCCTGCATTTACCAACTGAACACAGTTTTTCGGAAAATTATTGCTTGTATTAGAAGGGAAATATTGTTTTCCTTTAAGGTGAATTCTATCAACAAAAAACCAATCATTGATAAAAATTTCTTGTAGTCCACTTACAGCCGGACCTTCTAAACGAATCATGGTGTCACGCCAGGGACCCAGGTTATCGCCATTAAAATAGCGCTTTGCTACATTTAAGCCTCCGGTATAACCAATGTTTCCGTCTATAACAATAATTTTTCGATGATTACGGTAATTAATACGACTTAATACAAAGGGAAACTTAGGCGGAAAAAATGCATGCGCCTTAACACCGGCTTCTTTCAAAGGCTTTAAAAAACGGGAACTAAGTTTAAAACTACCCCAGTAATCGTATATTACCCGTACCTGAACACCTTGCTGAGCTTTTTGAATAAGCAACTCTTGCAAACGCAGACCCAATGCGTCATTGGCAATAATATAAAATTCGATATGAATATGGTCTTTTGCTTGTGCTATGGTTTCAAAAATAGCTCGAAATGTTTCTTTTCCATTGGTATAAAAAGCAATGGCTGAATTGCTATACGGGTAAGCATCGCTATTGGTATACAACAACTTGATTAATCCTTTTACCGCTTCTGAGGGCGCCGTTTGTAAAATAGCTGCTATATCTAGTAATGCTGCCGATTTTTCTTTTGCCTTTTGTCGCAAACTCAATTTGTTTATGGTATTCTTTTGCCGAATATTTTGTCCGAATAGCAAATAAAAAAATAAGCCCACAAAAGGCAAAAAGATTAGCGCAACTATCCAGGCAATAGAACGAATCGGGTTGCGATTTTGCATTATTATTACCACCACCGTTGATATAAGCGTATAAATATATATGGCTAAAATCAACACAGAGAGCATATTACTAGTAATAAAAAGCATAGCAATGGAATTAATACTCTTTTATTAATTTCTATATAAAACAAATTTATTTCCTTCGTAACTACATTCCGATTCAAAATAACGCATAGCAAGCAAGGGTGCCTGTACGCCGGCTCCTAGTTTTATTGGGGCAATCTCTACCCTTGCTTCATCCCACAAACCGTCTTCAATAAAACTATGGAGCAAGGCCGACCCACCCTCAACAATAAGCGAATTAATATTTCGTTGATGCAAAGCCTTTACTAACTGAGGGAGTATTTTTTCCGAAAAATTGAGCTGTGAAAAGGCTATATTGGCAGTTCCAACAACAGCCCTTTCTGTAAAAATTAAGCTTGGCGTTGTTTGGTCGAGTATATGAAATGATGTATTTGACGCAAGCATGGCATCGTACAATAACCCTTTACGGTCGATAGTTACGCGCAAAGGGTTTTTGCCTGCCCATAAACGAGTAGTAAGTTTTGGATTATCCATTAGTACAGTGTTGGTGCCAACAAGAATAGCAGCTTCTTCGGCACGCATTTTATGATTAAAAATTTGTGTTGTTTGTGTAGAAAAAAGTACGGGAGGAGTAGTGCTATCTTTGCGGTCACCGTCCATAAAACCATCAATAGATTGCGCCCACTTTAAAAAGATGTACGGTCGGGATTGCTCCTGAAAGGTGAAAAAGCGTTTATTTAATTCCCTGTTTTCTGCATCGAGTACGCCTGTTATTACTTCGACACCGGCTTCTTGCATCATTCTAACGCCATTGCCTGATACCAATGGATTAGGGTCTATGCTTCCAATAACTACACGGGGTATTTTTTTTTGAATGATTAAAGCCGCGCAAGGCGGTGTTTTTCCGGTATGCGAACAGGGTTCTAAATTAACATATAAGGTTGATTTTTCTAGTAAAGCGGCATCTCGTACTGCATAAATTGCATTTGGCTCTGCATGCGCTTCTCCGTATTCTTGATGATAGCCCTCGCCAATAATCAAATCATCATAAACCAATACTGCACCCACCATCGGATTTGGAGCAGTTCGTCCCAAGCCATTTTTAGCTAACTGCAAACACCGTTGCATGTATTTTTCATCTACAATCATTCTATATTCTTTATTAGCAAGATACTAGTAAAAATTCTACCCCGGCAATAGCACAAAATATCATATAGGTTGAATGCATTTTTACTAATAAATTTGGGTAAGTCAGCCTATTTTATCAATTTTGTGTACTAAATATACACCGAAGTGCAACAAGCTTACTTATTATTTCAAAAACAACTCGCCGGTTATTATCCCGAAACAGAGATTCGTAGTTTTTGGCTGTTACTAATGGAACAGTTATGCGGCTTATCGCGTACCGAAATTCGTACAAACAAAAATAACATTTTATCAGAAGAACAAGGCGAAAAATTGAAAACAATTATTCTCCGCTTGCAAAGAGCTGAACCCATTCAATATATATTGGAAGAATGTACCTTTTTCGATTTGCCATTTTTTGTTAGTCCGTCGGCACTTATTCCCCGACAAGAAACCGAAGAACTGGTTGATTGGATACTAAAAGAGAACGCTGATTGCAAAGGCACAGTATTGGATATTGGGTGCGGAAGCGGTAGTATAATTGTTACCCTTGCCAAACACTGTCCGCTAGCTAAATGCTATGGATTAGATATCTCGGAAGATGCCATTGCCTTGGCTCAAAAAAATGCACAACGAAACCAAGTTGCGGTTTCTTTTATCAAAGGCGATATTTTATCAAAAAACTGTAGCCCTATTCCTGCCCAACTAATTATCAGCAACCCACCTTATGTATGCGAACACGAGAAAGCTTCGATGCACCGCAATGTATTGGATTATGAGCCGGCAGTAGCTTTATTTGTACCCGATAACGACCCTCTTATATTTTACAAAGCCATTGCCGATTACGCCATCGAAAATTTACTTTCCGGAGGAAAATTGTTTTTTGAGATAAACAGAAGCTATGGAAAAGAGCTAACTGTGATGCTTGAGCAAAAAGGCTTTTATGCTATTACAGTAAAAAAAGATATATCGGGAAACGACCGAATGATACAAGCACACAAAAAATGAAAAAGCGGCTTACATACGAGCAAGCCTTGCATAAAGCCGCCGCACTTTGTACCCGTGCCGAAAAATGCAGTTATGACATACGGCAAAAATTACTCAGTTGGGAACTAACAACCGAAGAAAGCTCAGCAATAATAAAAACACTAATAACCCAACAATTTATAGATGATGCGCGGTATTGTGCCTTTTTTATAAAAGACAAAACACGCTTTAATAAATGGGGAAAGATAAAGATACGGTATGCCCTACAAGCAAAAAAAATTGATGAACTTCTTATCAATAAGGCACTCGATACCATTGACTCAGAAAGTACTTTGAAACAGTTACGCGAACTGCTTCAGCAAAAAAGCAAAAACATCAAATATAAAGATAACTACGAAAAAAAAGGCAAGCTAATTCGCTTTGCCTTAAGCAGAGGATTTGAAATGCATCACATACAAGCAGTTTTACAAGAAATAGAAGAATAAGCTATTTCGACAAAGCGCTTACAATCCGTAACGAGTCGGTAGCAATCATAAACTCTTCATTTGTAGGTACTACGGCTACTTTAATTCTTGATTGTGGTGTACTAATTAGCATTTCCTCACCCTGAACACTGTCGTTCATTTTTTTATCAAAGTCGATACCAATAAATTCCATTTCATTACAAACCAATGCGCGCACTTTTGCAGCATTCTCTCCAACACCTCCGGTAAAAATAATGGCATCGGCTCCACCTAAGGCCGCAATATATGCCCCAATGTATTTTTTTATGCGATAGGCGTACATATTTAACCCTAAAATGGCTCTTTCATTGCCGGCATCACAAGCCTGTAATATTTCCCGTATATCACTAGATATACCTGTAATACCCAACATTCCACTGTGTTTATTAAATAAGGTTGAGGCTGAACCAGCACCTATCATCTCTTTTTCCATGATATAAAAAACTGCACCTAAACCTATATCTCCACTTCGTGTACCCATCATTAATCCTTCAATAGGTGTAAATCCCATGGTGGTATCGACCGACTGCCCATTTTTTATGGCTGCAATAGAACAACCATTGCCAATATGGCAAGTAATAACTTTACTGTTATTAGGGTCAAACCCAAGAAACTCTATGGCTCGTTTAGAAACATACCGGTGACTAGTTCCATGAAACCCATACCGACGAACGCTATGTTTGGTATATAGCTGGTACGGAATAGCATACATATAAGCATAATCGGGCATGGTTAGGTGAAAAGCAGTATCAAAAACACCTACTTGAGGAATATCCGGCATTAAATCAGAAATAGCATAAATACCGGCCAAATTGGGTGGGTTATGCAAGGGGGCCATATCAATACATTCTTCCATTTTATCAATAACTTCTTGCGTAATTAATACAGACGAATTAAATTTTTCTCCCCCATGAACCACCCTGTGTCCAACCGCATCAATAGCATCTAACGATTCGATACAGCCATACTCATCACTGGTTAGCACTCCTAATATATATTCAACACCTATTTGATGTTCCAATACCTCCCCCTCCAAAACAACGCTGCGTCCGTCTTCTGTTTGATGCTTTAGAAAAGACCCTTTCATCCCCACTTTTTCAACAGCACCCTGTGCTAAAACCGAATGTTTTTTCATATCAAATAACTTGTATTTGATAGAAGAGCTTCCACAATTTAAAACTAATATTTTCATGTACTTATATTTTATTTCGGCAATACACTTAGGTTAATGCTAACAATATTTCCTTGTTCATCATAAATATAAAAGCCTTTTCGCTTACTGATTCCAAATTGATTGGAGCGATAAAGGCGGTTTAATAAAGGCGAAGGTTTATACTTGATGTTTCCAAACTCTTGATACATATTTTCCATCAAGTGAACAATCTTTTCTATCCCCATTTGGTCTGCCGTTCTAAAAACGCCCTGTTTATGTCCATAGCCTACTATCAGCACCTTATCAATATCTTCTACTCCGGCAACACCTTCCATTAAAATAGAACATGCCTCATTTAACTGAACAAAAAAGATACGCAAGCTTACCAAGCCAACCGACTCTTGTAGAGTAACAAAAGCATGTTTAATCAATTTAGCAAATTGACAGACATGTTCGTATGTTTGTACGGAGGTGGAAACTCCCGGAACAATTTCAAGGATGTTAGACTCAGGGGTGTTAGATAAAAAATGGAATCCTATGGCGCGGTGTTTATAATGTAATTCGTTGGCTAATTCTGTAACAAAAATGGTAGATACATTGGAAGCGATAATAGCATCTTTTGAAAGTACTGACTCTAAAATGGCAAACACTTCTTTTCTGTTTTCAACGCTTCGCACGCCCATATCATCGTATCGGATGGTTTCTATAACAAAGTCGCAACCGGCAAAGTCTTTAAAATCAGTAGTGCCTTTTACATGCGAAAGAATTGTTTTCTTTTCCGATTCGGTTAATCCCCAACTGATAATTTGCTTGTTGAGTTTTTCTTCAATACGGGCAAAGGCATCGCGCACTCTATCTTCGGTTGGTTCCAAAAAAACCACTTCCATTCCCTTGCTTGCAGCTAAGGTTACAATGTAACTACCTTCTTTGCCGCAACCAACTACGCCGATACGAGAAAAAAGTGCCCGTTTCCTTTTTCTGCTGCTGAGTCCAAATTTTTCGATGGGTTCTGTATTCATTGTTGCCATGTATTAATAGTATCTATATTAACGCTATTTTTTACCTATTGCCTGATTTGCCGTAATGGCAACTAATTTAACTATATCCGAAATAGAACAACCTCGCGAAAGGTCGTTAATTGGAGCTGCCATGCCTTGCAAAATCGGACCAACAGCTTCGATGTTAGCTAACCGTTGCACTAGCTTGTAGCAAATATTGCCCGACTGCAAATCGGGGAATACCAAGACATTCGCTTTACCGGCAATAGGGCTTTCGGGTGCTTTGCTTTGAGCAATTGCCGGAATTATTGCTGCATCAGCCTGTAATTCTCCGTCTATTTGCAAATCAGGAGCCATCGCTTTGGCAAGCGCAGTAGCATTAACCACCTTATCCACCAGTTCGTGGCAAGCTGAACCTTTGGTAGAGAAACTCAACATGGCAATACGAGGCTCAAAGCCGGCAATATCTCTTGCTGTATTGGCAGTGCAAATGGCTATCTGGGCCAGTTCTTCGGCAGTAGGGTTTGGGTGTACGGCACAATCAGCAAAAACCAGCAAGCCATTCTCGCCAAATTCAGGCTGTTGTGTAAACAGTAAAAAAGCACCGGAAACTACTCGAATACCCGGCAGGGTTTTTATCAACTGAAATGCCGGACGAAGCACATCCCCAGTAGCATTTGCCGCACCGGCAACTTCGCCGTCGGCATCGCCATTTTTAATTAATAAACACGCTAAATACAAAGGGTTTTTTGCTAAAACAGTTGCTTCTTCAACCGTCATTCCTTTTTCTTTTCGCAACTGATACAAAAGATTGGCATAAAATGGAATTGAGGCATCCGTTTCCGGATCGATAATTTTTGCTTTTGCTATATGTTGCAAGCCAAATTGCTTGGTTTTAGCCAAAATCAAATCTTCATTTCCCAATAAAATAATAGACACAATATCATCTGCCAACAAAGCATCAGCAGCTTGTATAGTTCGATCTTCTGCACCTTCGGGCAATACAATCCGTTGCCTGTTATTTTTGGCACGAAGCATCATTTTTTCTATCAAATCCATAACTCCAATTCTACAAGTTAAAAAAAAGTTCAAGCAAACGCTACTAAAATAGGGCGGTTCGTAAAGATATAAAATGCTTTTAATTTTGCATAAAAAAAAATGCATAAACTTACCGTTTTTGAAAAAAACACACCAAAAAAACAACTCTCTTGCATAACACTCATTGAATAAGGAACTCTTCCTAGCAAAACAGTACTTTCTGAATAAAAACGATTCGTTATCATTTTTAGTTGTTTTTGATTTTCATTCAGTATATTTGCATTACAAATTTAAAAACAATTCACATGCAAATAGCGATTATCGGAGCCGGAAATATTGGTCAGGCTATAGCCGGCGGTTTTATTCGAAACAAAGCTGTAGAACCCGAAAAACTTATTGTTTCTGATGTTTGCGAAGCTAGCTTAGCAGCTATCCAAAAAATAGATAGTAATATTACAACAACAAAAAATAACAAGGAAGCTGCAGCAAAAGCATCGATGTTGATATTAGCGGTAAAACCCTGGTTAGTGCAGGCCGTTTTATTTGATATTGCTAAAGAAATATCCGACGATAAAATTATAGTTTCATGTGCAGCAGGAATTGATTTTGATTTTTTATCTCATACCATAGATAAACAAATTGCCTTGTTTAGAGTAATGCCCAATACCGCTATTTCTATTGGCGAAAGCATGACATTAATTGCTTCTCAGGATACAAGCAAAGCCCAAGATGATTTTGTTGTAAGTTTGTTTTCAAAACTTGGAAAAGCCTTGCTAATATCTGACAACCTAATGGGAGCCGCTACTTCTGTGGCTTCTTGTGGTATTGCTTATGCGCTTCGTTATTTGCGTGCATCAACTGTAGGTGCAGTAGAGCTTGGTTTTACACCTGAAACCGCCTCCCTCCTCGTAGCTCAAACTATGAAAGGAGCTGCAGCGCTAATGCTTACGAACCAAACGCATCCTGAAATAGAAATTGACAAGGTAACAACTCCAGGTGGGTGGACCATTAAAGGATTAAACGAGATGGAAGCACACGGTTTTAGTAATGCCGTAATTAAGGGACTAAAGGCAAATAGAAACTCATAGTTTTCCTTTAATTGGTTTTCATTCTCTCATAATCAACTATTTTTGTGTTATGCAAAAATTCATGCACCACTTCTGGAAATCAATACTTGTTTTCGGAGCTGTTTTTATTGTTTCGATTGTACGAACACCAACTGTTTATTTAGAGAAAATTCCTTTTCAAGATAAGTTAGCCCATATAGTATTATACTTTGTTCTTACAGCCATTTTTTTCTTCGACCTAAAACCTCTCAACAATTCTAGGCAAAAAAAAGCAATTTTTGCCATTGGTATTCCTTTTTTTTACGGTTGTATTATTGAACTTTGGCAAGGGGTTTTTACCAACCACCGAAGTGCAGACTTATACGATGTATTGGCTAATTTAACAGGGATAATTAGCTCTTTTGTTGTATTATCTGTAGTTTTTACCGGAAAAAAAACAAAATAGACATTAAAGTTTTTAACAAACAACGCGCGTAATACAACTATTTTAGTACTTTTGCTACCTCAAAGTATTTTATTGGTAATTGACAAATTTGTAAAAAAACTCTATGTCGCTTCGTTTTCAAATAGCCTTATCGCAGATTAAAGGGATTGGTCCTGTTTTAGCAAAGAACCTTATTGCATACATAGGCAATGCTGAAGGGGTTTTCAGAGAATCGCAAGCCAATCTGGCAAAAATTCCGGATATAGGCATAGCTTTATCAAAACAGATTAAGCAACAGCAAACCGAAGCACTAAATAGAGCTGATAAAGAACTTTTCTTTATACACAAATACAATATTAACACTGTTTTTTACACAGATAAAGACTATCCATACCGTCTAAAAGAATGTGCCGATTCTCCAATAATACTATTTACCAAAGGAAATATTTCTCTTAACGGATCGCGAAATATTGCACTAGTAGGTACAAGAGACGCAACTGAATATGGCAAGGAATTGTGCTGCAATTTAATTAAAGATTTAGCCAAGTTTGTTCCGGATGCAACTATTGTAAGTGGATTGGCTTATGGTATAGATATTTGTGCACATAAAGCCTCGGTTGAAGTAAATTTACCAACGATAGGGATTGTTGGGCATGGACTTGATCGTTTATATCCTGCTCAACACAGACAAACGACGGTAAAAATGCTTGAAATGGGTGGCTTAGTATCGGAGTATCTATCGGAAACAATCCCCGAAAAACAAAACTTCGTACAACGAAACCGCTTAATTGCCGGTTTGTGTGATGCTATTATCGTTGTCGAATCTGCTGAGAAAGGCGGTTCGTTAATTACCGCTGATATGGCTCAATCGTACAACCGAGATGTTTTTGCATTTCCGGGAAGAGTGGGCGACACGCAATCAGCCGGATGCAACAGATTAATTAGTAGTAATAAAGCCGGACTAATAACATCTGCATCCGATTTAATACAAGCTATGTGTTGGGAAATTAATCCGGAACAAAATACAGTAATTCAACCCAGCTTATTTATGGAGTTGACAGAGATTCAACAAATTGTAGTGGGGATTTTGCGAAAAACAGAAACTTTAAGTGTAAATGAGTTGGCTATAGCATTACAAATGCCAGTCAGTAAAACTTCCTCTTTACTACTCGAAATGGAATTTAATGGTATAGTTAAATGCTTACCCGGAAATGTGTATAAACTAAGACCGTAAGGGTTCTTTAGGTAAAAAAATAAAGCGGAATCACCGCGCTCGGCTATCCGCTTTATTAACCTTAAATCTAATACTATGAAAAACACAGTACAAAGATAGTTGTTTATATGTTTTAAAACATGATTTTTTTGTTAATTAAAGTTAAATATGTGTTTTATAGCATATTTTTGGTCAACACTATTTGTTAATCCTTAACTCATTCAAATAAGATAAAGACTTAAAATCCTATCGATTTTAAAAGTAATCCGGATTTCTCATCTAAACCACAAATCAAATTCATATTCTGAACAGCTTGACCTGAAGCTCCTTTTAATAAATTATCTATAGCCGACGTCACCAATAATTTTGACCCATGTTTTTCAATATGCAACAATGCCTTATTAGTATTTATTACTTGTTTTAAATCGATGGCTGTATCGCTAACAAAAGTAAAGGCAGCATCTGCATAAAAATCGGCATACAATTGCTTGGCTTCTTCTAAAGATAATGAGCAATCGGTATAAGCAGTTACAAATATTCCTCGGGAAAAATTCCCACGCATAGGAATAAAATTAATGGCTTGGTTAAATCCGGCTTGCAATTGTGTTATTGACTGACATATTTCTGCTAAATGCTGGTGTTCAAATGCCTTATAAACAGACACATTATTATTGCGCCAACTAAAATGCGAAGTCGATGTCGGTTTCTGTCCCGCTCCGGTAGATCCGGTAATAGCATGTATATGCAATTCATTGGTAAGTAAATTGGCTTTAGCTAAAGGCAATACAGCCAATTGTATAGCCGTAGCAAAACATCCCGGATTAGCCACTCGTTTACTATTCAATAACGCATCTCTGTTTAATTCCGGAAGTCCGTACAAAAACCCTTTATCATTGGGTTGTGGACGATAATCTGTAGATAAATCGACAATTTTTAAAGTTTCGGGTAGTTCGTGCGCTTCCATAAACTTCTTTGTATCGCCGTGTGCTGTACAAAAGAACAACAGCTCAACAGTATTCAATGGCAATGCTTCGGTAAATACCAAATCGATTTCACCAATTAATCCGCCATGTACATCACTCACTTTATTGCCGGCATTACTACCACTGTTAACAAAGCAAATTTCTACTTGAGGATGATTTACCAAAAGGCGAATCAATTCCCCGGCAGTGTACCCCGCCCCTCCAATAATTCCTACTTTAATCATAATTATAATCAATGAGCCAATAAGTTAATAAGCTAGTTTTTCAATTTATTTACATTGGAAAACACGCATATTAGTTCATTGGCATATTATTCGTTTAACAAATCCGGTCGCAAAGTTTTTGTCCGCTCCATCGCCTGTTCCATTTCCCATTCGTAAATTTTTCGTTCGTGGCCAGACAATAAAATGGCGGGCACTTCCCATCCTTTATAATTTGCCGGACGGGTATATACAGGGGGAGCTAACAAATTATCCTGAAAAGAATCGGACAAAGCCGACTGTTCATCTCCGATTGCTCCGGGCAATAAACGAACCATACTATCAGTAATCATCGCTGCTACCAATTCTCCGCCGGTTAATACAAAATCACCTATAGATATTTCTTTGCTGATAAAATGGTCCCTCACCCGCTGATCAACACCCTTATAATGCCCACAAAGAATAATAATGTTTTTACATAAAGACAAATTATTAGCCATTTTCTGGTTAAACCGCTCTCCGTCCGGCGAGGTATAAATAACCTCATCGTACTCTCTTTCGCTTTTAAGCTGTGTAATTAACCGGTCAATAGGTTCAATTTGCAACACCATACCGGCACCAAAACCAAAAGCATAATCATCAACCCTGTTATTTCTATCTAAAGCATAATCGCGTAAGTTATGAATAAATACCTCAACCAAACCTTTGTCTTTAGCACGCTTAACTATAGAATGATCCAATGGACTCATTAATAAGTCGGGCAATACAGAGATGATATCTATTCTCATAAAAAAAAGGGTTATTTTACTTAAGCGTACAAATTTAATAAAAATGAAAGAATGCCTGTGTAAATATTACTTGATTTATGTTTTTTACATTAACTTAGCTTCTATTCGTTATCTTTGTGGTTTGCAAATTCTGTTATGATATACGAAACACATACACTTTCAAACGGCATCCGACTGGTTCATAAACCAGACGAATCGCCTGTTGCTTATTGCGGAATAGCGATAAATACCGGCACACGCGACGAAGAGGAGCACGAACAAGGTATGGCGCATTTTATTGAGCATATGCTTTTTAAAGGCACAAAAAAACGAAAAGCATGGCATATCATTAACGGTTTAGAAAATGTAGGAGGCGAATTAAATGCATATACGGGCAAAGAAGAAACTTTTGTTTACAGTACAGTATTATTAGAAGATTTTGAACGCGCCACAGAACTAATTGCCGATATTGTTTTTAATGCCACCTTTCCGAAAAATGAAATTGAACGGGAGATTGAAATCATTCTTGACGAAATACAATCATACAAAGATAGTCCAGCAGAAGAAATTTTTGATGACTTTGAAGAATTGGTTTTTGCCAATAGCGCTATCGGAAGAAATATATTAGGCAAGCCTGAATTACTAAGAAATTTCTCTAAAAAAGATGCGGAACGGTTTATAGAAAACAATTACCATACAGATCAGATGGTGTTCTTCTCGCTTGGAAATATTCCTTTTAAAAAAATTATTCGCTGGTGCGAAAAGTACCTAGCATGCTATCCTACTTCAATTCGAAGCATAAAACGGACAAGCCCAAGCGATTATCAGCCACAGCAACTTTGTTATAAAAAAGACACCCATCAGCTACATCTTATGCTTGGCAATAGAGCTTACTCCCTCCATCACGAAAATAAATTAGGTCTGTATATGCTAAACAATATTATCGGAGGTCCGGGAATGAATAGCTTGTTAAACTTATCATTACGCGAAAGAAATGGATTGGTTTACAATGTGGAGTCAAATTATACAGCTTTTTCCGACTGTGGTATATTTTCAATTTATTTAGGGTCTGACCCAAAAAATAAAGATAGGTGTCTATCACTAATCGCCAAAGAATTGCAACTTTTAAAAGATAAGATAATCAGCCCCTTAAGTTTTTCCAAATACAAAAAACAATTAATAGGGCAAGTAACCATAGCCTCACAAAACAAAGAAAACCTAGCCCTGAGCATAGGAAAAAGTTTTTTGCATTTTAACCGTATTGAAAGCATGCTCGAAACCAAACAAAAAGTACACGAGCTAAGTCCGGAGAAACTACAACAAATCGCAAACGAAATACTTGATCACAACAAATTGAGTAGTTTAATATACCAATAAAGACCGCTTTTATGTCATCAGCAATAGATAACTATATTGAGGCCCATACCACTGAAGAACCTGACTTACTCAAAAAGCTTAACAGGGAAACGCACTTACGGGTAGTTAACCCACGCATGCTTTCAGGGCATGTGCAAGGTCGGTTTTTAAAAATGATATGCCGCATGATACAGCCAAGTTGCGTGCTAGAATTAGGAACTTTTACAGGCTACTCAGCACTTTGCCTTGCCGAAGGAATGCCGGAAGATGGGATATTACACACCATTGAAATTA
Source organism: Paludibacter jiangxiensis (assembly GCA_945897785.1). Lineage (GTDB taxonomy): Bacteria > Bacteroidota > Bacteroidia > Bacteroidales > Paludibacteraceae > JAFGVL01. Next base: position 16,257 of record CAMDGD010000004.1, read on the forward strand.
ACGATGAACTGGAAGAATTTACACAAGAATTTTTTGCGCAATCGCCACACGGAAAAAAAATAAAACAACACATAGGCAACGCGTTGGAAATAATTCCAACGCTTATAGAATCGTTTGATTTGGTATTTATGGATGCTGATAAACGGGAATACCTGTCGTATTATCATGCCATATTCGACAACGTTAGGCCGGGTGGATATATTATAGCCGACAACACGCTATGGGATGGTAAAGTAGTGGAAAATACAACGGCAAACGACAAACAAACCCTTGCCGTTATGGCTTTTAACGATTTTATTGTCAAAGACGAACGGGTAGAAATAGTATTATTACCTTTAAGAGACGGTCTCAGCATTATTCGAAAAAATGAACTATATTAACAATAAATTTTACCTTTGTATTCATTATGGAAAAATATATTTTTGAACAAAAATTTAAAGTGCGCGATTACGAATGCGATATTCAAGGAGTACTTAACAATGCCGTATATCAGAATTACTTAGAACATACACGACATGAATTCTTAGCGTCAAAAAATATTTCTTTTGCCGACTTGCACCTAAAAGGTATCGACCCCATGGTAGCGCGTATAAGCATCGATTATAAAACACCACTTCGTCCGGGAGACTGCTGTATTTGCCGCTTATATGTACAAAAAGAAGGCATAAAATATGTATTCTTTCAAGATATTTACCGCTTAGGAGATGAAAAAATTGCCATAAAAGCTAGGGTTGATGCAGTAGTTGTTGTAAACGGAAAATTGGGTTTTTGCGATGAACTAGACGAATTGGTTAACGACACTAAAATAGTAAAATAGTATTCCATAACGGTTAACATAAAATAAGATGAATGAACATTTAGAAAAAGAAGAGAAAATTGTGGCGGTACTTAAAACGGTATTCGACCCCGAAATACCTGTTAATGTGTACGATTTGGGTCTAATTTACAACATTGAAGTTACTGAATCAGGCATAGCAAACATCACAATGACGCTAACAGCTCCAAATTGCCCGATGGCAGATTTTATTGTTGAAGATGTTAAATACAAGGTAGAAAGTGTTGAAGATATTGCTGAAGTAAACATTAGCTTAGTGTTCGACCCACCTTGGGATAAAGATATGATGAGCGAAGAGGCTAAACTGGAATTAGGGTTTTTGTAAAAACAACCGTATTAAAATATCCCGTAGTGAAAAAAATATATTTTATTTCGGATGCACATCTAGGCTCCTTAATGGTACAAAACCCTCGAGAACAAGAGCTTAGGTTAATTTCTTTTTTAGATGCAATAAAAGAAGATGCCGCTGAAATATTTCTGTTAGGAGATATGTTTGATTTTTGGTTCGAATACAAAACGGTTGTGCCTAAAGGACAAGTTCGTTTTTTAGGCAAACTAGCTGAACTTACAGACAAGGGAATTGTTATCCATTTTTTTACAGGAAATCACGACTTATGGACATTTGGTTATTTGGCAGAAGAAATTGGATTGCAAGTACATAAAACCCCGGAAATTATTGAACGAGGCAATAAAAAGTTTTTCCTGGCACATGGCGATGGCTTGCAAGATACCGATAAAGGCTTTGCATTTATTCGTTGGGTGTTTCATAATAAAGTACTGCAACAATTATTTTCTTTCGTTCCCCCTCGCATTGGCTTAGGCTTTGCTAAACAATGGTCAAAAAGCAACCGAAAAAAAGATATAGCCCATGCCTACGGCTATCAAGGCGAAGAAAAGGAATTATTGGTTCAATTTGCTAAAAAATTTAGTCAACAAGAAAACATCGATTTTTATATTTTCGGACATCGACATATTTTACTCGATTTGCAGTTGGCACAAAAAAATCGCATAGTAATTATTGGCGATTGGCTTACGCTTTTTTCGTACGCCGTATGGGATGGCGAAAACTTAGAGCTTAATCAATACGAACCAACACAATAAAACGACGGATTATGGAAAGTATTATCGTAACTATTATTCAAGCTATGCTTGCTCCGGCAGTAATGATTTCTGCCTGTGGTTTATTACTCCTCGGAACAAATAATAAATATGCCCTTATTGTTAACCGAATACGGCTACTCGATGAAGAAAAAAGAAAACTTAAAATAGCAGGAAAAACAGAACCCTTAACTGAAGATCAACTACATCGGTTATGGAATGTAGAGCTACAAATTGAAAAAATCAGCTTTCGAATAAAACTGGTACAAAACGCAGTTTTTTCGTACACCTTAGGTGTAATTTTTTTCATTGCGGCGTCTTTAATAATTGGGATACAGTATTTTATTCCAACAAGTTTCATAACAGGTCTTTCAGGTTTAGCCTTTTTAGTTGGCATGCTTTCGGTAATGGTAGGAGTTTTATTTGCTGCACGCGAAGTAAGAAAAGGATATGAAATAATTCAACTCGAAATAACTGAAATTGAATAACTAAATCTAACCACACTAAATATGCAAGCTATTAAGAAATACCTACTTGCCCATATTGCCTATCTTCTTTTTATCTCCTGTATTAGCACAAAAAGACATACAATTATTAGTTGTGGCGGGTGGTCACATATTCGATACTTTGTACTTTTTTCAGTTCTTTGAAAAAATACTCGGTGTAAGTGTTAACACTTGCTTGCAGCCTTTACTAAGATAATTGCCGTAAATTAAAATAAACTTCTATTTAATGGTGGCAGAACATATGTTTACAGTTTACACATAAATTACCCTACGGTTTAAAGTAGATTTAAAATATCCAACTATACGCTAAGTTAGAATACTCCTATTTATTTGACGAAGTTTATAGTAATTCGGATTACATATAAAGATAATACCCCATTATAAGCATTCAAAAGAACAACTGCAATAAGATAATTGACTTTACTCATCAGGTGTATAACTCTTAGTAAGTGTATCTGCTAACCAAACACAACAAAAAAGCTTATAAAAACCATGCCTTCGACATAATTCTACGCAATACCATTCACTAGATGAGTAAACAATATATGCTAACTTTCATTTTTATACTTAAATGAATTTAATAATGTATAAATTGACGAAAAAATGCATTTTTCTGTAAATAATTGCATATTTTTGTCAGAAATTTTGAATATTTATTCACATAATTCATTGTTCTAAAACAAAAACAATCTGACTAAATTTCAATATATCAGATATATAATAAGTATATTAGCGTGAAAAATAAAAAAATTAGGTTGGAGGCTATTGAAGCAATTATCCGAGTATCTACTTTTCGAAACCAAGATGATTTGCTACTGGCGCTTAACGAAAAAGGTTTTTCGTTAACACAAGCTACCCTTTCGCGCGACTTAAAGCAGTTGAAGGTAGCCAAACAGCCAACAGCTAACGGAGACTATGCCTACATATTTCCCGCTGATACACAAGAAAAAACCAAGTCAATAGCCAGAGATGTTTCGCACTCTTTTGCTGCCAACGGATTTCTATCCCTTGATTTTTCGGGAAATATGGCCGTAATAAAAACACGACCGGGATACGCCGGAGGAATTGCCTCTGATATTGACACCTTACCTATTTCGCCATTTTTAGGTTCACTTGCCGGAGATGACACCATCTTTCTCTTGCTAAAAGAACAAGCTACTAAAGAAACCGTTTTAGAAACCTTAACGCCCATTATTCCGGGAATTCGAAAATAAAATACACATGGAAAAAGATAAAATTGAAATCGTCATTGCTAATGCCGAGCATTTTCCTTATATAAATACTGTCCTAGAAACCATAGAATTAGCGGCAAAGGCTCGTGGTACAGGAATAGCTCGTCGGTCGCCTGAGTACGTCAAACAAAAAATGGACGAGGGTAAAGCAATCATTGCTTTTGTAAATGGAGAGTTTGGAGGCTTTTGTTACATAGAAACTTGGAGCAATAAAAAATTTGTGGCAAACTCCGGTCTAATTGTCGTAGAGAAATTTCGTGGACACGGTTTAGCCAAAGCTATTAAGAAAAAAGCTTTCGAATTATCGCGCAAGCTTTTTCCAGAAGCCAAAATATTTGGTCTAACAACAGGCCTAGCCGTAATGAAGATTAACTCTGAACTTGGCTATAAGCCGGTAACTTTTTCTGAATTAACAGATGACCAAGCGTTTTGGAAAGGATGCGAGGCCTGTGTAAATTTTGATATATTGCAACGAAACAATTATAAAATGTGTTTATGTACCGGCATGTTGTACGACCCACAAGTAAAAGAGAAAAAAGAAGGCAAAAAAACTTGGAAAGAAATATTGAAAAAAATAATTAGCATTCCAGTTATCAAATTAAAAGACAAAGAAAAATAAAACAACATAAAAGAAGCAACAACAATGAAAGAGAAAGTATTACTAGCATTTAGTGGCGGGTTAGACACTTCTTTTTGTGCTATGTATTTAGCCAAAGATAAAGGATATGAGGTTCATACCGCAATTGCAAATACCGGTGGATTTAGCAAAGAAGAATTAAAAAAAATTGAAGAGAAAGCATACTTGCTCGGTGCAAAATCACATGCAACTTTAGATGTAACGGAAGCATACTACGAAAAAAGTATAAAATACATGGTTTTTGGCAATATTCTGCGCAACGGCACTTATCCTATCTCGGTAAGTTCAGAAAGAATGTTTCAGGCTATTGCTATTATTGAACATGCAAAAAAAATTAATGCCGATTATGTTGCTCATGGATCTACCGGGGCAGGAAACGATCAGGTTCGTTTTGACTTGACTTTCGAAATTTTGGCACCGCATATTAAAATCTTAACCCCAACACGCGACATGGTTTTAACGCGTGAATATGAAATAAACTACTTAAAAGAAAATGGGGTAGAAGCTGATTATACAAAAATGGAATACTCTATCAATAAAGGGTTGTGGGGAACTTCTATTGGCGGAAAGGAAACACTGAAATCAGAACAAACCTTGCCAGAGGAGGCTTATCCTAGCCAAGTTACTAAGCAAGAAGAAGAAACCTTAACCATCGGCTTTGAACAAGGAGAAATTTGTGCGGTAAACGGCAAAAAATACACCAATAAGATTGAAGCTATCCAAGCAGTAGAAGCTATTGGCTCTCAATTTGCTATTGGTAGGGATATGCATGTTGGAGATACAATTATCGGCATCAAAGGGCGCGTTGGGTTCGAAGCTGCTGGTCCAATTTTAATTATCAATGCACATAAAATGCTCGAAAAGCACACTTTAACCAAATGGCAACAATATTGGAAAGACCAATTGGGGACATGGTATGGTATGTTTTTACATGAAGCACAATACCTAGAACCGGTAATGCGGGATATGGAAGCCTTTTTGCAAAACTCGCAAGCCAATGTTAATGGTAAAGTAATTATTAAGCTTCGCCCTTACAGTTACACATTGGTTGGTGTTGAAAGCTCTTTCGATTTAATGAAAACAGATTTTGGCGAATACGGAGAAGTAAATAAAGCTTGGACGGCCGACGATGTAAAAGGATTTACAAAAATACTGGGCAATCAGATGAAGATCTTTTACAATACACAAAAAAGAAACAACAATTAAAAGCAAAGAGCCCTGTGCAATACCGAGCTCTACTGCAAGAAATATAATTATTAACCTGTCCAACTTTTTGGGCTCAATTCAAAAACGAACCTTTTTTTTATAAAACAAAAAAAACACGCTTACGTAATTTATTTAGATAAAAAAGTACAAACCTATGCATTAAAATGCAATAAGGCAATTGACTACAGTCAACAATTGAAATGTAAGCCACATTATTGTATAAATTAATAAAAATAAAGGTAAAAAAGAAAGAAATTGCAAAAGCGCTTGTATATCAATAATTTGTTTTTATCTTTACGGAAATTTTTAAACTATAATAATGAACAAAGGAATTGTAAAATTCTTTAATAACTCAAAAGGTTTTGGGTTTATTAAAGATCAAGACTCAGAAAAAGAGTATTTCGTACATGTAAATGGTCTTGTAGATCAAATCAAAGAAGACGACGAAGTAACATTTGAACTTGAAGAAGGAAGAAAAGGATTAAACGCTGTAAATGTAAAAAGAGCGTAATCTCAAGTAACCGATAAAATTTATGCCTTGCCTTACGGTGAGGCATTTTTTATGCTTCACTTTGCTATCTCTTTTTCCGAAAAAAGCTAGTCATAAGTTCAGCACAAGCAGTTTCTAGAACCCCGGAAATCACTTTTGTTTTTGGATGCAATGCTTTAGGTGCAACTTGTCGGAAGCCTCTTTTTTCGTCTGTTGCACCATACACCACCTTTGCTATTTGCGACCAGCCCAATGCTCCTGCACACATTGCGCACGGTTCAACAGTAACATACAGCACACAGTCTGTTAGGTATTTTCCTCCAATCGCATTGGCAGCAATGGTTATTGCTTGCATTTCGGCATGAGCAGTAACATCCGTTAATTTTTCGGTTAAGTTATGTGCTCTTGCTATAATCCTATCCTGACAAACTATTACAGCACCAACAGGCACTTCGTCCATATCGAAAGCTTTTTGGGCTTCCAACAAGGCTTGTTTCATATAGTAGGCATCATCAAACATTTATAAAAAGTTGGCCAAACAAATACACAACAGTAAAGCCAATGCAAAAACCAACCAATGTTTGCATTGGGGTATGCATTTTTAAAATAATACGAGCAGAAGCCAGCAATCCGGCTAAGACAAAAGCAACAGAAAGAAGTAAAAGTGGAGTAATATACAAATGATACGAAACAACAATTATCGCTGCACATAAACCTCCAATAGCAGAAAGATGGGCGCTCACCTTCCACTTTAAGTTTATCAACATAATAAGGATAGTGGAGAAAACAACCCCTGTCATCATGCTAACAACATAAAAAGGCATACCTATTCGGTACAAAAAGATGATTGCGGCAGCATACGAGAATATAGTAAATACATATGGTATTGTTCGTTCTTTACGGTTAGCAAGTTGAATAGAAGAGACCAACCCCATCTTTTTTAAGAAAAGAATAACAACCAAAGGCACTACTGCCGTTAATAAAAAAACAGAAAGCACCGTTGGAAGTTTATATTCCATAAAATCGGCATACACAAAACTGCCTACCTGAAACAACAGAATCATTCCGTAAGTAGGGAATAGTAGGGGTTGGAAAATATTAGACAGTATTTGTGCGAATCGTTGCATAATCAAAGTTAAATTAAATCCGGAATTAAAACGCTTTACGGAGTCTGGCCACCGGAATATCCAGTTGCTCCCGGTATTTAGCAACGGTTCGGCGAGCAATAATATACCCTTTGTCTTTTAAAAGCTTGGCTAATTGCTCATCGGTTATCGGTTTTCGTTTGTCTTCTTCGGCAATACATTTTTGAAGAATACTTTTAATTTCGCGCGAAGAAACTTCCTCGCCTGTATCTGTTTGCATTGATTCCGAAAAGAAATACTTTACCGGATATACGCCAAATTCTGTTTGAACATACTTACTATTACTTACCCTCGAAATGGTAGAGATATCTAACCCTGTTATTTCGGCAATATCTTTTAAAATCATTGGCTTAAGCAAGGTCTCGTCTCCTTCGAGGAAAAACTCTTTTTGAAAAGTAACAATAGCATTCATGGTAACCAATAAAGTGTTTTGTCTTTGTTTGATAGCATCGATAAACCATTTTGCGGCATCGAGTTTTTGTTTTACAAACATCACGGCATCTTTCATTTCTTTATTTCGGTTTTCCTTATTGCTCGAGTAATCTTTAAACATCTCCTGATAGGTACTGCTAACACGCAACTCAGGAATATTTTTATTGTTTAACGAAATAAACGGATGACCATTATCTACCTCCAAAATAAAATCGGGAACCACATGTTGCATGTTTCTTTCCAACAAGCTCCCCCATGCATTGCCTGGTTTCGGATTTAGCTTTGTTATTTCAGAAACAGCCTCTTTAAATAAGGTCTCAGAGATGATTAATCGTTTTATGATTCGTTCGTAGTGCTTTTTTGTAAATTCCTCGAAAAAATCGCGAATAATTTTTGAAGCAATACGCACTGTCTCCGTTTCATTTTTCCGACTAATTTGAAGCAACAAACACTCCTGAAGGTTACGAGCACAAACTCCGGCGGGTTCAAAATCTTGAATAACAAACACTAATTCATTCATCTCATTGTCAGAAACCTCCATGCCCGTTTGAAAAACAATATCATCCACCATAGAAGACACTTCGCGTCTTAAATAGCCTTCTTCATCAATATTACCTATAATATATTCGGCTAAAGACTTTTGTCTTTCCGAAAGCGTACGAAGGCCTAGTTGGTTGATTAAATGTTCATGAAAAGTAAGTCCTATAGAAAAAGGAATATCTTCTTTTCTATCATCTTTTGAGTTATTATTTACATGTAGTTTATAGTCGGGTATATCATCATCATGCATGTATTCTTCTAAATCTATATCATCATTATTGCCCCCTTCATCCATTTCAGTCTCGGTTTCAATATCTTCGGTTGTTAAATCATCCGGTCCCTCATCTAAAGCTGGGTTTTCTTCCATTTCCTGACGAATCCGCTCCTCCAGTTCTAATGTAGGAACTTCTAAAAGCTTTATCACCTGAATCTGTTGTGGAGACAGCTTTTGTTGTAGTCGTTGTTGTAATCGTTGGTTAAGCATAAATTGATGTACCAAAAGAATTTTAAAACCCAATAGACAGCTATTACTACTATTTTCGTGTTTAAAGATAACTTTTTCTGATTAAATTTGCCCTAAATAGGGTAAATTTAATCTAATAATGAAAACTGCTTCCACCCAAAAACTCTCTTAAAAGTGAGGTTGGGGGTACCTCATTGTCGTAAATGGGTAAAAAATATTTTAAAAACTTAAGCAAACGATGTGCCTCTGAGTACTCTTCGCTGTTGCGAGGAACCTCCGATAAAATTGGTTCTGCATAATGCTTTAAAACGGCAAACTCAAAAATCAAAGCCGAATTAAACATTACATCTGCATTCTCCTGAAAAGGGAAAATCCATTTATCTTCCCCTTTTCGCACACTTGCCCAACGCGCTATAGTTTGTTGAGCGCTATAGCCTCTATACTTGTAATCGCGAATAATACGGCGAAGCAACCTATTGTCGGTAGTTGGAATCCAGTTGTGGTCATCTAAGGAAATACTGGTTAAGGCAGATACATATATTTTAAACTTAGTTTGCTCGGAAATTCCAGGCATAAGATTGGGATTTAACGCATGTATTCCCTCCAGAATCAAAACAGTGCCTGGGTTTAATTTTAGGGTATGACCTTTAAACTGTCTTTTCCCTAATTCAAAATTAAAAGTAGGTATTTTTACTTCTTCGCCATTAAGCAATTGTTGCAACTGAAGATTAAAAAAATCAAGATCCAATGCGTTAAGAGATTCAAAATCGAGCTCGCCGTTTTCATCAATAGGTGTTTTATCTCTGTTAACAAAATAATTATCGAGCGATAAAATTACCGGCTTTACTCCGCCTACCTGCAATTGCACAGCCAACCGTTTTCCAAAAGTTGTTTTTCCTGACGAAGAAGGGCCGGATATCATTACAAAACGAGTTTCGTGCATCGAATGAATTATTCGGTCAGCAATACCCGCAATTTTTTTTTCGTGCAATGCTTCGGCAATTTGTATCAACTCGTATGCTTTTTTATCTTTACAAGCCCTGTTAAACTCACCCACATTGCTTATACCCATAATGCTATTCCAACGAATAAACTCGTTAAAAATCTCGTACATCTTTGGTTGCGGAACAATATCTTCTAATACAGTTAGCTTTGTTCTAGACGGAATTCGAAGCAAAACCCCATCATAATAAGGTATCAAATCGAATAAATATAAATTTCCTGTGCTTGGCAAAAGTGCACCATTATAATAATCTACATATCCATCTAGCTCATAGTAGTCAACATACGATCGATTAAGTGTTTCTAATAAAAGCACCTTATCCATCTGTTTGCGCTTGCGAAATAGTTGAACAACTTCATCGCCTTGTTTTTCGTGTTTTGCAATAGGCAAATTAAGGTTGATTATTTCTTGCATTTTTTGCTTAATGGAATAAATAAAGGCATCATTTAGTGGAATATCTAAGTGATTTATTTTACAAAAATACCCTTTCGAGAGCGGATGTTCCAGGTGCATGCGAGCGTTGGGCTGTAGTATATGAATAGCTTTTGCCAACACCAAAGCCAAAGAGCGCACATACACACGCATACCGGATGATGTTTTAATGTCAATAAACTCAATATCTTTCGGCTTATAAACGGCAAAATTCAGGTCTTCCGATTTGTTGTTTACCCGAGCAGCAACAATATGATTTGTAGAGTTTGGCTCCAAATCGTTAAGAATCTCAAGCATGGTTGTGCCAATTGGATACTCCTTGTATAATTGTCTTTTTTTACAATAAATAGTTACCATTTTTTCCACAAGTAGAAATAGTTTTTAAAGGTTAAGTCTTTGATAAATAGTTTCAGAAATACCGATTATATTCAATCGGGGTTTAAAAATACATCAAATTTTGCTATGTTTTGTGCCTTTCCCAAATAAAATAACTATAAATTTGTGTCGAGAATAGAAATAGTGTTTTTGGCTATATTTCTTGTTAAATTAATTTAGATAACACCCTACAATATGAATCTTTTTGATGTTTACCCACTTTTTGATATTAATATAACAAAAGGGAAAACTTGTCGTACTTATGACGATCAAGGCACCGAATATCTTGACTTATACGGCGGACATGCCGTTATTTCAGTGGGGCATACCCATCCGTATTATGTACAAAAACTAACGGAACAACTCAATGCCATTTCTTTTTATTCGAATTCTGTGGTAAATAAACTGCAAGTTGAGTTGGCCGAAAAATTAGGAAAACTCTCCGGATACGAAGATTATGCGTTGTTTTTGACCAACTCAGGTGCAGAGTCGAATGAAAATGCACTTAAACTTGCCTCTTTCCATACGGGACGAAAAAAAGTACTTGCCTTTAAACGGTCTTTTCACGGACGAACATCGGCTGCTGTTCGCGTTACCGACAACCCAAAAATTGTTGCACCCATCAACGAAGATATAGAAGTGGTTTTTGTTGAATTAAACGATATTGAAACCGTTAAAAAAGAGTTAGAAAGCAAAAGTTTTTGTGCAGTTATTATCGAGGGAATCCAAGGCATTGGTGGTATTCGGGTTCCTGACACAGACTTCTTATCGGCATTGCAAAAAAGCTGCAAAGAAACAGCTACAATGCTTATTTTGGATGAAATACAATCGGGTTACGGACGTAGCGGAAAATTCTTTGCACATCAATTTGCCGATATTCGTCCTGATTTAATTACAACTGCCAAAGGTATGGGTAATGGATTTCCTATTGGAGGACTGCTTATTAGTCCGCTATTCAAAGCCTCATACGGCATGCTGGGAACTACTTTTGGCGGAAATCATTTGGCTTGTGCAGCAGGTATTGCTGTGCTAGACATAATGAAAGCCGAGAAATTAATAACTAATGCAACAAAAATTGGCAATTACCTACTTGAAAAATTAAAGGCTATTCCTCAAATAAAAGAAATACGGGGTATGGGATTGATGATAGGTATCGAGTTCGATTACCCGGTAAAAGAGATTCGCAACAAATTGCTGTTTGAGCATAAAATATTTACCGGTGTAAGTGGAATAACTGTTATTCGTTTACTTCCGCCCTTATGTCTAAGTAAGGCGGATGCAGATATCTTTTTAGAAAAACTAAAGTTGTGTTTGTAGCATGGTGTAATCACCTTTTCCTTTTTAGAAGAGCACATAAATCTGCTACACAATTTTCTATAGCTGTGAATGTAAACCCTATGGCCTTTTCAATTTTTTGTGAAGAATAAAACGAACGACTAAGCACTACGCGAACTGTTGCTCTGTCTATAAAGGCCTTGGTATTAAACACAGCTGCGAAAAATTCCATTACCAAAGCAATAGGATACAATAAAAAGATGGTTCCGTTAATAAAAGGAGGCATTTTTTTTAGATACTTAGCAATTAAAAACAACAAGTCTTTATTGGAAAGATTTTCGCCAACCAACACAAACCGTTCGTTTACAATTTCACTTTCCATTAAATTTATCATAGCGCGGCACACATCCTTTACACAAACAAACCCACTACCTCCTTTAGTATAAATAGGCAAGCCTTTCATTACCGATGAAAATAGTTGCATACTGTTGTTAGTTTCGTCAGCCATTCCTAAAATAACACCGGGATTAACAATTATAGTTGGCAAGCCTTTTTTAATTGCCTGCCATACAACCTCTTCGGATAAATACTTGCTTTGGGCATACACCGATCGCTCCCTTTCTTTATCCCAAGGTGATTTTTCCGTAATAAGCTGCTGGCCGGTTTCTTTACCCAAGGCAGCAATCGAACTTACAAAACAAAATTTCTTTACGCTATGTTTTAGTGCCGCATAAACTATATTTTGAGTCCCCCTAATGTTTATATCAAGTACCCTGCGGGGTTTTTTCGAAAAAGAAACAATGGCTGCACAATGATATACCTGCTCAATACCAAGCATGGCTTTTTCTATAGAGTCGTAATCGAGCACATCGCCGGATACCCACTGTAATTGGTCTGAATAGTTTGCTAAAGAATCATTGTATGCACTAAAAATTCGCTCTGTTTGGGTTAAATTGCTTCGTTCTCGTTTAGTAGCACGAACGGTTAGTCCTTTTTGTAGCAGATGCCATAACAAATGAGCACCCAACATTCCGGTAGCTCCCGTAAGCAATATTTTTGGTGTAGATACGTTCATCAAAAGCGAATTATAAAAATGAAGTTCAAAAATACGGAAAGAAATCAGTATTTTTGCATGATTTCTAAAAATTAAGGCTTTCATTTTTCCATGAAAAACACAAGCAATAGGTTAAATATTGCCGTTTATTGCGCTTCAAGCTCGAAGGTTGATTCTGCTTATATAGATGCGGCTCAAAGCCTAGGAGATATTTTTGCAGAAGAAAAGGTCCACGCTATTTTTGGTGCCGGACACAGTGGTTTGATGGGCGCTTTTGCCGATGCTGTAATTGCAAAAGAAGGTACAATAACTGGTGTTATTCCTGCATTTATGATTGAAAACAACTGGCATCACAGCCAATTGGAACAACTCATTATAACCGACACTATGCACGAAAGAAAAGCACGGATGGCCCAATTAGCCGATGCCGCAGTGGCCTTACCCGGAGGATGTGGCACCTTAGAAGAACTACTGGAAGTAATAACATGGAAGCAGTTGAATTTATTCTGTAAACCCATAATTATTGTAAATATCAAAGACTACTTCGCTCCGCTTTTAGCCATGTTAGAAAAGGCTGTTTCAGAACAATTTATGCATCCGGAACACAGAAAGCTTTGGGAAGTTGTAAGCAGTCCGGATGCCGTACTATCTGCCATTAGAAATACACTAAATAAGAAAGAAACCGATAGTAACTTTGCCGTAGTATAAAATATGCTTTTACAAAACACCCTACCGTTTTGGGATGAGCGCATCGACATGATAGCCGACTCCTTAGCCGAATTACATCGTATGGATTCAATTAGAGAAGTTGCGGTTGATTCTATAGCGCTTTTGGCAAAAACCCCTACAGGATTTGTTGGCATACCCCTTCCGGATGCACTACATAGTAATCCTATTGTTGCTCTCTCGTTATTGGTGCTATTTTTTCTATTCTCGTATGCGCTTACAAACGGAAAAAAAATGATACTGGAAACAACCAAAGACTTTTTCTATTTAAAGGAACGGTCAAGTATTTTTATTGAATCAACAGCCAAAGCCATTCCCTTACGAATAAGCTTCTTGCTCATTTCTATTGGCACAATTAGCCATTTTTTATTTTCTTTATATTTTCATGCAGATACCACCACTCCTTTTGAAGAAAAAATGCAGTACTTAGGATTATTTTTGCTTATTACAGGGGGATTTTTTTTATTTAAGCTTATCAGCTTTCATTTTTTAAGCTTTGTATTTCTCGACAATAGCACCAGCCAAATTTTTACAAAAGGATACTTCACCATTCTTTTTGGCTTAGGGATAGCTCTTTTTCCGGTTATAGTAGGACTAATATATACTCCTGATTCTTTCTTCTTTTTCTTTCTTTATGCAGGTGTCTTTTTATTTTTAGCAGCATTTTTACTCATCTTATATAAAATATTTCAAATCTTTCTGCTTAATCTTTATTCATTGTTTTATATAATATTGTATCTTTGTGCGCTAGAAATTTTGCCTGTTTTACTCGTACTTAAAGTGTTAGGGTAAAATGGTTTTATGTTTTATAACCAAATAGCCAAAGCCTTGAAGATCAAAAAAATCCTAATTTCCCAGCCTAAACCTAGTGCTGAAAAATCACCGTACTTTGACATCATTGAAAAATACGGTGTTAAGATTGATTTCAGACCTTTTATTAAGGTAGAACCTGTTTCTGCTAAAGACTTTAGACAACAAAAAATTACTATTCTAGATCATTCTGCCATTATATTCACTGCCCGTACGGGTATTGATAATTTTTTCAGACTTTGTCAGGAAATGCGCATAACTGTGCCCGAAGATTTGAAATATTTTTGCATATCAGAATCTGTTTCGCTTTACTTGCAAAAGTATATTCAGTACCGAAAAAGAAAGGTGTTTTTTGGCGCTACCGGAAAATTAACCGAATTAATGACCGTGATGCAAAAACACAAAGAAGAAAAATTTTTGCTTGCTTGTACCGATGTGCATAACGAAGAAATTATTGAGATATTAAACGATAATAGCTTTGATTATAACAAAGGAGTAATGTACAGAACAGTAAGTAATGATTTTTCTCAGGAAGAAGAATTTAATTACGATATGCTTATTTTTTTCAGTCCTTCTGGTGTTGCATCCTTAATGAAAAATTTTCCGGATTTTAAACAAGACAATATTAAAATAGGCTGTTTTGGAAAAACAACCGTACAAGCGCTTGAAGATTATGGCTTGCGATTAGATTTAGAAGTACCTCAAGCACAATTTTCTTCGATGACAACAGCCTTAGATTTTTACATCAAAGAGAACCATAAAAACTGCAAAAAAAATTAGCGTTTACAGTAGATTAATACAAAACATCCCGGAGGCATCAGACAATATCTCTTGGGATGTTTTTTGTTTTTACACCGCATTATGCAAACAACAAAAATACATACTTTAGCTAGAATCGAGCGACTTAGAGGCAAAGTGCGTGTAGAAAATTTGTTTACCCAAGGAAAAGCATTTATCGTGTATCCTTTTCGGATTATCCTTATGGAGGCTGATGACAACAAAGGAGTGCCGGTGCAAGTGCTTGTAAGTGTGCCAAAAAAAAGAATAAAACGAGCCGTAGTTCGCAACAAGCTAAAACGACGGATGAAAGAAGCCTATCGCTTGCATAAAGCGGAATTGTCTGATTATTTGTCAAGTCAAAAAAATACTTGGTTAATAGGGGTTACCTATGTTGCGAACGATGTTTTACCTTACGCAATGATTGAGCAAAAAATGATTGAAGCCTTACAGAAAATCAAAGCAGCAATACAGTAATGTGGATAAAAAATATCATAACTTCGGTACTTCTTTTGCCTATTTACGGGTATAAATATTTAATTTCGCCACATATTCCTCGTTCGTGTCGATACACTCCTAGCTGTTCGCAATATACCATTGAGGCACTCAAAAAATACGGTCCGTTTAAAGGACTGGCACTTGCCATAAAACGTATCTCACGCTGTCACCCTTGGGGAGGTCATGGCTACGATCCACTGCCATGAATAAGTACATTAACATTCATAGCCACACATACTGTGATGGAGCCATTATTGTACTGAATTGCTACCCAAACGAAATTCAAAACGCCCTTAGTGAGAACAACGCACGATATTATACCGTTGGGTTACATCCTTGGTATATCAGCGATGAATACGAGATAGCCTTAGCTGAAATACGGTTAACGGCAAGTAACCCAAGCATTTTGGCTATAGGCGAAACTGGCTTAGATAAATTATGCAGTACGCCCATGCTTTTGCAAGAAAAGGTTTTTAAAGAACATATTGCCATTGCAGAAGAATACCAAAAACCACTTATTATTCATTGCGTTAAAGCGTATAACGAACTAATACGAATCAAAAACGAACTTAATCCAACAACACCTTGGGTTATTCACGGATTTAGAGGAAATATACAGATAACGAAAGCCCTGCTAAAAGCAGGTTTTTATTTTTCGTACGGACAAAATCTCAGTTATTTATCTGAGAGTTTACTCCTTATTCCTAGTGATAAATTGTTCTTGGAAACTGACGATAAGGCTATCTTGATTGAGGATGTTTATGCGGAAACTGCACGTTTACTTTCAATTGAATTAAAACAATTACAAAACCTAGTGTTACAAAACTTCGAACATGTCTTTCTGAAAAAAGCTTAACGAAAAGAAAAATAATAAATATATTTTTAAACAATAACTATTTGGATAGTAAAAAATCTTACCTATCTTTGCAAGCCCAAAATAACTGAAAAACAAACACTAAATAATAAAACGGCAATGAAAAGAACATTTCAACCTTCCAACAGGAAAAGAAAAAATAAACACGGTTTTCGCGAAAGAATGTCAAGCGCAAACGGCCGTAGGGTATTGGCTAGCCGCAGAGCAAAGGGTAGAGCGAAACTTACTGTTTCAGACGAAATTAAAGGGAAATAATAATTATTTCCCTTTTTTATTTTACAAAGACACTCTTAACTCTCTTTTCTCTGCTGTTTCTATTATTTCAACGCGAACGCAATCTGGCGGTAATAAGTTCTCAATTTTCTCTGGCCATTCAATAAAGCAATACGCTCCACTATAGAAATAATCTTCGTAACCAAAATCGAAAGCTTCTTCCTGACTGTTTATGCGGTAAAAATCAAAATGAAACAATTGTTCTTGTTGGCCACTAAAGTATTCGTTTACAATGGAAAAAGTAGGACTACTAATTGCATCCTTAACAGAAAAAATTTTACACAGAGCTTTAATAAAGGTTGTTTTACCTATACCCATGGGACCGTAAAAAGCAAATACCCTATGTGTTCCCATCAAATGATAAAAGGCGCGAGCAGCCTTATCTAAGTCGGCTAAGGTAGTAATAGTTAATATTGTCATTCCTGTTTATTTATGCTACAAAGGTATAAAAAAGAAAAAATTTTCGATTATCACCTATTTACATTATTTTTGCAAACCTAAAAACAAAACACAAACAAAAATTTTTATGGCTACAACAGCAGATATCAAAAACGGAATGTGTCTGGATATTGACGGACAGTTTTATTTTATTGTAGAGTTTCTTCATGTTAAACCGGGCAAAGGACCGGCATTTGTTCGAACCAAACTTAAAAATGTAATTAGCGGGAGAGTTATTGATAAAACATTTAACTCGGGTATTCGAATTGACGAAGTTCGTATTGAAAGACGCCCTCATCAATTCTTGTATCTAGACGATATGGGGTATAATTTTATGAATAACGAGTCGTACGAACAAATTTCAATAAAAAAGGAAATGATAAATGGCGTTGATTTCTTGAAAGAAGGCGATATGGTGGAAATTGTATTTCATGCTGAATCGGAGACACCTTTATATGCAGACCTTCCGCCACATGTTGTTTTACAAATCACTTATACTGAGCCAGGTATTAAAGGAGACACCTCAACAAATTCTTTAAAACCCGCAACGGTAGAAACAGGAGCAACTGTACGAGTGCCTTTATTTATTAACGATGGCGAAAAAATTAAAGTTGATACCCGCGATGGGTCATATGTAGAAAGAGTAAAATAATTACTTTCTTTTTTCTGCAATAGCAGTTAATTGTAACCCTCCACGAATATTTTGTGCGAGGGTTATTTTTATCCAAAAAGGCTGTATTGCCTTAAAAATATCTTCGGCAATTTCCCCTGCTAAGGCTTCGGCAAACTTAGCCTCATCACGAAATGACCACAAATATAACTTCAGACTTTTGCTTTCTAAACACAAGGCATCCGGTTTATATTCTATGCTTACTTGATTAAAATCGGGCTGGTGTGTAACCGGACAAAAACTGCTTAACTCGTTACTATCAAATTTTACCAATTCGATGTTGGCTGGCGTAGGGAAACTTTCCAGCGCTTTACTCGGCGCATTACTTTTGTGCCCTAAATGTTTAAATTCCATAAGCAATCGTATTTTTCAGCAGTGTTAATTAGCATATACCTTTGCAGCACTAGTGCAGGTTTCATTTATCTCCACACAAAAAACCTGTATAGTTTCATTAGTAAAAAGTTCCTGTGCCTTAGCCAGAATCAGTTCGGCAATATGTTCGGCAGTTGGGTTTTTTGTGGTAACCAATACCTTATTTCCAAACGATCGAAGCGTCTCTATCATTGGATCTTCTTCCCATAAAATGGTAACATGATCAAGGGTTTCGTCAATCCATGTTTTTAACAATTTTGTTTCGATAAAATCGAGCAACATGTCTTTCTCATCCAGTTCCTTTCCTTCCAAATGCAACTTTACCAAATAAGAATGTCCATGGTTATTGGCACATTTGCCGCAATAATTTTTCATCAAACGATGTGCAGCTTCGAACGAAAATTCTTTTATAATTTGATATTTCACGCTATTTTTTTTATAATTTGATAGTAATAAATCTGTTATCTTTAATAACAATGGACATTAATACGCTATTTCATTCGCTTATCTCCCCATAGCATTACCTGCAAGCGGGGCGAAAAATGGTATCCTTGAGTAATAATTTCATCTACTAACTTGCCGTTAAGTTGCGACTCAACCGTATTTCCCTCTAAGGCGAGATACACTTTTTCTTTAGGCAAAGCCCATTTTTGTACTAAGTTATCAACGGCATCAATATCGGATTTAGTTTGAATGATAAACTTAAAGATACAGTCATCCATTGTTTTCCAATACAACAAAGCCTGTTCATCCAAAAGTTCTCCCGCATTTGCCATTTTGGGCGATACTACCCAATGAAACTGCTCAATAACTGCTCGTTCCATAGCCTCCCGTAGTATCTTTTTTCCATTAGGAAGGGCCATTTCAAAAGGCTTTGTGGGCAGAATTGTGCCGTTGGTTTCAACATGCATTTTTTTTCCAACAACGGCCAGTTTATCTAACCGATACATGGCAGGCTCGCCGCCCGTTAAGATAATATGCTTTGCCGGACTTGCTTTTATTTGTGCTATTAATTCATCAGCACTCGTTTGTTGTATACCATTAGTAGCTACCCATGTATATTTGGTATCACACCATAAACAGCGCAAATTGCAAAAGTGAAAACGAACAAAAAAACTTCGAACGCCGGCAAAATCGCCCTCACCCTGAATTGATTCAAATGTTTCGGATAAATAATAAACCGGATTCAATGTGTTGAATTTTAAACAGCAACAGCAAAAATTACTGTAACGATTGTTGATACTCTTGAAAACCTTTAGCCCTTAGTTTACAGGCAGGACATTCGCCACAACCACGACCCCAAGCGTGCAAAGTTTCAACCCCATTGTAACAAGAAAGAGTCATCTCAATGAGTTCTTTTAATTTACAAGCCTCAGCAGCCATATCAAAAGTTTGTGCTTTGGTTTTCCACATCAAGGGTGTATGTATGCATACGGTACAATCTAAACCAAGCGATAATTCTGTTTCTTTTGCTTTAATATAACCCTCTCTACAATCGGGATAGCCGGAATAGTCAGTTTCGCAGACCCCGGTTACAATATGTATATGCTTTTCTTTATTTCGAAAAGCATGATTCGATATAATAGTTAAAAACAAGCCATTTCTGTTCGGCACAAAACTCGCCGGTAAATTCTTAGCTTGCTGATGAAAAGCATTATGACTACCTGAATTTAACAAGGAGCTATCGGATATTGCACTTAGAAAGTCGCCAATAGAATAAATGGTATGCTTGATGCCATAATAGGTAGCAATTTTGGAGGCATACTCCAGCTCCTTAACATGCCGTTGGTTGTAGGCAATACTTACCGCTTCTATCTCTCCAAATCGCTGCAAAGCCCACGATAAACACACAAAGGAATCTTGTCCGCCAGACAATAACAAGTATGCTTTTTCTTTATATTCTGCCATTGCGAAAACTTTTTAATACATACAAAGATAAAATTTTGTTGTTGATAATTTTAAAAACTGTTGAAATACTTAACAGGAAAAATTTACATACTAACTCTTAGTAAGCATATAAATATTCTCGAAACATTGCTACAAATCTGCAACTAATTCCTTCATCAATAAGGTCATAAGTGGCTGTACATTATTGGCAATTTGTTGTACTTCTTCATGTGTTACTTCTACAATTTTACCTAGAACGCCAAGGTCGGTAATAATAGATATAGCAAAACAGTGCAACCCTGCGTGCCTAGCCACAATTACCTCTGGCACAGTACTCATTCCTACGGCATCACCACCAATAATACGAAAATAGGCATACTCTGCCGGTGTTTCAAATGTAGGTCCTTGAGTACCAACATATACCCCTTCTTGTAACTTAATATGATTGTCTTGCGCAATTTTTTTGGCTTTTTCGCGAAGCGTTTTGCTATATGCCTCACTCATATCGGGAAAACGAGTACCTAATGATTCACTATTTTTTCCTCGCAAAGGGTGTTCGGGAAACAAATTTATATGATCGCGAATAAGCATAAGATCACCAATCTCAAAATCAGGATGCATACCCCCTGCAGCATTCGACAACAACAAGGTATTTATGCCCAATGCAGCCATCACACGCACCGGGAAAGTTACTTCTTGCATGGAATAGCCTTCGTAAAAATGAAAACGCCCTTGCATGGCCAACACCTTTCGTTGTCCGAGTTTACCAACTATGAGTTTACCACTATGCCCTTCTACAGTAGAAACTGGGAAATTAGGAATAGTTTCGTAGGGCAGTTCAATTTTATCAGTAATTTGATTGGCCAAGTCGCCTAATCCTGTACCAAGAATAATTCCCACAGCAGGAATTTCAGGTAGCTTACTTTCTAAAAAGGCTACGGTTTGTTTTATTTTTGCTAACATAACCCAGTATTTGCTCGTTAAACAATTTCTCTTGATCAAATAAGAATGTTACCTCAATAGGCAACATATAAATAAATTCTTTTACACTCTCCGGAAACAATCTATTACCTACCAACCGGGCAGCATCTTTTTCTGTTGTGATAATAATTTTTTTTGCCCTTTCTATCGATTTAAATTTATTTTCGATAGCGATTAAATCATCTTCTGTATAAAAATGATGGTCGGGATATTCTATTGCTTGCAGGTGAGAGGTATATTGGTGTAAATAATCTATCAAATGCTGTTGCGATACGATACCGGTAAACACCAAAAGTTCATATTTTTCCTTTAAAATAAGTTCTTTAGTTATCCGTTTTGTTTTATCAGAGGCAAACACCGGAATCAATTCCTTATACACATACTTTGAAAAATACAGGTTTTGGTATGGATACAAACTCAGGGTTTTGGTAACCAAACGATAGTCTATTGGTTGTGCCGTTTCGGGACATTTAGTTACAATAACAATATTGGCTCGTTTTCTGTTTGAGGCTGGTTCTCGCAAATTACCAATAGGCAATAACCGGTCGGAAGTTATCAATCTATTATAATCTGTAAGTAAGATACTTATTCCGGGTTGAACAAAACGGTGTTGAAACGCATCGTCGAGCACAATAGCTCCTAGCTCTGGGCCATAATCAGACGCCAACAAATTTTCTATACCTCTACACCTATTGCCGTCAACAGCAACAACAACATTTTCTTTATACTTTTGCAAGATCTGAAAAGGTTCGTCACCAATGCTATCACAATCGGAACTTTCATCTGCTAAAATAAATCCACGCGTAGTTCGTTTATACCCTCTACTGAGCATCGCCACTTTCATTATAGGCGAGAGTAACTTAAGCAAGTATTCGGTATGTGGCGTTTTTCCAGTACCTCCAACAGTAATATTTCCTACCGAAATAATTGGTAAATCGTATTTTTTACTGCTTAAAAGGCCCACATCAAAGAGCCAGTTTCGAATACCAACTCCCATGCTATACAGAAGCATTATCGGAAATAATAATAATTTCATCAGAATAAATTTAGAAAAGCTACAATCCAACGCAAATTTTGTTATCAAAAAATGTAGTGTAAATACATTTTTGTAAGCTTTTTTAGTACATAAACAACAAATATAGTTCATTTCTTACACTATTCAATAAAAACCCACAAAAACACAAGGGAAACCTTTTATGTTAAAATTCAATTTAATTGATATATTACATTACTTTTTTTGTATTTTTATTGCGATATTTAACATATTTTAATCAAAACAACTTCTATTATGAAACACACAAACACAAGCGCTCAAAAACTCAATTATGCGCATTTTTTCGAAATGGGGGGAATTGGATTTACGGGACTTAAGAAATTTCTACTTGTTTTAAGTGCCCTAAGCTTACTTTGCTTTTCGTCTTGTTCAGATAAAGACGATGAAGCCAATGCAATTTCGGTTGATGAAGCTGCAGAAATTACAGCAGCCAGCCTCGGGAGCTCAAGTGGTGGAGCGCTTTTGTACATAAGCACTTCTGCTGATTTTTCGGCAACAGAAACTTCGCTTCGAGGAGCTGTTATAAGTACTGATACTATAATTTTAGCGCAAGCCCAAGCAAGGGATAGCGGAATAATAGTTTCGGCTACAGCTGGCAATGTTGGTGATTGGAATTACAATTGGTATTACACGCATAAGCTAATTGTTGATGGGTATCTAACCCCCTTACAAGTAAATTCAACATTTAATTATAGTGGCGGTTTAGACATTCCTCGATATACCTCGTCGCACTCAGGCAACGGTAGTTTTGTTTATACCAACTTGGGTACAGGGGTTATTAGCTTATCCGTTCCGGGGTCGTACACCGTTGATTCTTTATGGACCTTAAACGGCACCTTTACGCGTGAAGCAACACATACCTCAAAAATAACTGCCAAAGTAATAACAAGCAAAACTACGCTTACTTTTGATGATTGTAAAGTATATACCGACGGCAGTAAAAAAATTAAAAGCGGTTCGGCCGGTATTACCATTAGTGGTTCTGTGCCATCAATAGGTGAGTTCTCGTATAATGGAAGGATTTATTTTAATGGTACGGGAGAAGGCAATTTGGAGATTAATGGAAAAACATATATAATTTCCTTAACTCAAGGAGAAATTATCTCCAAATAAATAATGCGATTATAATAAGGTCGTCCTCTTGCCTTATTTAAGATGCTAATTATTAAACTTTTTAATTAATTTGTAAACTAATTCCCTTCGGTCATTTAGTTGCACATTGATAAATAGTATATGCTTAGTCTTGTACAAAAATAAAAAAAATAGCACAACAAAATTGTTGTGCTATTTTTTTATCAATTTATATTTAATGTATCCTAAATAAGCTTCATTTCGGCTAACACACTATTCATACTACGCACTGCATCGGCACTTTTAGCAAATAATTCTTGTTCTGCATCGTTCAATTTGTTTTCGGCAATTCCTTCAACACCGTTTTTACCAATAATTGCCGGTACACCTATACAAATATCTTTTTGACCAAATTCGCCATCCAAATACACACAACTAGCAATTACTTTCTTTTGGTCTTTCAAGATAGCCTCAACAACAGCAGCTCCGGCAGCTCCTGGTGCATACCAAGCTGAAGTACCAATTAATGCGGTTAAAGTAGCACCACCAACCATAGTTGCTTTTACTACTTCCTCTTGCTTCTCGGGAGACAACAATTCTGACACTGCTTTTCCTTGACACGAAGCGAAACGAATTAAAGGAATCATGGTAGTATCACCGTGTCCACCAATTACCATAGCATCGATATCGCTTTGACACGCACCAAGCGCATTAGATAAATTATATTTAAAACGAGATGAGTCAAGCAAACCGCCCATACCAATAATTCTGTTTTTAGGCAGTTTGGTTAGTTTAAGCGATAAGTAAGTCATGGTATCCATTGGGTTAGCAATAACAATTAAAATAGCATTTGGTGAATGCTTTAACACATTTTCGCAAACAGATTGTACAATATTAGCGTTAACACCTATTAAATCTTCGCGAGTCATTCCCGGTTTTCGTGGCACTCCCGAAGTAATAACCACTACATCAGAATTGGCAGTTTTTGAATAGTCGTTGGTTACTCCAATCAAGTTGGTTTTAAAGTTTAGTAACGAAGCACATTGGTTAATATCCATTGCTTTTCCTTCGGCAAAACCTTCTTTCACATCCAACATGACAACTTCGTCGGCAATTTTATTCACAGTAAGTACTTGGGCGCATGTTGCACCTACATTTCCGGCTCCTACAACGGTTACTTTTGACATATGGGTAAATTTTTAGTTTATATGGTTTTTAAAATATTCTTTACAAAAATAGAATTATTCTTCATTACGGAAAAATTTCCGTAATTTATTTTACCGATTTTTTGCTAAAATTATGTGTTTTAAACTAAAATAGTACAATTAAATGAAATAGCTCTCGAAACAAAGGACGAGTAGTAGTTAAAAAAGTTGACAATAACCCTAGTTGTAAGAGTTAAATTTAGAGAATAGGAAATAAAAAACTGGATATAGTAATGAAAAACTTCTGTTTTATAGATTATTTTTTTTAATAAAAGCAACTTAAGTGCGATTGCTGCTATAATTGCGCCACTACTAGTCAGTAAATTAGTAAAAAGCTAATTTTTTAACAACATAATAAGCTTTAAGGCTAAATCGTAAAAAACAAAGCGAGCCTGCACATTTTGGTCAATATGCTGTTCGGCCAAGCCAAGTTCATGCATAATGCTAATTACATTGCTTTCGTTAATAAATGGAGCAAATTTATCGGCAAATTCTCGTTCAGTTTTTGAGAGGTAGTTTAGCTCTTGCCGTTTTAAGTTGTAAATAAAATTCTCACGAATCATATGCTGCGAATACACCAAAAACCGTTTCTGGTTTTCTCTACCAATTTTGGCCATATTACCCGAAAAAATTTTGAGTGCTTGTAGCGAATTTCCTTTTTCGCTTATCTTTTTATGAAATTTTATTCCATAAGCCGTACGCATCAATTGCATAAAGTTTTCAAGATGCATTTGGTTTGATTCATTTGCAGCAAGCTCTTGTGTTGCTTTACTAAAATTGCCGTTTACTAATCGAGCCAAGCATTGCGAATCGGTTATAGGTAAGTCAAATCTTTCAAAAAGAGCATTTGCTAAATCTTGCACCGCTATAGGCGGAATATTAATTCGTTGTACGCGCGATTGTATGGTGGAAATAATAGTATCTGAAGCATCGGAAAGCAACAGAAAGAGAGTCTTTGGAGGAGGCTCTTCAATAATTTTCAATAGTTTATTGGCACATTGTTCATGCATCTTTTCTGCCTGCCAAATAAGCATTATTTTGTATTCCGACTCGTATGTTTTGAGGTTTAGCTTTCGGAGTATCTCCTGACTCTCATTCGAATAGATAAGTCCCTTTTTGCCTTCACCGGCAATTTTCTCGAACCATTCATCTTCGCTAAAATAAGGATTCTCTATTAACGATGATCTAAATGGAGCGATAAAATCATCACAAACAACAGTAGTTTTATTTGACGGTTTAATAACTGGAAAAACAAAGTGCATGTCGGGATGCACCAATTTAGCAAACTTTAAACAGGAAGGGCACTTTCCGCACGAATCGTTTTCTCCCCTATCTTGACAACAAATATATTGAGCATAGGCTAAAGCAAGCGCTCGTTTACCTACACCTACACCACCACTAAAAAGTTGCGCATGTGGTATTCGCTGTTCTTTAACCGTTTGAATTAAGCGATTCTTAACAGCATCTTGTCCAATGATAGATGAAAAAAGCATATTTTCTAAGTTGAATGCAAAAATAGAAAAATTAAGCGAATTGAAGTGTGTTCATGCTAATAGTTTGCATAAGATAGTCTCTCGTTCTAAAACCTTTCTTTAAACAAATGCCTTCGTTTTACCTATATATACATGTAAAAACGAAAAGTTTTAGGGCAAAGATTGAGAAAACAGAGAGCTAAGAATCTAGACAAAAGAGTAAAGAATAAAAACGGGTTTTTTAAATTACAATAAAAAAGACTTTCAGTGCTCAAACGATTAACCAGTTAAACTATGTATCAGTAAGCTTCTTAATTATTATCTATTTGATTACCTTGTAAATTAAATCCCTTTAGCCATTTACAGTTTGTTGTATATTATAAAACGGCACATACATAAATACCCTTTTTATCGAATTAATATGTTACAATTTCTATATCTAAATCCCTTTTTGTATTTTTGCCCCGAGTACTAATGAAATTTATTGTCAAGTGAAAATAATCGATTTAATCAATCAAAGCAAAAAGACCGCATTCTCTTTTGAGTTATTACCTCCATTAAAAGGTAATAGTATAGATAAAGTCTATAACGGTATCGACCCTTTATTGCAGTTTGAGCCTACTTATATTAACATTACCACTCACCATAGTGAGTTTGTACAACGCACTTTAGATACTGGCGAGGTAGTAAAACAAAACATTCGCAAACGCCCGGGTACAGTATCTATTGCCTCAGTAATACAACATAAATACAATATTCCTACCGTACCACATGTTATCTGTGCGGGTTTTTCTAAAAGCGACACAGAATATGCCTTGGTTGATTTACAACTTTTAGGCATTACTGATTTATTGGTATTACAAGGAGATAAAGGTAAGCTTGAACCCAATTACATACCCGAAGGCGAAGGACATAATTATGCTATAGAACTACAGAAGCAAATCAATCAGTTTAATGAAGGCGCTTTTATTGACGGAAGTACAATGGCCGATAAGCCGGTTACTCCTTTCTCGTATGGTGTTGCCGGTTATCCAGAAAAACATGCAGATGCCATAAGCATGGATA
Organism: Paludibacter jiangxiensis; assembly: GCA_945897785.1. Taxonomy (GTDB): domain Bacteria; phylum Bacteroidota; class Bacteroidia; order Bacteroidales; family Paludibacteraceae; genus JAFGVL01. The sequence continues at coordinate 43,153 of CAMDGD010000004.1, forward strand.
TGGATATTTATTATTTAAAAGAGAAGGTAAAAGCAGGAGCCGATTATATTGTTACCCAAATGTTTTTCGACAATCAAAAATACTTTGATTTTGTTTCCCGTTGCCGTGCCGAAGGCATTACCGTACCAATTATTCCAGGCATTAAACCTGTTGTTTTAATGAATCAGCTAACAGTATTGCCAAAAATATTTGGTTCATCCATTCCGGAGCCCTTTGCCAACGAACTAGCCAAATGCAAAACAGATGAAGCAGCAAACGAAGTAGGTACTGCTTGGTGCATTGAGCAATGCAAAGAACTAATAGCACAACAAGTGCCCAGCTTGCATTTTTACACTTTTATGGCAACCGACAGCGTGGCAAAAGTGGCAAACGCTGTGTATTAATAAAAAACGCTTCCAATGATATATATTTTTATTCTCATTTTTATTCTATTGCTTTTTGGGGTATCTTTTTTTTTCGGGATATTCAACTTTATTTTGCGCCTACTAGCCGCACTCTTTTTGTTTGGAAGAAAAACAGACAAACAAGCAAGCAAGAAGGCCGAATATACCCAGCCCACACAAAAGAAAAAATCTCTCTTCAATAAACAAGAAGCAGAAGATGCCGACTTTGAAGAAATAAAATGACGGTTGTTATAGATTCTGATTGTTATATTTTTTATGCTTATAGGCTAAAAAAATACTTTTTAACACTAAGCAACTTTTAAAATCACTATGTATGCTTACAAAAAAGCCGAGTAGTATAGTATTATTACGATTATTAATCCTTCAGAACACCTAAATAGTAAAACGGCCATAACAAATACCCTTCATATACTTGAAAACCTAATAGAATAAAACTCTATCCACAAGCAATTCTATCATCTTCACTTTATTTAATAGCAATAGTTTGGTAACTACGGTCGAAAAATTTACCTTTGTATCGCTTTAAAAAATTAATCATTTAAAATATAGTATCATGGTAAGTTACAAAGAATTAGGCCTTTCGAACACCAAAGCGTTGTTTGCAAAAGCACATGCAGGGAAATATGCAATTCCCGCTTTCAATTTTAACAATATGGAGCAATTACAAGCTATTATTCAGGCTTGTGTTGAAACAAAATCACCGGTTATTTTGCAAGTATCGGCTGGAGCGCGTAAATACGCAAACCAAACTATGCTTCGCTATATGGCTCAAGGAGCTGTTGAGTATGCTAAAGAATTAGGCTGCAACATTCCTATCGTACTTCACCTTGACCACGGAAACTCTTTCGAATTATGTAAAGAATGTATCGATTCGGGCTTTTCATCTGTAATGATTGACGGATCGCACTTGCCATACGAAGAAAACATTGCCTTAACCAAAAAAGTGGTTGAGTACGCACACGCAAATGATGTAACCGTTGAAGGCGAATTGGGTGTGTTAGCTGGTATCGAAGACGATGTAGTTGCAGAACACCATACTTATACAGAACCAGATCAAGTAGAAGATTTTGTAAAGAAAACCGGCGTAGATTCGTTGGCTATTTCTATCGGAACATCGCATGGTGCAAATAAATTTACTCCTGCACAATGTACCAGAAATGCTGATGGCGTGTTAATTCCACCTCCATTGCGTTTTGATATTCTAGAAGAAATTGAAAAAAGAATTCCCGGATTCCCTATCGTATTACACGGAGCATCATCTGTTCCTCAAGAATTAATTGCTGTTATTAACAATAACGGTGGAGCAATGAAAGATGCTATCGGAATTCCTGAATCAGAATTACGCCACGCAGCTACTTCAGCTGTATGCAAAGTAAATATCGACTCTGATGGTCGTATTGCTATGACGGCTGCTGTTCGCGAAGTATTGGCTACACAACCGGCTGAATTCGATCCAAGAAAATACTTAGGTCCGGCACGCGATCAACTAAAAGACTTATACAAACACAAAGTGCTAAATGTTTTAGGCAGCAACGACAAAGCTTAAAAAAATAGTCAACGAAATTATACCCTACACAGAAAACTGTGTGGGGTATTTTTTTGAACTATAATTAATGTTAAATGTAAAGTTTCTTTTTACAGTACAAAACCAGGTACTATTACTTCAAATACGCCTAAAACAAGCGGTTATAGTAATTTTGCAAAGATATAACAGCTTGATTATCAAACAACAAAAAACACTAAAAAGACTTAATATTTTTATGTACAACTTGTTTTTAAATTCGTAATGCTTATTTTTGACGCAACTTAAAATTTAACACATAGCCTATGACGCAAATTAACACCCTAATTGGCATTCTATTACTTATCATCGGATTCCCCATGTTTTTGATTGGGTTCAAAATCATCAATCCTTTTCGCAAAGAAAAAAACCCTGAGAAAGAATTTATTTTTTACAAAACATGTGGCATTGTGCTCAAGTTTTGTGGTCCTCTATTGTTGATAATTGCCGCTTATTTTATATTCTTTCTCACACAGTAAGAAAACACTATTTCTAGACAAAAGAACAAAAAGTAAAGATAAAAGGCGGGGGTTCCGTTATAATTAGTCCTAATTAGTGAACCTGCATTTCTTGTATTTCCAACTTTACTCTGCAAAAATCAGTGCAATCAGTGTTTTTCTTTTAGAGCCAACAATCTTAAACAATAAAAAAAATCTTTCGTTCTTTGTAACTCAATTGATCAATTTTGTTTAAAAATATACTATCGATAAAAGATTAACTTGTACTTTTAGCCTAAATAAAAAACGATAATAAACATTAACATGCAAAAAATTGTTGTTTTTGGTGGAACAGGCTATATAGGTTCATCGCTTTGTGAGGCTTTGCTTAAATCAGGATACGAAGTGATAAGCATATCACAATCTGGTAAAAACAAGTACTTATCAGATACCGCCGGCAAACACATTTGCTTTATTCGAGCAAATGTACTTAGTGATACTCACTGGCAAGAAAACTTAAACGGGTGCATTGCCGTTGTAAACAGCATTGGCATTTTATTTCAAAATAAAAAAACAGGCAAAACCTACAAAAGACTAATTACTGATGTAAGCGAAAAAATAGCGCAAGTAGCTGTGGATAAATCCGTACCTAAATTTATTCATATTTCGGCTATTAAACCACCATTTTTAATGCTACAAAGCTACCATCATCACAAACAGCTAGCCGAAGAATATTTATCTAAACAATCCTTTTCACTTCAAATTATTCGTCCACATATCGTTGTTTCTCCTCAAAAACCCCTGTTACTCTTGTTGTATAAAATGCAAGAGCTTTTGCATTTCTCGTTTAAATACTTTGAATCGATAGATAGCATTAACCAACAAGTACTTCGGTTCTTAAAAAAAACGCCCTAATTTAATAGGAAGATTTTTTCGAAAAATTATTTTCTAAGCATATTTCAATATCTTTGGCTTTTAAAATTCGTTTATTGTGAAAAATCATCGTATAAAATTGCTTTTTGCACTCCTTTTTTGGGGAGTGTTTCTGCCTGCTTTCGCTCAGTATTTTGGGGGATTTTCTAATAAAGCCCCCTGGTTTCAACTTGAAACGACTTATGCACGAATTATTTTTCCGGCAGGACTATCAATGCAAGCCAACAACGTGGCCAACAATATCGACTGGCTTATTCAAACACAAGATTCCTCACGCAACTTTCGCTTGCGAAAAATTGACATTGTACTTAACAACCAAGCCGTAGAATCAAACGGCTATGTTAGTTCGGTTCCCTACCATTCGATGTTTTTTCTTACCCCGCCTCAAAACGGAAATGTATTTGGCACAACCCCATGGCTAGAAGAACTAACCATACACGAGTACCGGCATGTTTGGCAATACAACCAAATGCGAAGCCGGTTAGCCAATGCCTTGTATTGGGTAGCCGGAGATAAAGGCTGGGGCGGATACATCCATATTATCTTCCCCAATTGGTATTTTGAAGGTGATGCTATTCACTCAGAAACAAAATTTACGCATTCAGGTAGAGGGCGATTGCCTTACTTTTCGTTAACACAAAGAGCCATGGCGTTGGATAGCATTAACTACAAATACATTAAACTCCGTAACGGTTCATACAAAGACCCTCTACCTAATCACTACGAATATGGCTATCACCTAGTGAGTTATGGAAATAAGCAATTTGGTGAAAGCGGATGGAATAGAATTATAAAAAACACCTCAAGCCTGAAAAGCTTTTTTTATCCCTTCTCATCGGCCATAAAAAAAGAAAGCGGTATGCGCGCAAAAAAATTTTACCAAGCCATGCTCAAAGATTTTTCGGAATACACCAACAAACAACAAGCAAACAGAACCATAAGCACATACACCCCGCTTACAATAAAAACAAAAACCGTTAGTAATTATTACCAGGCTGTTTTTGAAACCGACTCTACGCTATTGGTACTCAAAAATAGCTACAAAGAAATCCTTTCCTTATATCGGCTACACCTACAAACAAGAAAAGAACAAAAACTATACGAAATAGGCTACCTAGATAACCCGTGGTTTAGTTACGCAAATAATACCGTAGTGTGGTCGGAATTTCGACATGATAAAAGGTATTGGAATACCGGCTACTCCATTATTCGCAAGCTTAATTTGAAGACGCTAAAGTGCATTGATCTAACTAAAGAATCGCGGTATTTTTCGCCGGCACTATCACCCAACGGACAAAACATCGCTGTAATAGAACATACCGATCAGCAAGAAACGTCCCTTAAAATTATTGATGCCATTACCGGCTTAGAGAAAGAAAAAATTGATGCTGCAGCGATTCAATCAACTCTGGACAATAAACCTAAATCATCCGAATATTACAAAACAACCATAAGTTCACCTTGCTATTGGAACGATGGGTCGGCCATCCTTTTTATCCGTAAAATAAACGAAAAAAATTCGCTTTGCAGCTATCACTTTGCTAGTGGAACACTTACAGAATATCCTCAAAATACTAATTTCCAAATTCCTAAGGGCATAGCAGTAACAAACCCTATAAAACAAGGAAATCTTATATATTTTTCTGCTTCGCACCAAGGTATAGATGATATTTTTTACATTGATACTACTACCGACTCATGCTACCGTGCAACGAGCAGTAAACTAGGAGCTTATTATCCCGCCATCTCTCCCAATGGAAAATCCTTGGTGTTTAGCAACTATTCTTTATACGGATTTAAGTTAGCACAAATGGACTTACCAACTAATCCTGAAAAGCTTTCGGCTCATACATTCGAAAAAGCATATTATAGTTCCGAAATTTATGCTGACACACAAGCCGTACTCTCCGAAAAAACTCATACAAACACCTATGCCTTAAGCAAATATCCTCGCTTACCAAAAGCAATTAACTTTCATTCATGGGGGATCGATGCAAACGAATACGAAACAGGCTTAGCTCTTCAATCAGACAATATATTGTTTAATACCAGCTTGTACGGAGGAGTGTTTTACAATTACAACAACCAACTTATCAACAGCAAAATGAGTGCGTATTACGGTCGGTATACGGCCATTTTATATGGTGGATATGCCCATGCATCAGACCACCGCGTTGACTTACAATTACTAGAAACAGGGGGCATTGTTCCTCTCGATTTCTCAACAGCAAAATTCAGTAAATCAGTATCTTTTCAGATGGGATATATGCACCAACAAGTGCTTATTGACGGCACAGACAACTATGATTTCTCCGGCGTACACCTAACTATAAGCGCACAAAACTATAAGCTCCAGGCCAAACAACAAGTTGGTCCAACCAAAGGAATATCAGCCCAATTGGATTGGAAAAAAGGCATGTTGAATAAGGAATATGACATTCCCGACTTAACGATAAAATCGAACCTATACTTGCCCGGAGTAGCAAAAACGCATGCCATAAAAGTACAATTAAGCCAAAAATTACAAGCACTTGACGGCTACTTTATGGACGAAATGTCGTACTCAAGAGGATACTTACGACCAGATTCTAGCTTTGTATCATACGGAAAAATTGGCCTCAACTACCAACTCCCACTAGCCTACCCTGAGTTTGGCATTTATAGCATTTTTTATATGAAACGGCTTCGGCTTAACCTATTTGCCGATTTTAGTAAGGCTACCATAGCCCACTACAACCAAACAACCTCCAATCAACTGTATCGCTCTGCAGGTGCCGAACTTTTTTTTGATATTCGATGGTTTAACCGTTTTGAAGCGCCCCTGTTTATTCGCTATTCTTACTGTTTTTCTACCACAAACAAAACACTTGCTTGGGAATTTGGCACGCCGATAATTGTTTTTTAAGAAAAATGACCTAAAAAGGGCTTATAAAAAGTGTAAAAATTTGCACATCAAAATTTTATGTATAACTTTGCGTGCGAATTGAAAGATAGAAAGGGGGGACAGCTAGTCCCCCTCTTTGTTCACTATAAGTCAACTATGCTAGACAAAACCATTGTATATCAAATTGTTGAGGAGAAAATCCAAAATACAGATTATTTTATCGTCGATGTAAAAGTTACTCCCGACAACCAAATAACAGTAGAAATTGATTGCCAAAATGGCGTTGATATAGACTTTTGTACTGAACTATTGCGTTATATAGAATCGATTTTTGACAGAGAAGTTGAAGACTACGCTCTAGAAGTTGGTTCGGCTGGACTAACCCAACCATTTAAAGTAATAAAACAATACAAAAAAAACATAGGAAACGAAGTAGAGGTACTGTCAAAAAGCGGACAAAAACTTAGTGGGGTTTTATTGTCCGCAGAAGAAAATGGCTTCGAAATTGAAATTGAAAAACTAGTAAAAACCGAAGGAGCAAAACGAAAAATCAGCATAAAAGAAAAAATACCATTCCTTTACGAAGAAGTAAAATATACTAAATACATTATCAGATTTAAATAACCATGAGCAAAGTAGAAAGCATCAATTTGATTGATACATTTTCGGAGTTTAAGGACCTGAAAAATATCGACAGAACAACTATGGTAAGTGTGTTGGAAGAGTCTTTCCGAAGCGTAATTATTAAAATGTTCGGTAGCGATGAGAATTATGATGTCATTATCAATCCTGACAAAGGCGATTTTGAAATTTGGCGAAACCGCGAAGTTGTTGCCGATAAAGACTTAGAAGACAAGAACACGCAAATTTCGTTAAGCGAAGCAAAAAAAATCGATTCCGATTACGAAATTGGAGAAGAAGTTACCGATGCTGTTGAATTTCTAAAATTTGGTCGTCGTGCCATTTTAACTCTACGCCAAACGCTCGCTTCAAAAATTCTTGAACTACAAAAAGACAGTCTATACACAAAATACAGTGAAATGATTGGCGAAATTGTTAGCGGAGAGGTATACCAGGTTTGGAAAAAAGAAATATTATTGCTGGATGACGAAGGCAACGAAATGCTATTGCCAAAAACAGAACAAATACCCTCTGATTTTTACCGTAAAGGAGAAACTGTTCGTGCCGTAATTGCCAAAGTGGACAACAACAATAATAACCCCAAAATTATACTTTCTCGTACCTCTCCGGTGTTTTTAGAACGATTATTTGAACTTGAAGTGCCTGAAATCAACGAGGGGCTAATTACCATTAAAAAAATTGCACGCATTCCAGGCGAAAGAGCCAAAGTAGCTGTTGAGTCATACGACGACAGAATTGACCCTGTTGGTGCTTGCGTTGGAATAAAAGGATCGCGTATTCATGGCATTGTACGGGAATTACGCAACGAGAATATTGACGTAGTAAACTACACTCCAAACATCACCTTATTTATTGCCCGCTCATTGAGCCCTGCAAAAATTTCATCTATTCGTATCAACGATGAACTGAAAAAAGCTGAAGTATATTTGAAACCCGAAGAGGTATCTCAAGCCATTGGTAAAGGAGGCTCAAACATTAAATTGGCTAGCTTACTTACAGAATATGTGTTGGATGTTTACCGCGAATTAGACGAAGAAAACGAAGAAGATATTTACTTGGATGAATTCGGCGACGAAATTGATGCTTGGGTTATCGAAGCCTTAAAAGCCATAGGATGCGACACCGCAAAAAGCGTGTTAGCATTATCAAAAGAAGAATTGATGAAAAGAGCCGATTTAGAAGAAGAAACCGTAGCAACTATTCTGCATGTTTTAGCGGCAGAATTTGAAGATGAAACAGAAGTTGAAAAAGCATAAAACATCTTGTTTTAGATAACAATCCCCTTTTCTTTTTAATAGTTAAATTATTTGTATGTCGATTAGATTAAGTAAAGTAGTAAAAGATTTAAATGTAGGGCTTTCTACTGCGGTAGAGTACCTGCAAAAAAAAGGACAAAGTGTTGATGCAAATCCGAATAGTAAAATTTCAGAGGAGCAATACACATTGCTAATTAAGGAATTTAGTACCGACAAAAATCTGCGCATAGAATCGGAGAAATTCAGTCAACAACGACAAGAGAAAGAAAAAGCGCCAACCGTTTCTTTAGAAGGATATCAAGATAAAAAACCAGTTGAAGAAGAAAAGGTAACCGAAATAATTGAGATAAAAGTGGAAAAAACACAATTTCCTCAAATTAAAACGGTTGGTAAAATTGATTTGGATCAGTTTGCGAAAAAATCGGAGAAAAAAGAAACAGCACCTGCCATTATTATTGAAAAAGAAGAGGAACCGATTGTTGAAGCTACTGAAGAAGTTAACGTTGAAGCTATTGAACCAATTATTGTAGTAGAAGAAAAAATAATTGAAACAGCTATAGTTGAAGAGTTGCCCGCTCCAACTGCTCCGGTAGAAGCAGAACTATACACACTAGGGACACCTACACTTAGAAATACACCTAAGGTAATCGATAAAATTGATTTATCGGCTATAAACGACAAAACCAGACCGGATAAAAAATCGAAAGAAGAAAAGAAAAAAGAACGATTAGCCCGCGAACGGATTATAATTGACTTAAAAAAACAGCAACTACAAGAAAAAGAAAAGAATAAAGTAAAAACTGATGGGGCAGAAGATACAACCGAAGGTGGTATTAAGAAAAAACGCATCCGAATAAATCAGGAAAAAGTAGATATAAACAGACCTGCACCAAATTTCCAAGCCATTAAACAGGGACAAAAACCAGCTGGTACTGGTAGTAGTCAAAACAACAAACCAAAATTTAAGAAAACAGCCAAAACAGAAGTTGACGAAGAAGCAGTTCAACGGCAAGTAAAAGAAACATTGGCTCGTCTTACCGAGAAAAAAGTAAAAGGAGGGAAACACCGTCGCGATAAACGGGAGGCAATGTCTCAACGACAATCGCAACAAGCTGAAGCGGAAAGACAAGCTGAACAAACCATAAAACTTACCGAGTTTGTTACTGCCAGCGAACTAGCCTCAATGATGGATGTAACTGTGAATCAAGTTATTGCAACTTGTATGAACCTAGGCATTATGGTTTCTATCAACCAACGATTGGATGCAGAAACTATCAATATTGTTGCCGATGAATTTGGTTTTAAAACCGAATATGTTAGTGCCGAAGTGGTAAGTGCTATTGCTGAAGAAATTGATGCTCCTGAAGATTTGCTCGAGCGCGCACCAATTGTTACCGTAATGGGGCATGTGGATCATGGAAAAACATCACTCTTAGACCATATCCGCAAAGCCAACGTAATTGCCGGTGAAGCAGGTGGAATAACTCAACACATAGGGGCATATAACGTTAAACTAGACGATGGTCGTCGTATTACTTTTCTTGACACTCCAGGACACGAGGCCTTTACTGCTATGCGTGCTCGTGGAGCAAAAGTAACCGATATCGCTATCATCATTATTGCAGCAGATGATGATGTTATGCCTCAAACAATCGAAGCTATAAACCATGCTTCTGCTGCAGGCGTACCTATAGTATTTGCAATTAATAAAATTGATAAACCCAACGCCAACCCAGAGAAAATTAAAGAAGCCTTGGCCAATATGAATTATTTGGTGGAAGATTGGGGCGGAAAATACCAGTCGCAAGATATATCGTCAAAAGCAGGAATTAATATTAACGAACTTCTAGAAAAAGTATTACTAGAAGCAGAATTATTGGATCTAAAAGCCAATCCAGACAGAAAAGCGGCCGGTTCTGTAATCGAGTCTTCTTTGGATAAAGGACGCGGATTTGTTTCTACCATATTGATTCAAAACGGTACGTTACGGATTGGTGATGTGGTGTTGGCCGGACAATATCATGGTAAAGTAAAAGCCATGTTTAACGAACGAAACCAACGAATTACCGAAGCCGGACCTAGTGCTCCTGCTTTAATTTTAGGATTAAACGGCGCCCCTCAGGCAGGTGACAACATCAATGTTATATCGAGCGAACAAGAAGCACGCGATATTGCCAATAAACGGGAACAATTACAACGGGAACAGGGCTTACGGACTTCGCGCCACTTAACGCTTGATGAAATTGGACGACGGATAGCGTTAGGCAGTTTCCAAGAATTAAATGTTATTGTTAAGGGCGATGTGGATGGTTCTATCGAAGCGCTATCCGATTCCTTAATCAAACTATCTACCGACGAAATACAGGTAAATGTAATTCACAAAGCTGTAGGTGCCATTTCTGAGTCAGATATTATGTTGGCTGCGGCTTCCAATGCTATTATCGTAGGCTTCCAAGTTAGACCATCTATGGCTGCACGAAAATTAGCCGAAAAAGAAGAAATCGACATCCGCTTGTACTCCATAATCTATGATGCCATAGAAGAACTTAAATCGGCCATGGAAGGAATGCTTTCTCCGGATATCAAAGAAGAAATTATTGGTACTGTAGAAATTAGAGAGGTATTCAAAATTACCAAAGTAGGTACTGTAGCCGGCTGTATGGTAAAAGAAGGCAAAATAAAAAGAGGCTCAAAGATACGACTAATCAGAGATGGTATTGTGATTTATACTAGCGAACTTGCTTCCTTAAAACGATTTAAAGAAGATGTGAAAGAAGTAACTCACGGCTATGAGTGCGGACTAAACCTACATAATTATAACGATATTCGCATAGGTGATTTAGTTGAAGCATACGAAGAAACAGAAGTTAAAAAAACATTATAACAACCTTATTATAAGTCGGATTTTATATCCGACTTTTTTTACCAACCATGAATTATATTGATATAATCATTCTTGTTCTGCTAATTTATGCCTTGATAAAAGGAATTCTAAAAGGTTTTGTACTTCAGTTTTTTTCCTTGGTAGGAATTTTTATAGGTATTTATATTGCTAAAGTGCATATAAACACAATAGCATTAGTTATAAGTGCATGGACACAATTAGAACTAGCATACGCCAAACCTATAGCCTATTTAATTATTTTCTTAGTGGTTATAACAATGTCGCATTTTGTGGCTAAGATTATAGATAAATCATTTAATATCAGTTTATTAAAATGGTTAAATAACTTACTTGGAGCAAGTTTAGGTCTACTTAAGTATGCATTGATGTTAAGTATATTGCTAAATGTTATGGAGGCAATCGACACAAATAACAAACTAATTAGCATGGAATCAAAAAACAAGTCTTCGTTCTATTCACCTATACTACAAGTGGTTCCGAAGATAATGCCTTTTATACAAAAGGACTTTTTGAAAAATTAACTAAGGAATTAAAGTAATTTAGGTATCTAAATACCTAAATAAAATATTTTTTTTATCTTTGTAAATCAAAAGTAAAAAAGCATGGCCGACGAAAAAGATAAAATAATAAACGAGGTTACGCAGGGAGAATACAAATATGGTTTTACCAGCGACATACCTACCGATTATATCCCTAAAGGATTAAATGAAGACATCATCCGGCTTATTTCTTCGAAAAAAAACGAGCCTGAATGGCTATTGGAAATAAGATTAAAGGCTTTCCGTCATTGGCTTACCTTAGAAATGCCCCACTGGGCACACCTGAATATCCCCGAAATTGACTACCAAAGCATATATTACTATGCCTCGCCCACAAAAAAAGAGGGACCGAAGAGCTTAGACGAGGTGGATCCGGAATTAGTAAAAACATTCGACAAACTTGGCATCCCTTTGCACGAGCAAAAAATGCTTTCGGGAATGGCTGTTGATGCCGTATTAGATAGTGTCTCTGTAAAAACAACCTTTAAAGAACAGTTGGCAGAATTGGGCATAATTTTTTGTTCATTTAGCGATGCGGTTAAAGACTATCCGGAACTGGTTCAAAAATATATGGGCTCGGTTGTAAACTATACCGACAATTTTTTTGCGGCCTTAAACTCGGCTGTTTTTAGCGACGGTTCCTTTGTATATATACCCAAAGGAGTACGTTGCCCCATGGAGTTATCTACCTATTTTCGTATTAATGCGATAAATACAGGACAATTTGAACGAACTCTAATAATTGCGGATGAAGATTCGTATGTTAGCTATCTAGAGGGTTGTACAGCGCCTATGCGTGATGAAAATCAACTACATGCAGCCATTGTCGAAATTCTTTTACACGAACGTGCAGAAGTGAAATATTCTACCGTGCAAAACTGGTATCCCGGTAATAAAGAAGGAAAAGGCGGTATTTACAATTTTGTAACCAAAAGAGCCTTGTGTAAAGGCGACTATTCAAAAATTTCCTGGACTCAAGTTGAAACGGGTTCGGCCATAACTTGGAAATACCCTAGTTGCATTTTGCGAGGCAATAACTCTATTGGCGAGTTTTACTCCGTTGCAGTAACCAATAACTACCAACAAGCAGATACAGGAACAAAAATGTATCATATAGGAAAAAATACCAGTAGCCACATTGTGTCAAAAGGGATTTCTGCCGGACATAGTCAGAATAGTTACCGCGGCTTAGTTAAAGTAGTAGGTAAAGCAGAGAATGCACGCAACTTTTCGCAATGCGATAGCTTACTTTTAGGCGACAAATGCGGAGCGCATACTTTTCCTTACATCGATGTACATAACCAAACAGCTATTGTAGAACACGAAGCAACAACCTCAAAAATCAGCGAAGATCAGGTTTTCTATTGCAACCAACGAGGCATTGCTACTGAAGATGCCATCGGCCTAATTGTAAATGGCTATGCTAAAGAGGTGCTTAATAAATTGCCAATGGAATTTGCCGTAGAGGCTCAAAAGCTGTTGCAAATTACTTTAGAAGGTAGCGTGGGTTAACACTCATCCTTTTATATAAGTATAAAAAAACGATTTTAGTATCCCTCCCTTATGGGAAAATAGGAAGACAATATGTTAGAAATTAAAAACTTACACGCCAATATCAACGGCAAAGAAATTTTAAAAGGAATTAATCTTTTGGTTAAACCCGGAGAAGTTCACGCTATAATGGGACCAAATGGTTCGGGTAAAAGTACGCTTGCTTCCGTATTAACCGGAAACCCTGCCTTCGAAGTTACCGAAGGCGAAGTAAGCTTTTACGGTAAAAACCTGCTGGAACTATTGCCAGAAGAACGGGCTTGCGAAGGTGTCTTTTTAAGTTTCCAATACCCGGTAGAAATTCCCGGTGTTAGTATGGTTAACTTTATGCGTACAGCTGTAAACCAACAACGAAAATATAGAGGCCTGGAGCCGATGTCAGCTTCTGATTTTTTAAAATTGATGCGCGAAAAAAAGGAATATGTTGAATTAGATAACAAACTAGCCAACCGCTCAGTTAACGAAGGATTCTCGGGCGGGGAGAAAAAACGAAACGAAATATTCCAGATGGCTATGCTCGAACCCCGCTTGTCAATTTTAGACGAGACTGACTCGGGCTTGGATATTGATGCCTTGCGTATTGTTGCTAATGGCGTGAATGCCTTAAAGTCAGCCGAAAATTCAACCCTTGTTATTACTCATTACCAACGATTACTGGATTATATTGTACCCGATTTTGTGCATGTTTTATATAATGGACAAATAGTGAAATCGGCAGGAAAAGAACTGGCTCTAGAACTGGAAGAAAAAGGATACGACTGGATTAAGAAAGAAGTTGGAGAATAAAACTAGCCTGATAACAATTATTTCTATTCGAAAATTAGCACTAGTATACATGAATATCGAACAACCATATATCGATTTATACAATCAGCACAAGAAAGCCATCGAAAAGAACTCTTCCTTAGTGTTCAATGGTGCCCGTGAAAAAGCTTTTATCCATTTTAAAAAATTAGGATTTCCTACGGATAAAATGGAACCCTACCTTTACACGAACCTACGCAAGGCTTTTGAACCTGATTACGGACTAAATATCAATGCACTGGAAATACCCATAAATCCTTATGAAGTTTTTCATTGTAGCGTTCCGGGCTTAAGTGCACATTTGTATTTTGTTGTTAATGATCAATTTTACTCCAACCTCACCCAAAAATCCGACTTGCCCAAAGGGGTTTTAATAGGTAGTTTAAAAGATTATGCTAAAACGCATCCGGAACTGGTAGAAGAATACTACGCCAAAATTGCACGCACAAACCAAGATGGAACAGTAGCCTTTAACACAGCTTTTGCCGAAGACGGATTCTTTATGTATGTTCCCAAAGGGGTAATTATCGAAAAACCCATACAATTAATTAATGTTATGCGTGCCGATGTTGATTTATTGGCAAACAGTCGCAATTTAATTATTATAGAAGAGGGTGCACAAGCTAAAGTACTTCTTTGCGAACACACGATGGATAAGGTGACTTTTTTATGCAACCGCGTAACCGAAGTATTTGTTGCAAAAAACGCCATATACGAACATTACAAGCTTGAAAATACACACAACAAAATGACCCATATTGGCTCGTTATTTATTGAACAACAAGCTAACTCTAGCGTTTTGGTAAACGAAATTACCTTACATAACGGTTTAACCCGAAACAACACGCACATTGCTCTTAATGGCGAATATGCAGAAACAACCATTTGTGGTATGGCCATAGGCGATAAAACACAGCATATTGATAACTATTCCCTTATAGAGCATAACAACGCAAACTGCAAAAGCACCGAGCTATTTAAATATGTATTGGATGATACGGCAAGAGGTGTTTTTTCGGGAAAAATATTTGTAGCTAAAGACGCCCAAAAAACGGAGGCATTTCAGACAAATAAAAATATATGTATGACCAAAGAAGCGCGCATGCACACCAAACCACAACTCGAAATATATGCCGACGATGTAAAATGCAGTCATGGAGCTACTGTTGGACAATTAGACGAGAACGCACTTTTTTACCTTCGTTCTCGGGGCATTGCCGAACCGGAAGCACGAATGTTACTTATGTTTGCATTTGTTGATGATGTTATAGGTAAAATAACCGTACCGGCTTTGCAAGACAATATTCGTATGTTGGTTGAAAAACGATTCCGTGGAGAATTATCCAAATGTATTGGATGTATTAACTGTAGTTAAATAATAAACCAATGGTTGAAAGGTAACTTTATTGGAAAATTAAAAAAATGTTAGACTTACAAAAAATAAGAGCCGATTTTCCTATACTGTCCGAAACAGTATACGGCAAGCCCTTGGTATATTTTGATAATGCTGCCACCACACAAAAGCCGCGCTGTGTAGTACAGAAAATGGAAGAAGGCTATTATAAACGAAATGCAAATATCCATCGGGGAGTACATTTTTTAAGTCAGGAAGCCACCGAAGCTCACGAACAAGCACGCGAAACAATACGTGCATTTATAGGAGCAAAAAGCAGCAACGAAATTGTATTTACACGAGGCACTACCGAAGCCATCAACTTGGTGGCGAGTTCTTTTGGCGATTTACTACAAGCAGGTGACGAAATACTCCTTACCGCCATGGAGCACCACTCCAACATTGTTCCTTGGCAGTTGCTCCGTACACGAAAAGGCATCGAAATAAAAGTTATTCCCTTTACCAACAGAGGAGAATTGCTACTAGACGAATTGGCAAAGAGTATCAATCCAAAAACAAAACTAATTGCCTGCACACATATTTCCAATGCCTTAGGCACTATTAATCCGATAAACGAAATCATCAAAATAGCCCATGCCGCTAATATTCCGGTATTGGTTGATGGGGCACAATCTGTTCCACACCTCAAAATTGATATGCAAGCCCTAGATGCGGATTTCTTTGTTTTTTCTGCGCATAAAATTTACGGCCCTACAGGAATTGGCGTTTTATACGGCAAAGAGAAATGGTTAGATAAGATGCCTCCCTACCAAGGTGGAGGCGAAATGATTGCTAAAGTTAGTTTTGAAAACACCACCTTTGCCGCACTCCCTTTTAAATTTGAAGCCGGAACACCTGATTTTATAGGCTCTACTGCTTTTGCAGAAGCCTTACGATATATTAGTGCTATTGGCATAGAAAACATTGCAGCACACGAAAATAAATTGCTTTTGTATGCGACAGAGAAATTGCGCAAATTAGAAAATATTCGTTTTATTGGCGAAGCAGAACACAAAAGCGGATTAATATCTTTTTTAGTTGGGAGCATTCACCCCTACGATGTTGGCTCAATACTTGACAAATTAGGTATTGCTGTGCGTACCGGACACCATTGTGCTCAACCCGTAATGGAGGTTTTTTCTATTGAAGGAACCGTTCGTGCTTCTTTTGGATTATACAATACTACACAAGAAATTGATGTTTTTATTGACGGAGTAGAACGGGTAAAAAAAATGTTTAAACAGTAAAACGGCAACGAAAACTATGACCATAAACGAAAAACAAGACGCAATAATTGCCGAATTTGAATTTTTAGAAGATTGGCTGGATAAATACCAACAGATTATTGATAAAGGAATGTCTTCGGCAGGAGTTAGTGCTAAAGAGAAAACACCCCAAAATTTAATTGAAGGATGCCAAAGTAAAGTATGGATAGTTGCCGAAATGCATGAGGGAAAAGTTGTTTTTCGTGCCGAAAGCAATACCGATATTGCCGGGGGTATTGCTGCAATGCTGGTAGATGTACTTTCGGGTCATACACCGGAAGAAATAATACAAACAGAGCTTTACTTTTTAGAAAAAATTGGCCTTAAGGAACATCTCTCTCCTACCCGAGCCAACGGCATGCTTGCCATGATAAAGCAACTAAAACTTTTTGCCTTAGCCTTTCAGACAAAACAATAACACCTCTATTGCCTGGTTAATGGGCTAAACTAGGTTGTCTTTGCTTTATATAAAATAACAAAAATTGCCATTTTTTAAAATATGTCTTCTTTGATAATCGCCCACCCACAAAAGGGCGGAACATAAAACCGCCTTATTTTCTTAGAGGTAAACAAAGCAAAACATATCTCCCCCAAATCAAATCTCAATTAAGTTATTCTTTATTCCAAACTTAATCATATCAATGGTAGTTTTTAAATCGAGTCGTTGCATGATGTGGTTTTTGTGCGACTCAACGGTACGGACACTTATAAAAAGCTTATCGGCAATTTCTTTATTAGAATAATTATTTCCCCACAATTGCAGAATTTCTATCTGCCTCGCACTTAACCCATGTATTGTTGGCTCATTAAGCTTTTCGCGCGAGCTCATTTTTTTTATGTATTTATTAAGCAACAGATGCGCAATTGACTTACTGTAGTAATCGTGACCGTTGCGCAGGGTGTAAATGGCCTCAGAGAAATCGGATATATTCGCTTCCTTATCTAAAAAACCTTTGGCTCCAGCCTTAATTGTTTTCAGAATAATTTCTTCGCTATTCGTATGCGACACCACTAAAATGCGTGCTCTGGGGTAGCTTAAATTTAACTGAGTTATTAAATTTAATATCGCGGTATTTAATGTATGAATATTTATAATCAACACATTAATACCTTTGCCTTTAAGCTCTTCGATAAGTTGCAATTTTTCCGATTGCATTATCGGCAAAGCCTCAAAATCTTCGTTGCTCGATAAAAAGGCACAAAGGCTTTGTTGAATAATTTTATGATCGTCGTAAATACCAACTGTAATTGTACTCATTTATTATCCATTTAATAGAATTGCTGCTTTGCGGAGTTTGCCATTCATCAAAACCTTTAACGGTTTTTTAAATTGAATATGCTTAAAATATTCCGTTTTATTTTTCACTTTTTGCTGGGCGATAATATCCCAATTTACATAATCAGTATAAGATGAATCTTGTACCGACAAGTACCCAATATTCATGGAAGTAACATTATGAAAAAAATGTGAACCTAAGGATGAGTCGAGCGGAAAATTAGGCATGCTAATTTCTACAATTACTTTTGCATTAGATATTTGCGACCATGAAACAGGAATTCCCAAAAACTGATCGCGGGTACCCCATCTGCCGGGACCAATTAAAACATATTGTCGGCCTTCTTTTATCATTACATTGTTTAGAAATTCAATTTCCTTCATCATATCCAAGGTTTTCATTCTATCAAATTTCGCTGTATCTACAAAAATGATATCTGTTATATTGGTTATCTCTCCATTCCCTAGACTCGACTCGGTATATAACACTGTGTCTGATTTAGCTACTTCCGAGATTAAGATATCATCCCGTTGTTGCGAGGTAACAATAGGTTTTATTTGCAATAAATAAAAGGAAGGTAAGCCATTTACGGTTTTGGTTAAATCGACCGCCCATTCTATTTCTATTGGAGAGCCCAGTGCATCTTTGGCAATATTTAACAGCTCGTCAATCAATTCGGCCAATGGTATATAGTTATATTTCAATATATTGGCAAAATTAATAATGCGTGGCCCCATGCTACCCAAGCCTGAATTAATCCGATCATTTTCCGGGTTATACACCGACACACAATGGTTTATAGTACCATGTTTTTCTGCCGTACTAATATCCAATAAGGTTAACGATGCATCCTCTCCTTCATTTAGAAAATCTTGTTGTTTTCGGCTTAAGTCAATAGCATAAAACTCTACCTGCGTACTTTTAAGCATGTCTTTTGGTGTGTACATGGCAATAGTTGGGTATTTTGGCGAGAAACGATACGACCGTCGTCCACCCACCACATAATACCCCAACCCCATTGCCGCTACCGCAAAACCTTCTTCCGGTTTCATGTGAGCCACCGGATAATAATTATACGATTGTGCCGTACCGCTTATATGCGGATAATAATAATTATCGTGCTTGCTGCCTACCAGCTCCTGTA
This sequence comes from Paludibacter jiangxiensis, assembly GCA_945897785.1. Lineage (GTDB taxonomy): Bacteria > Bacteroidota > Bacteroidia > Bacteroidales > Paludibacteraceae > JAFGVL01. The sequence continues at coordinate 62,148 of CAMDGD010000004.1, forward strand.
AAATTACGGCCATACGCTCATCTTCCAGTTTATGGTTGATAGCGTTAAAATAAGTACGAGAATCTTCGGAATATACCGAAGCATAAACTAATTTGATAGCAGTAATAAGCTGCACCAAGTCTTGTGCTTTATCTTCGTTATTATTTGGAATTACAAAAGTATCAAAAACCCCCGCAAAAGGATGGCTCATAGAGTCTTCAGAAAGGCTAGAAGAACGAACCGCAATAGGGTTATCAATTTGAGCAATAAACTGTTTTAGTCTTTGCACCAAAGCATCTGACAAGCTCGCATTTACAAACATTTCTTTAATCTCTTTGTAAGAGAAGTTGGTATCAAAAACATACTTAGATAGTTTGTTATTCTCCATAAAAAGCTCAAACTCATCGGTGCCAATGATACCTGTTATAGGCGTACGAATATTGATTTCTTGTAAAAATTTAGAGAAATTTAGGTTGTAAATAAAGGTATTAATAAAAGCCAGGCCCCTTCCTTTTCCGCCTAACGAACCGGATGCTAGGGTAACAATATTTTTCTCGTCAATAGTAGTAACTTCGTCAATACTTAAAATTTTACCCTTTCGCTTTTCTTCTTTGTATGCTACAATAGAAGCTAAAAAGTACTGACGAAATTCTTCTACCGTTTCAAAATCAGTAACACTTACAGGATTAATCGATTTAGCCAATTGAATTTCACCCCTAGACATCAACCACAAGGAAAATTGATTTTTTATGGCATGCAAATACAACGATTCTTTAGGTATTGTTGCTAAAATGCTTCTAAACTCTTTTAGCGTTTTTGCAACAGCCAAGGCTTTTCCTGCTTTATCGCGAAAAACAAAATCGCCAAAACCAAGTTGAGTAGTTAAAAACGATTTTAAATCGATTAACAACCGCTCCGAGTTTTTATTGATAAAGCTTACCTCCAGTTTTTTTGCAAGCTCTTCATTAGCAGCATCAGACGATTGCAGTATAATGGGTAAGGTAAGCGTTTGTTTTTTAATGTATTTAATAAACCTAACACCGGCCGTTTTATCAAGTTCTCCGTTACGGTCAAATTCCACATCAGAGATTACACAAAGCAAAAAATCCTTGTATTTCTCAAAAACGAACATGGCATCTTCGTAGTTTCTTGCATGCAAAATTTTTGGTCGAGAGCGCATTTTACTAATCTTATCTATCTCGTTCTTTTCAACCTCAGGCAATAATTGTTGAATTTGTCCGAATACAATCGAATACAAATTTTGCAAATACTTGGAATAATAAAAAGCGGAGTCTTCGATAAGCAATATTACGCGCACAAGTCCAATCTTGGTATCGTTTTCAACATTTACGCTATCCTCGATAGATTTTACTATGGCAAATAGAATTTGAGAATTGCCATTCCATACAAAAATTTTATCGACAGAAAACACCGAAGGCACCAACTCCTCGAAATATTTTATGTTGTTTTTCTGGTTCAACAGCAAATAAACAGGCAGGTCTTTTTGTTTCTTTTTTATCTCTTGACTCAGTAAGATGGGCGAATCATTATCGAGTCCAACCATCAAAATAACCAAATCGAAATGGGTTGTTTTTAACAAATCCAAGGCTTCTTTGGCAGATGTAACTCCGGTGATACGAGGCAACGAAAATAAGCTGTATTGGTATATTTCTCCCATAAACTGTTCAAAAAAACCATCCTCGTTTTCTAGAATAAAAGCATCGTATAAGGTAGCTACAAAAAGGATGTTTTTTACTTTAAACTTCATCATATCCAAGTAAATATACTTGTCAAGTATTTGCTTGTTAAAATAAAGCTGAAGCGGTTGTTTGTCTTTTGTAAGCGATTTTCGGAAATCATCTACCTTGTGTTTACCAATAATTTTTGTTGACTTATTGTATAACTCTCGGCCTTTAAAATTATTTATATATCCACTTATAAGTTTACCTAAGTTAGATAAAAGTTGACACTCTTCTTTTAAAAACGGTCCCTCGTACGCATCAGGAAATTTTTTGAGATAATACACCTGAATACTTCCTTTTTTATTGTCGAGTGTAACAAAATTTTCTTTTTGAAACCAAACTGTTTCTTTAAAATTTTTGCTATAGTAGCTTATGCCTTCGTAGGTAATTTTTGCACAAGTAAATTCCGGATATTGCCACGACTTAGGAATGGTATTGCATATTTTTTTAAGGGTATCTTTGATCGAAGCTTCTTTCTCGATAATACTAGAAGTTTGATTTAAGGCATTGAGTTCTTTCAATCGTTCAGTGTTTTCCCAATGCAATTTTTTAAACATTTCTTTGCTTGCAGAGCCAGCAATAAGGTTTGCAATATTAATTAGTAAATTTCGCTCTTCAGCCAAAAACGGGCCCTCATCCATATCGGGAAATTCTTGTGTGTAAAAAACCTCAATTATTCCTTGTTGATTGTTTGCCGTATAAAAATTCTCGCGCAGCACCCATCGGGTTTCTTGAAATATGGGAGAAGTGATGGTTTTGTTTTCGTACATAATTCGAACAACCGTATGTTCCGGGTATTGCCAGGCTTCGGGCAAAAACGAACAAATTTCAAGCAAAGATTCCTCCAAAACAGTTGATTTCTCTAACAACAAACTCGTTCTGTTTAACCCTTGTAATTCTTTGTTTCGTTCTTTGTTTTCGAACAGCAAGCGTTCCAACAGGGTTTTAGAAATAACGCCCGAAACAAGCTGAAGCAATACCGAAAAGAATAACGGATCGTTTGGCTTATCATCAATATATGCTTGGAATGTTGCATTATCAGGAAAAAAAACATCAATACTAAGCGTATTATTGATAGCCAATGTGATGGATTCCGTTTCTGTATAAGTCGTTTTCTTAAAAGCACTACTGGTAAAAAGCTCTTCGTTATAGCTCAATTTCACTGCTATCAGCCCAAGCCTTTTTACCATTAGGTTGCAAATACTAATTAGCACTTGATTTAATGGTACCGAATCATTCAATACAGCAATCAGCTCTTTTAAAAACCTTAGCTTTACTGCTTGGGTAAACGAATGGTTATGCAAAGAAGTGTCCATAAAAATGAATTGAAAATTATACCTACAGCCTCGTTCTCAAAATTACTAAAATGCCGTTTAATTATAAGCTACCCTTAGCAATTCTTAAGCTATTGCAACACAACTACAACTTATCTACTTCGGCTAACCACATTTTACTTGAAGCATCACTAGGCATACGCCAATCGCCTCTGGGAGAAAGGTTTACTGAACCTACCTTTGGTCCGTCGGGCATGCACGAGCGTTTAAATTGTTGCGAGAAGAACCGTTTTATAAAAACAGACAGCCATTTTTTCAGGGTTTCTTTCGGGTATTTTTGCTTGAAAGCCTGTGTTGCCAAAAAGGCAATTTTTGCCGGACTAAACCCAAAGCGCAACGCATAATACAAAAAGAAATCGTGTAATTCGTACGGGCCCACAAGGTCTTCTGTTTTTTGGGCAATATTTCCCTGTTCGTCTGCCGGCAATAACTCCGGACTAACAGGAGTATCTACCACATCCAAGAGGTAATTTTTGGCTGCAGCTTCTATTTTATTATCAGTAACCCACTGCACTAAATAGCGCACCAATGTTTTTGGAATGCCTGTGTTTACAGCATACGAACTCATGTGGTCGCCGTTGTAGGTAGCCCAGCCAAGCGCCAACTCAGATAAATCGCCGGTGCCTATAACCAAGCCGTTTTGCTGATTAGCTATATTCATTAATAGCAGTGTGCGTTGCCGTGCTTGGGTGTTTTCAAAGGTAATGTCGTGCTTGTTTTCAGGATGTCCAATATCTTTAAAATGAAGCAAACAGGCTTCTTTTATTGATATCTCTTTAAAAGTACAACCCAGTGTTTGTATCAACTCAACGGCGTTGGTGTATGTTCTGTTGGTAGTACCAAAACCGGGCATGGTAATGCCAATAATATTTTTTCGAGAAAGTTTAAGTTTATCTGCCGTTTTTACACAAACCAACAAAGCTAGCGTGCTATCGAGTCCGCCCGATATGCCAATCACCATGGTAAGCATACCGGTATGTTGCAAACGACTAGCCAGGGCAGCTACTTGAATATCGAAAATCTCGTGACAACGCTCATCAAGCGCTGCTCCATAAGGAGTAAAAGGCAAAGGGAATACAGTGCGAGTTAATTCAATCGTTTTTTTTTTAGGCAAACTGAATCGTACAGTACGCAATTCTGGAAGCAGTTTTAGATGCGATAAACCTTGCATAAAACAAGTATTTTTTTGTCTGTCGCCTTGCAATCTTTCTATATCTATCTCATTAATTATAAGCTGATTATCAAAAGAGAACCGTTCGCTTTCGGATAAAAGCACCCCATTTTCGAAAATAAAACCATTGGCTGCAAACACCACATCGGTAGTTGACTCGCCAAATCCTGAAGAGGCATATACATACCCGGTAATGCAACGGGCCGATTGTTGTGAGATAAGCTGCTTGCGATAGGTGTTTTTACCGGTAAGCTCGTTGGATGCCGACAAATTAAATATCAGTTGCGCACCCGCCAAGGCCTGATAAGAACTAGGCGGAATAGGTGTCCACAAGTCTTCGCATATCTCTGCCGAGAAACACAAATCATCGCTTTGCAATAGAATAGATGCTCCAAAAGCAACCTCCTGTCCACATAATTTTATTTCCGTAGCAACCGCATCGTTGGCTGCTGCAAACCAGCGAGTTTCGTAAAATTCATTGTAGGCAGCTAAATAGGTTTTCGGAATAACCGCCAATAATTTTCCTTGTTGAAAGATTACGGCTGCATTAAACAACTGATTGCACGACTTTACCGGCATGCCTACCAAACAAATAATGGGGAAATTCTTTGTGGCTTCAAGCAACTGACTTAAGGCTTTTTCAGCCTCATCAATGAGCAAATGATTATGAAATAAATCACCACAGGTATAACCTGTAATAGCCAATTCAGGGAAACAAACCAATTGTACATCTTTCGACGCAGCTTCTTCAATTAAAGGAACGATGGCGTCAACATTCGACTTGCAATCGGCCAGTTTTACTGTTGGGATAGCTACTGCTACTTTTACAAAACCGTAATTCATCTGTTTATAATTTGATTCTCCTATGCCAGGAGGTTTTTCTCACGACTCGTTTTTCTTATTTTTTTTACCGATGATAAAGATACACATTTTTCCGTTTCTAAAATGACAGGGTATTTTAGCCTATCGCAAAAAACAATGATAGCTTAGGTTCACTGATTGCACTAATAACGCAAACCCTATCTTTACTCTTTATTCTCTTTGTCTTAAAACTTAATAATAATTCGTTCGCCTAGTTCCTTGGCCAACTGCTTTTTCATTTCGTTTAAGGCAGCTATCTCTTGCATCAAGTCGTTTATTGCGCCCAAGTCTTGCTGTTCATTAGCAATTTTCAGGGCCGACATTTTTTCTTTTATCTGAAAAATGATGGTTTTATTTTTAAATTCATACACCGAACGAGGCACCAAGGATTGCAGCAAATCGCTTTCTTTTTCGAGCTGTTTTGTATGTATTTTACTTAGCGTATATTTATCAGTAGCCAAATTAAGAGACAGCTGGCTAACAGCAGGATTAGGATGGTTTAAAAAGAACGTCTCGGCTATAAAATCAGGGGTATAAACCTGTTGTTTGGCGGTTTCTAAAACAAGAGCATGCAAAGGGGTTTGCATAAACAACCCATCGCGTTCCAATTCGTGAACAACAAAGGCAATAACAGAAATAACTTTTTCATTTCTTTGCCCCGTTGTAGTATCATCTTCGCTAATAGTAAACAGCGATTGCTCTCCATAACGAACAAGGTAATACAAAATATTTAGCTCTTCTTGAAAATACGGACTAATAGCTTCGGGGGTTACCTGCTCAGGTATTATTGGTGCATGGGAGTCGGGTATGCGGGTGGGGGTGAGCTTAATACCCAACTCATTTTCGCGCTTGGTACGGCTTATTCTATTAATCTCGTTATACAAAGTTTTTTCGTCGATTTGCATCAAACTACTACATTCTTTGATATACACCGAGCGAATAATATTGTCCGGAATAACCGCAATACTACTTACAATTTCCGTTATCAGTTTCGCTTTTTTTATGGGGTCGTTACCGACATCTTCCAACAATAAATTGGTTTTGAAACGGATAAAGTCAACACTATTTTTGTCTATGAAATCGATAAAATCAGAGGCATTTTGTTTTTTGGCAAAAGAATCGGGGTCATCGCCAAGCGGTAAAGACACCACCTTGATATTCATGCCTTGCTCCAACAACATATCGATACCGCGTAACGATGCTTTTATGCCGGCGGCATCACCATCAAAAATTACCGTAATATTCGGGGTAAATCGATGAATAAGCCTAATTTGTCCTTGTGTTAATGATGTGCCCGAAGAGGCCACCACATTTTCTATTCCCGCCTGGTGCATGGATATCACATCCGTATATCCTTCAACTAAATAACAACGGTCGCTTTTTACAATAGCTTGTTTTGCGAAAAAAATACCGTACAACTCATTGCTCTTATGGTACACCTCAGATTCAGGCGAATTAAGGTACTTCGCCGTTTTATCAGTATTTTTAAGTATTCTTCCCCCAAAAGCAACCACTTTACCAGATAAGGAATGTACCGGAAAAAGCACCCTTCCTCTAAACCTATCGAGCAAATTATCGTCGTGCTCACTACGAATGCTTAAGCCCGTTTTAACTAGGTAATCTACTTTATAGCCTTGTTTTATCGCTTCTTGCGCAAAAGCATCTCGTTGATCTAAGCTATACCCCAACTGAAATTTTCGGATAATTTCATCGGTGAATCCCCGTTCACGAAAATAACTCAACCCAACAGATTTGCCTTCCATATGCTCATGCAAAATAGTAGCAAAATATTTTTGAGCATACGCATTTACCACCAACATACTTTCGCGGTCGTTTTGCAGCATTTTTTGTTCGTCGGTAAGCTCCTTTTCAACTACTTCAATACTGTATTTTTTAGCCAGTTGCTTTAACGCCTCATAGTAATTGAGTTGCTCAACTTCCATAATAAAATTTACCGGATTACCCCCCTTACCGCAACCAAAACACTTGCAAATATTTTTTGCCGGAGAAACGGTAAACGAGGGTGTTTTTTCGTTGTGGAAAGGGCATAGCCCGATCATGTTCACACCTCGTTTTCGAAGGGTAACATAGTCGGAAACAACTTGTTCTATTTGGGCTGCCTCTAAAATTCGGTCAACGGTGGCTTGGTCAATCATATTGTTTTTGTTTTCTCTTCGGATGTAGTAAAGCATCCAATGAGAGAGTCACGAAGGTACAAAAAAATCGAAAGTGAACTGCATTATTAATGCATAGTTATACACAAGATATTAATACTGAATTTTATGCATTTGTGTAGGTATAGAAAATAAATGTAAAATAAATCTTGACTGAGATTGTCTTGACTCAAAGACCTAGTCCCGATTCGGGACTTAAGTGTTTGTGCACTAAGAATCTGTTTTTCATTGAAAATTAAACAGAAACCCATTTTTTTATCTGCAAAGAAGTTCCGCCCCTATCGGGGCGGGCACGAATCATTAATTCCCTATTCTACCAATATCACCCACCTAACGGCGCGAATAATACTACACCAACTTTTCAGCTATATTCAAAATAGCTTTCAAAAGACATTAAGTAACATCAATCCACATATTTTTTTGTCAGCTCCAAACTTTTACATAGCTTTACATCGTTAATGCATACGCAAATGACAACACTTGATTCGAACATAAAACTCACCGTACAAAAGCGAATAGTAACCTTTTCTATCGCTATATTTTTGGCCAAAGTTACGGCCTTTTTTATCACAAATTCGGTTGGGATACTTACCGACGCACTAGAGAGTATTGTAAATGTGGTTACCGGAATTATTACGGTATATAGCATTAGCATCGCACTTAAACCTAAAGATGCCAACCACCCTTTTGGTCACGGAAAAGTAGAATCGCTATCGGCTTCGGTCGAGGGACTTTTAATCTTGTTGGCCGGACTATATATTATTTACGAAGGCATAAATCGTTTGTTTTTTCCAACCGAAATTAACACGCTGGGCATAGGAATATTTATTGTAGCTGTTGCCGGTGTGTTGAATTATTTGCTAGGTATGTATAGCATTCGTACCGGAAAGAAGCACCAATCCATCGCCTTAATTGCCGGCGGCAAGCACCTGCAATCGGATACATATTCTACTATCGGACTGGTCATTGGGCTCTTCTTGCTTTGGCTTACCAAATTGGCTTGGATTGATAGTGTAATTGCTATCATCTTTGGAATAATTATTATCTACACCGGATTCAAAATTCTCAAAGAAACCACCTCTAATTTAATGGACGAAACTGACTTTGGTGTCGTTAAAACAATTACAGAAATACTTTGGAAAAATAAACGGGAAAATTGGGTAGAAATACATAACTTGAAATTATTGAAGTACGGGGATAGATACCACATGGATTGTGATTTGGTAGTGCCTTGGTATTTAAACATTAAAGAAGCACATGAAGAAAGTGAAATATTAAGAGCGATTATCCAAAAAGAATACCATGAAGCCATCGATTTTACGGTACATATGGATGCCTGTTTCCCTGATATGTGCCATCAATGTGCCAAGAAAAATTGCAAGCATCGGCAGTTTCCACATACCAATGAGGATGTTTGGACCGTAGAAATTATAACGGCAAAGAAAAGCAGGTACGCTCCCCAAGTCCATACAGGAAGGTAGTGATAATACATATTCAGGTTTTGTTTTAGGTTGAAATATACAAGTAAAAACTAATACGCAAATCCTATTTTCTACTTCTACAACTAGTTTGATTGGATCGTAATACAAGCATAAAAAATAAGAGCTCGACCTTTTACAGACCGAACCCTTATTTATATATCACACAGGTTAGTTATAATAAACAAACCAACACCTCATCCATTTATTTAGTTACAAAACGGTAATGTGAACCAAAACGCTCAAAAGCAGCTTGCTCTAATTCTTCTTGTACACTTGGATGCGCTACGCTTGTAATTAATTTTGCCCGTTCTTGTAACGTTTTACCATATACATTTACGGCTCCATTTTCTGTTACAAACCAATGCAAATGCTGACGGGTAGTAATTACACCGGCGCCATTTAATAGCGTTGGACTAATTTTGCTTAAGCCTTTTTTAGTAATAGATGGCATAGCAATGATTGCTTTTCCTCCTTTTGAACGAGAAGCTCCATAAATAAAATCAACTTGTCCGCCCACACCTGAGTAATGTTTAGTGCCTACTGAATCGGCATTTACTTGTCCGGTAATATCAATAGAAAGTGCTGTGTTAATTGCTGTCATTTTAGAAAGTTGAGCAATGATAAATGGGTCGTTTGTATACCCTACATCTTGCATCAATACTTGTGGGTTGTTATGTACAAAATCGTACACTTTTTGAGAACCCATTAAAAAAGTGGCTACTAATTTACCTTTGTCTAATTCTTTACAAGCACCGTTAATAATTCCTTTTTCAACTAACTCCAAAACGCCATCGGCAAACATTTCGGTGTGTACGCCTAAATTTTTGTGATTTCCCAAGCAAGCCAATACGGCATTTGGCAAAGCGCCAATACCCATTTGCAAACAAGCACCATCTTCAATCAATTCAGCACAGTTCTTGCCAATGGCAATTTCTGTTTCATCCGGAGTAGTGAAGTGAGCCGGTTCAAGTGGCGTGTTGTCTTCTACAAAAATATCTATCATGCTAAGCGGAATCATAGCATCACCTAAAGAACGAGGCACATTTTTATTGATAACTGCAATGGTATAATCTGAAGTTTCAATAGCTGCCAATGTTGCATCTACCGAAGTTCCTAATGAAACATACCCATGCTCGTCTGGCGGACAAACTTGTACCATAGCCACATTACATTTCAAGTATCCACCGCGATATAATTTTTGTGTTTCGCTTAAGAAAATAGGAATATAATCAGCTAATCCTGCTTGTACGCTTTTACGCACATTGCCCCCCACAAAAAAAGCATCGTGTTGAAATACGCCTTCAAACTCCGGTTCTACATAGGGAGCAACACCTTCCGTATGCAAGTGGTGAATATGAACATCTTTTAACTCGCCGGCACGACCTCTGTCGCACATAGCATTTACTAACACCTGAGGAACACTGGCTACTGAACTTAAATGTACATGGTCGCCCGATTTAATTACCTTTACGGCTTCTGCCGGAGATACGGATTTGTAAGCTAATTGCATAATAATATGTTGTTTATAATTTCTTTTTTACGAGTGATGCAAAAGTAGCATATTCCACTATGTTAAAGAAATATTTCTTTAATAAAAAAGTTAAAATTAAAAAGAATTTAGTAGCTGTTAAATCTTATAAAAATACGCCCAATTTTAGTACAATTGACTTACCTTTACAATAGCTAAAAAACGATACTATGCATAAACAATGTCTTTTCTTACTCATCAGCCTTTTTTCAATTTCTCTTTCAGCGCAGTCGGTAATCCCAATGGACTCAAGCATTCGTTACGGAAAGCTTGAAAACGGCTTAACTTACTATATCCGCAGCAATAAACAACTCGAAAACAGGGCCGATTTTTATATTGCACAAAATGTAGGTGCTATTTTGGAAGAAGACTATCAAAACGGCTTGGCTCATTTTTTAGAACACATGGCTTTTAACGGCACAAAAAACTTTCCGGGCAAAGGCATCATCAACTACATGGAAAGTATTGGAGCACAATTTGGCACCAATATCAATGCCTACACTTCTTTAGACGAAACAGTGTATATGCTTCGAAGCATCCCTGTTCACCGAGCAGGTATTGTAGATAGTGCGTTGCTTATACTACACGACTGGTCGAGTTTTATTAGTTTGGAGGCCGAAGAAATAGACAAAGAACGGGGAGTCATTTTAGAAGAATGGCGTACCGGAGCTCATGCCAACCGAAGAATGTGGAAAGAAAGCAACAAACAGAAATACCCGGGTTCTCAATACGCCAAACGAGATATTATTGGCGATACGGCTATTATCAACAACTTTATGCACGAAACACTACGTGACTATTATAAAAAATGGTACAGACCAGATTTACAGGCACTTATTATTGTTGGCGATATCTCGGTTGATACTGTAGAAATGAGTATTAAAAAACTATTTGCCGACATCCCTGCACCTGTATCTCGTGCACCACGACCTATTTATTCTATTCCGAATAATGCCTCCCCCATTGTTTCAATTGTAACCGACCCCGAAGCAAAAGTTAGCCGTTTGGGCATCGAATATAAACACGAACCACTAGCTGATACTTTTAAAAAAACAAGCGGCTACTACACCAAACTACTAATAAATTCGCTACTTGGACGAATGATAGAAAGTCGGTTTGAAGAGATTAGCGCAGACCCAACAGCTTCGTTTGTTGGTGGATATGCTGAATATGGCGCAATTGCCCGATCAAAAGACGCCTTTCAGGTAATGGTGGTTGCTAAAGATGGCCAAGAAAAACAAGCATTTAACGCTATGTTAACAGAAGTTCAAAGGCTGAAGAAACACGGATTTTTAGACACAGAACTTGAACGGGCAAAAAAAGAATTGTTGGCTTATTACGAAAAATTATATAACGAACGAACCAATACTAAAAATGCCAATTATGTACAGGAATATATTGGTCATTTTCTTGAACTGGAACCCATCCCGAGTATTGAATGGGAATATGAAAAAGCACCCCAATACTTCAATGATTCTATCTCCTTACTAGTAATCAATCAAACGTTGCAAAATTACATTACAAGCAATAATATAGTAGTAGATATTTCCGGTCCGGAAAAACAAAAAGCACAACTACCCGACAAAAGCATGGTGTTAAGTTCACTTAATACTATAGCAAATACGGAGGTAACGCCTTACAGCGAAACAACGGTGAATAAAACCCTACTGCAAAAGAAATTAAAAGCGGGCAGCCTTGTCTCCGAAAAAGCAATGGAGTCGCTACAAGCCAACGAACTACTTTTAAGCAATGGCATCCGTATCATTACAAAAGAAACAACATTAAAAAACGACGAAATATTAGTTGCCTGCTTTAGTGAAGGAGGATATTCGTTGGTAAAAAAAGTAACAGATTTACCCTCTGCATTTTTTGCAACAAACATAGTAGAAAACAACGGCTTAGGTGCTTTTTCAAAAATTGAATTATCAAAACACTTGGCCGGCAAAATAGCCACTATCTCTCCATATATTTCTACCTATTCAGAAGGCTTTTCTGGTTCTTCGTCTGTTAAGGACTTAGAAACACTACTACAGCTGATACACCTGTATTTTTCGTCGCCACGAAAAGACGATGATGCCTTTGATGCATTGATGAATAAATATAAAACCGTATTGATTAATGCCGAGACAGATCCTCGCAAAACATTTAGCGACAGCATTAATTTTCTTTCGGCAAACAAACATCCTCTAGCGGGCTTAATTACTATGGCAACACTTGAAAAAGTAAGTCAGAAAACAGCCCTAAACATATTTAAACAACGGTTTGCTAATCCGGCCGATTTCACTTTTGTTTTTGTAGGCAATATTCACAAAGACAGTCTTTTGCACCTCGCAACCAAATACTTGGGGAGTTTAAAAACAAGCAAGAAAAAAGAACAATGGAAAGATCACTACATGCGATTTCCAAAAGGTGTACAACTAAGTGATTTTGAAAAAGCAATGCAGGTTGCCAAAACTTCAATTTATTTGCAATTTAATGGAGAGATGGCCTACTCGCTTTCCCAAAAAACACACATGGATGCCTTGGCTGATATCCTAGATTTACGCTTTACAGAAACCATTCGAGAAGATGAGGGCGGTACATACGGAGTAAGAGTAAAAGGAAGTGTAAGCAAAACGCCTATTGAAGAAGCAGATTTAAGCATTCAGTTTGATACCGATAAAGAAAAAAAAGATCGGTTAATTGACCTTATTTACAACGAATTGGAAACCATACAAACCAATGGACCTAGAGAAGCAGATTTGCAAAAAGTAAAACTGAATCTTTTAAAACAACACCAAGAAAATTTGGAAGAAAACGGGTGGTGGCTTAAGGCTATCAGTTTATATGAAAAAGATAAAATTAATTTAGCTGCAGACTATACAGATGCAGTGAATACACTTTCGGTAAAATCTATCCAAGAATTTTTGAAAGCGCTACTGATACAACAAAATAAATTAGAAATATTTATGAACCCGAAGCAATAAGTATATTTAGTGAGAGCCTTACTTAGTTGCAAGGCTCTCACTAAATATAACTCAAACAATAATCCCACCGCCCACCACAATAGACTCTTTATAAAAGACAGCTGCTTGTCCGGGAGCAATACTCTCCAAGGGTTCAGCTAATTCAATTTTCAACAAGCCATTATCCATCTTTACTATTCTACTGAAAGTAGCTTGTTTGCGGTAACGGATTTTGGTAATGATATCAAAAGCCTTCGTAAAATCAGCTTCATTTATCAACGTCCATTCCTTAACAAAAAAAGCTGTTTTGTATAAACTCTTCAACGAGGCAAGCACCACGGTATTCGTTTCGGGAACTATTTCTTTTACAAATACAGCCCTGTTAAGGTGAATACCCAAACCTCTTCGCTGACCAACAGTATAAAAAGGATAGCCTTTATGCTCCCCCAAAATAATTCCGGCCTCATCCACAAAATTACCTGATACATAGTTAAAATCCGTGGCATGTTTCCTTAAAAACGGACGGTAATCATCTGCACAAAAACAAAGTCCTAAACTATCCTTTTTAGTAGCAACAGCATCAAAGCCCTTTTCGGAAGCCATTTTTCTAACCACTTGTTTTGACAACTTCCCTAAAGGAAAAATGGATTTTTTTAATATATCTTGCGATAACCCCCACAAAAAGAACGACTGATCCTTATCTTCATCTACTCCTTTAGAGATATGATAATACCCATCTTTTTCTATTACATTACAATAATGTCCGGTGGAAATTACCTCGCAATTTAACTCACGAGCCAAGCTGTTAAGTAAGCTCCATTTTAATTGAACATTGCATTTTGTACAAGGCACAGGAGTTCGCCCATGCAAATACTCATCAATAAAATAGTTAATGATTTTATTTTTAAACAAGGAGCGAGCGTCATATTCAATATGTTTAATACCTAAGGTATTGGCAAGTAGTTTTGCATCTTGCAGTTGGGCCTTCGAATTTTCATCTTCCCAAAACCGAAAAGTTACCCCGATTACTGTATAACCAAGGTCCTGCAATACCATAGCAGCAACAGAACTATCTGTTCCACCCGACATACCCAAAAGACAAGAAGGAGATTTTCTTTGCATGCAACAAAGATAAAAAAAAGGCTTAACTGTAAGTCTTTAAAAGAATGTGGACTTTTAGCTAAAAAACATGAGACACTTTCTGATTCATAATTCAAAGTTAAGCTTTATGTACATAACAACAACTCAAACACGCTACTACGGAAGCGGGGTGTAGTTCAACATAGCTTGTCTCGTTTATTCGAGAAACTCCTCGCCGGGTTTCCAACTATAACGGAGACCGCTCAGAGTCCTATTTATTAGCCACTGTAATTTATATTTTATTCGTATGGATTAAAGTTTTGTTTTTAAGTTCGACACCCAATTCTTTTGATTCTAAATTTCCCTGTTCGTCTCAGCCTAGCACAACAAAGCACAGGGTTCAGCTGCTGGCTCTGCCTCATTCTAATGTAGAAGCTGCCTAACATGCAGCATGCAAAACTCAACGTATCATTCGCGCTGTTTTATATCTTGTTTTTTTACGGCCGGAGGTCGGCTTTTAGTCCCGATAACATAGGGACAAAGATGCTTCGGCTAGCTTCCCTACGCTCATCAGAGTAGCCTGTGCCAAGCTATTGATGTAATTTTCTTATACTAGCTCTTAATATCACAAATTGTTTCCAACTGAGAAATATCATTACCGCAAAAACAAGCTTGTTGTTTTCCCTATGTACTATATCCCTCTCTATTTCTGCTTTTGGGTATAGAACTAATATAAAGAAGACCAAGAATGGTCATAACAAGTATTACTAATAACACAATTATTTCTAACATATCTTTTATCAAACGTTTAGTAAAATTTGTACAAAGATCGAAAGAGAATATTCCAAAAATAATACGAAACTATAACTATATAAAGAAAAAAGTGTGTTGCCTTACACTAGCAACACACTTAATCAAGTTTTCTATTATACAATATCAATTAACCGAATTGGTTTAGGTTTGGCCTCTTCTCGTTTTGGAATGGCAATTTTTAAAATACCATCTTCGTACTTGGCTTCAATTTTATCATTTTCAACCAATTCGGGCAAAGAAAAAGAACGGGTGAAACTGCTATAAGAAAACTCTTTACGGGTGTACCTTTCGTCAGCTTTGTTTTCAGTCTCATTTTTCTTTTCAGCCGAGATAGTTAGGTAATTGTTGTTTAGCTCGACCTTAAAATATTCTTTCTTCATGCCGGGAACAGCCATTTCTACCTCAAACAAATCGGTGTTTTCTTTAATGTTTACACTAGGCAGTGTAGCATTTACACTTGCATGATTGTTAGATGCCCAGTCGTTATTGAAAAACTCGTTGAAAAAATTCGACCAAGCAGGGTAGTTTTCGTTTCTTCTAATTAGTGTCATAGCAACCTCCATTTTTTATTGGTTTAACAGGTAAAATTTTTAGTTATTTTCTGCTGCCCAATAGTCAAACTATTTGCCATACTACAACGAAACGCACAAAATATATTTTAACGTGCTGATTATTTGATAATTAAAACAAAAAGAATAGTGCCATAATTACATGATTACCTAAATTATATGCGTCACAATGGCAGTACATAGGTTAATCTAATCAAAAAATGTATCTATTATCAGTTAATATCATCTGCAAAAAGCTTCTCAAACTTTCTGAGTTTAGGCATAATAATTAATTTACAATAAGGCTGATTGCCGTTTTCATTGTAGTAATTTTGGTGGTAGTCTTCTGCCTTATAAAAAAGAACAAAAGGCTCTAAAGTAGTAACAATAAGACGGTCGAACTTTTGCTGCAAAGTATAAGCAGCAATTATTTGTTCGGCAACTTTCTTTTCTTCATCATTTTTATAAAAAATAACCGAACGGTACTGCGTTCCAACATCATTTCCTTGACGATTAACCGTAGTGGGGTCGTGCATTTCAAAAAAAACTTCCAATAAAGTCTCCATAGTAATTATGGCCGGATTATATGCTATCCGAATCACCTCAGCATGGCCCGTAGTACCACTGCACACCTGTTCGTACGAAGGGTTTTCTACTTCCCCACCGGCATAACCCGAGCTAACGGATACAACCCCCTTTAACCGTTGAAAAAATGCTTCGACACACCAAAAACAACCTGCACCTAAAACAAGGGTATCTAGCATTTCATTGTTTTTTGGTTCAAAAGTTAGCGATACTGAGTTTACGCAATAGCGCATACCGGTATTCGTAGGCCCATCAGTAAAAAGATGCCCTAAATGTCCACCACAATTCGCACACATTATCTCCGTTCGCTGCATACCCAAACTGGTATCAGCAGCTATAGTTATTTTTCCTGCTTTTATTTCCTTATCAAAACTAGGCCAACCACAGTGGGAGTCGAACTTTGCCTCTGAACTAAACAATTCATTTCCACAAGCAACACAACGATACAGACCCTCGTCTTTTTGCATTAACAACTCTCCCGAATAAGGCGCTTCAGTACCTTTTTCACGCAGTATGTAGTATTGCTTCGGCGTAAGCATTTTCTTCCATGTTTCGTTCGTTTTTTCTTCATCCGATTTCATAGCAGTCTTATTTTTAGTAACAAATTGTAACGCTGATAGCGCTTGTCCGGCGACACCAAAACCCAAACACAGAAACAATATGGCATAAAATAACTGACGCATATACAGCATAATTGAACTGATTCGTAGTAAACAGGTACTAATATACGAATTTAAATTTACTTTATTCCGTTAACAATGTATAAAAACAACACACTAGCTCAAAAATGAATCGCTAATTGATTGTCTAACAGTCTGTAGCTCATTCTGTGGTGGGTGTTAACACCATATTCCCTAATAGCAGCACGGTGTTTTTTGGTAGGATACCCTTTGTTATTGTTCCAATCGTAAAGCGGATATTCTTTGTGCAAGCCTTGCATATAGTCATCGCGATAGGTTTTTGCCAAGATAGATGCAGCAGCAATTGAAAGAAATTTACCGTCGCCTTTTACAATAGTTGCATGTGGAATGTCGTAGTATTTTTTAAACCGATTCCCGTCAATGAGTAGAAATTCAGGGCGAATTTTTAATTTTTCAATTGCACGGTGCATAGCTAGAATAGATGCGTTGAGGATGTTGATTTCGTCAATTTCTTTTGCTGTAACTACTCCCACTGCCCATGCCAATGCCTGCTCTTCAATAATAGGACGCAAAGCATACCGTTGTTTATCAGACAATTGCTTGGAATCGTTTAGCAGGTTGTTCGAGAAATCGGGGGGCAATATTACGGCAGCGGCAAACACCGAACCCGCCAAACAACCTCGTCCGGCTTCATCACATCCGGCTTCGATTGTTCCTTTTTTATATGCTAATTGAAGGCTCATAAATAGGTATTAGTTTGCTTTGCTCATGATACTAATAGCAATAAATAAATATCAATGTAATAAAAACATATTTCGATACAATACTTTCCCGCTTTTACTGCTTACCATAGTAGTAAAAAGCGTTTCTGCCTGTTGCATCGGATAATACCCTTCCAATAAATTTACAATCAAATCGGCTTCTGCCAATAACTCAAACCCCATCTGCTTAAGCTCTTTATAATGGTGATGCAAACCAACTGCTTTTACAATATTTTGTTTGTCATCTTCATCTATAAGATAGCTTTGCAGTAGTTGTTTAGCTAAAAGAGCTCCTTCTTTTTCTTGATTAGAGGCATGTGTATTGCCGTAGTTACTTTTGGCATTGGGGCAACCAATATCGTGCAACAAAGCGGCCATCTCTAATAACAACTGCCGATGCTCATCGTATCCTTCCAAGCAAGCAAGTAATCGGGTAAAATTATGCACAGATTCAGTGTGTGTAATTTGCGATAAATCGGTAAGGGCAAAGTACTCAATCACTTCTTTATGTAGTTTTACAACAAGCTCCTTCATACACATAAAAGTATATACGCTATTTTCTCTCTTTATAAATAACCTGCAACACCGTTTGCCCTACAGCCTTTAAAGTGCCCTTATCAATATGCTCCATGGTATCGTCTTGCGTATGCCAAAAATGACCAAACCCTTCGTCGGTAAGATGAATAATATTGATAGTTGGAATTCCGATTATCTCGTTAACAGGCACATGATCATCGGTAATAAAACCGCCTTGTTTCGATATAAAATACGCTTCAAAATCCAAGGACTTTGCTTCGTTCCACACTTTTTCTACTACATGCGGAGCGTACCGTTGCGAATAGCCTTCTTTGGGAAAAGTAGCTCCGGGCGCACCAACCATATCTAGTAAAATACCAAAACGCGCCCTGTAATTTGGCACATGCGGATTGCTTGCCCAATACTGCGAACCCAAGCACCAAGAATTTTCTTTCTTTTCTCCCTGATACCATTGAGGCTCACCATAATCTTCCATATCAACAAAAAAAACATCAATACCAACGGTAGGTTGTTGGAGGCTTAATTGACGGGCAACTTCCATTAGCACACCTACACCGCTTGCTCCGTCATTTGCACCCAGTACCGGTTTTAAATGATTGGCAGGAGCAGGGTCGTGGTCGCTCCAAGGACGAGAATCCCAATGGGCTAACAATAAAATACGGGTTGTTTTTTCGGGAAAATAAGAAGCAATAATATTTCTTGCTTTTAACACGGTGCCGTCCCAACCAAGCAAATCAGTTTCTTGTACATGCATAGATGCACCAAAACGGTTCATTTCTCTAATTAAATAATCGCCACAAGCACGATGCGCTTTACTGTTAGGAACACGAGGACCAAAATCTACTTGCTTTTGAATATAAGCATAGGCAGAATCAGGATTGAAATGGGGTACCTGAACCTCGACAGTTGGGGTTTCTTTTACAACTTGCTCCGCTGTTTGTTTTGACTGACAAGCAGCATTAACCATCACAAAACATCCAAAAACCCAATATTTTAGAAAAGAAAACAACTTGTTAGTCATACAAATAGTACATTTACTAAGTAACACCTCTTATAAACTGCTAAAATACAGTATTTTCGAAATAGAAAACTTATAAAATGCGATTTTTTTAGCGAAGTATTTCAAAAAATCAAAAATTGACTTATATTTGCACACACTTTTTGAAAGCGAATTCGTTTGTCTTGAAATAGTAAAACAAGCCTTTTTCAAAAAAAAACCTGAAGAGTCGGGTCATATTTCATAAAAAGGTCACAATATAATACGCGAAAATAGTCCCGAGGGGTCGGGACACGACCTTACCAGAGGTCACAATATAATACGCGAAAATAGCTCAGTTGGTAGAGCACGACCTTGCCAAGGTCGGGGTCGCGGGTTCGAGTCCCGTTTTTCGCTCCAAGTTTTGAACAAGCGACATCTCGGGACGAGAAGTTTATCCGCCGTGGCGGAAGTCCCGTTTTTCGCTCAAAAAGGTAAAAGGCTATTCGTAAGGAATAAGCCTTGTTTTTTTAACAGTCTACGGACGCCCGGATGGTGGAATTGGTAGACACGCAGGACTTAAAATCCTGTGGCTTTGCGGCTGTGCGGGTTCAAGTCCCGCTCCGGGTACAAAAAATCCCTGATAATGCTCTTTTAATCAAAGACTTATCAGGGATTTTTGTTTTACTGCTGAACTAAAGTAGAATTTACAGCTGCACTTTTACTAAACCCCAAATTAAATTTACCTTTGAACTAAGAATCAAAAAGTGTCTCTTATTTTTTTGAGCTAAAAGTCCAACTTGTTTTGAAGTCTTACAATTCGTGAGGTTTTTTTCGGCAATGATAATGGAATATGTGTTAGGCAGATTGATTATGCCAGTCGGAGGCCGGCTTTTAGCTTCGATCCCGATAGCAATAGGGACGAGACGCTATGCCTGAGCAGGGGTGTAAAATGATACGAAATGCAAATCGGCGCCACCGGAGGCTTTAATAGAGCAGTCGCATTCAACCCTCCAAAAAAAAGCGATAAACCTGCAAATTTATTAAAATTCACTTCGGTTTATCGCTCCTATATGCTGTAAAACAGTCTTTAAATAGATAATCACAACTAGAACTCTCCACTTTGGCAACGTGAAGCGGGGGTATAAAAACTATTCATACTTTTAATTATTCAACGGTGCCATAAATCCTATTTTGTTAGCAAACGTAACTATTTCCAAATTACTATTGAATAATAATCTTAGCTGTTTTTATTTCCAAATTGTCAGCAATCACCTTTATTAAATAAATACCTTTAGAAAAACCTGCAACATTTATTGTTTGACTATTACTATTAGAATATTCACGCTCATAGATTTTAGCACCCGATACATTATATAGTTGAATACTATAATTATCTATCGATTTATCTGATAATTCTATTATCATGCTGTTTGAAACAGGATTTGGGTATATGGATATAATATCATTTTTAGGTTCTCTGTTTTCTGTTACAGTAGAATCAGGATGTAAATAAGCATAAGCACCTATATCCCAATTACTAAGGCTGTACTCCACACCCTCAATATCACGTTTATTAATGGTGTCAGCCACGCCAAATGGATCTGTTACAATTACCCAAGGTGTAGCTAAACCAGCACCAACTGCAGGCGACGAAGACGTTAAATGATAATTTTTACTGTTGTAATTTTCAAAACCCGGATTTGCCGGTACCGGCGAATGCTGCTCAAACAAGGTGTTTTCAGCAAGGTATTCGGCCCACTCGGTAGTTCTCCAATAACCCATTCCACCGGTATTATTCACTCTGTGTGCGGCAATGTTTCTATCGGTTTTTGGGAAAAGCGAATGATACAAATTGTAATCTTTTTCTATAAAATCGCCATCGTAGGTATAATATATAAATACACCATGGTTTTGCATAGAGTTATCGGGAAGATTGTCGTATAAAATATTATTGCGGTAATATGCCAGAGCGTCATCGGAGTTCCAAACAACATTATTGTAAGGGTGGTTTGTGATATTAGGATTATGCCCGATAATGGTATTGTTCCAGACATAAGAAGTTTTTACTCCTTCGAATAATATGCTCCTGGCTGTAGCCTCAATAAAAACATTGCCTACAACATATACATTATCAATCATGCTGTTTCCGCTACCATTTTGAAAATACACCTGGTTCGACGTGCAACCATCACAAATCTCATCAAAGTCCGAATCATCTACAATGTTGTTATAAAAATATACATTCCGGATTTGATCAATACTGGTTTGTTGCGAGCTTAAATCTAACGAAGTAGTATGATAACCTCTTTTGAAAACATTATTACGGATAATAACATTTGAAATATTGCAAGGTATTGTTCTCGATGCCAGATATAGATT
>CAMDGD010000005.1 GCA_945897785.1 Paludibacter jiangxiensis
TCCAAGGTATGTATTTAGCTGTAAATTTAGTCATTCGAATAGGGTTGTTGTGTTGATGGATCCTTTTATCAACATTTTCAGTATGACCAATGTAATATTTGTCAGCACTTTCGGAATATAAAATATAAACTGAGTACATAATATTAAAAAGTATTATAGTTGATACAAAAAAAGGATAACTTTAATTGTTATCCTTTTTGCTCTTCAGGTAGGACTTGAACCTACGACCCCCTGATTAACAGTCAGGTGCTCTAACCGACTGAGCTACTGAAGAATATATTGTAAAAAAGCTATTGCTTAACCTAAGCACCCCTGATTAATCCCGACGCTTCGGGACTCTAACCGACTGAGCTACTGAAGAATATATTGTAAAAAAAGCTATTGCTTAACCTAAGTACCCCTGATTAATCCTGACGCTTCGGGACTCTAACAAACTTAGCTGTTAAAGGAATTCTTCTTTTTTTTGTAATTTTGAGTTGCAAAGGTAATGGCTAGTTTTGAAATATGCAATATATTTGTCGAAAATTAAAAGAAAATGAAGAAAGTTTTAGGTATGGGTAATGCCATTGTTGATGTGCTTACTCGAATTAATAGTGATGTACTTTTAGATGAATTGCAACTTCCAAAAGGAAGCATGCAATTGGTTGATGTTGATTTTATGCTTAGCAATGCCTCAAAGATAAATCAATTTGAACGATTGATGGCAGCCGGGGGTAGTGCGTCAAATACGATTTCGGGGTTGGCAAAGCTTGGCATACAGACTGGTTTTATTGGTAAGGTAGGGCATGATGATGTTGGTCGGTCTTTTAGGGAAGAAACCGAAAAGAATAATATAACAGCTCATATACAACTTGCAGATAGCTTATCCGGACAGTGTTTGGTGTTGATTTCTCCGGACGGAGAAAGAACCATGTGTACCTTCTTAGGTGCTGCATCAGAATTAACAGCAGCTGATTTACATATTGACATGTTTAAAGGATACGATTATTTTCATATTGAAGGATATTTGGTCTTTAATAATGATTTAATTCGTAAAGCGGTACAGTTGGCAAAAGAAGCCGGATTGAAAGTTTCTATAGACTTGGCTAGTTTTAATGTGGTAGATGCAATGCATGGATTTTTAAAAGATATTATTGAAGATTATGTAGATATTGTTTTTGCCAACGAAGAAGAAGCAAAATCGTTAACCGGTTTAGAAGCTGAAGAAGCTGTACATGAAATTGCAAAAGTATGTGATATAGCTGTTGTAAAAGTGGGGAAAGACGGTTCTTTTATAAAAGAAAATGAGATAGTTTATCGTGTTGATGGAATATTAGCTAATTGTATAGACACTACAGGTGCAGGCGATTTATATGCTTCAGGGTTTTTATATGGTATGACACAACAATATTCGTTGGATAAATGTGGAAGAATTGGTTCTATTGTAGCCGGTAATGTGGTAGAAGTAGTTGGAGCAAAAATGGATGACTCGCGTTGGACAAAAATAAAAACAGAGATTGATAAATTAGTATAAGTGAATCGAAAACTAAAATTAGAGGAACTTAACCGAATTTCTGCAGAAGAATTTAAGCAAGCAGAGAAAACACCCCTTATTGTGGTGCTTGATAATGTAAGGAGCCTTCATAATGTAGGGGCTGTTTTTCGCACCTCGGATGCATTCTTGGTAGAAGCGGTTTATTTATGTGGTATTACTTCTACGCCTCCAAATGCAGAAATGCATAAAACCGCTCTCGGAGCTGAGTATACTGTAGAATGGAAATACTTTGAACGAACGATAGATGCAGTTAATGTGTTAAAAGACAAAAACTACCAAGTGTTTTCTATTGAACAGGCAGAAGGAAGTACTCCTTTAACCGATTTAAAATTGGACAATTCGAAAAAATATGCTGTTATCTTTGGGAATGAAGTTAGGGGCGTTCAGCAAGAAGTGATTAACGCTTCCGATGCTTGTGTTGAATTGCCGCAATTTGGCACCAAACATTCGTTAAATGTGTCTGTAACAGCAGGGATTGTGATTTGGGAGTTTGCGAAGAATTTGTAGGGTCTTTGGATTCAATACTCCTTTACCACTACACTATACCCTCCAATTATTCCTATACCATTTTCTATATTACTATACACTTGACTCGGTTCTGAGAACATAGACATGCCTGATGTTTCATAGTTCTTCTTAGCAGAGGTCATAAATAAATAGGCATCTTTGTTTAACGAGAAGAATCGCAGTTTTCTTTTTTTCGTTACCAATGAAGTATAGTATGTTTCTGTATTAACCATATCCTCAATATAAAAACTAAAAGAATAGCTTTGCCCATTTATTTTTTTATCATCAAAAATCAAAATGGGCTCCATCGCAGAACCGCCAAAAACAGTTTCATCAGATGTTGATAGATATCTGTTTACATCAGTAGTATCAGGATTGTAATAACCGTAATCTTCGCTAACTAAACTATAATCATCCAATACTTCTATCCCATAATAGTTTTCATCGGCTCCGTTATCAATAAAATGGATGGTATAAGTAATTCTTTTATATTGAATCGTGTCGTATCCTAAAGACCCTGTCTCATCATATATCATACTGTACTCTTGGTTGTATGTAATTACCGTATCTACCGTCATGCTTGTTTTTTTTGGTAGTATTGTTTTGCCTTCTGCTTCTTTTGTAAAGCTTGGACTGCTCACAATTACCCGTATTTCTTCGTTTTCTTGCGGAATGTAATTTGCTTTATATATGCCGGAGTCGCCAGAAACAAGTGTCATATTTTCTTTAAAAACATTGTTTACATAGAGTTTTACCAGCGCATTGTTTACACCCAGGTAATTACCATTTTTATTTTTTAATGGATCACTTGTGCTTTCTAGAAAGAATACGCTTTTTGTAATTTGAGCATATAAGGTGCTGTCTGGCATGGCTATTATATGTGTAACAAGCATCGGTTCTGATTGGTTGTCGTTAAATTCAATTACATCTTCGCAGCCAAATAAAAAAAGACTTAAAATGATGCAGATTGCTATGTTTTTTAGTTGGGTCATCTTATTAGAATTTTAAACTGTAAGAAACAGAAGGTAAGAAAGGTAATATTGATAATTGTTTGAGTTGATTTTGACCCGTTGGTACATCATATTTTGTATATATAATAAATGCGTTTTTATGGTTATACGCATTGAAAATGCTTATGTTCCAAGTACGTTGTCCCCATTTTATTTTTTTGTGGAAATTGAAGCTTATGTCGAGGCGATGCGAGTTAGGCATACGAAAATTGTTTCTGTTTTCGTAATAGGTGTATTGCGGACTATAACTAAAGCCTTGCAATAAGGATGGTGCATTGAACAGTTGGGTGCCTAAAGTTGCTGTTGTTCCTGTGCCAAAAGTCCAGTTGGCACCCATATCAAATTTTTTAGAGAATTTGTGTGAAATGGTAATCCCTATATCGTGTCGCCTATCGTATTTGGCAGGAAATATATTGCCAAAACTGATGTTGTCAAATTGCCGGTTTGCCCATGCTAGTGTATATCCTATCCACCCGGTAGTCTTTCCAACCGATTTCTCAAGAAGCACTTCCATACCATATGCCCATCCTTGTCCAATTTCAATCTTATCTTCCCATCCTTCTGCTATTGAACCACTTTCTGAGAATAAACTTTCGCCTTCTTTGTATTCAATCAAATTGTTCATTTTTTTGTAATAGCCTTCTATTGAAAAATCAATATCTTTAGGTAATTTGTAAAAGAAACCTAGTGAGACTTGTTTCGATTTCATAGGAGCTACTCTTTTGGTAACAGGCACCCAGAGGTCGGTTGGTAAACTAATAGAATTACTTGCTAATAAATGGGCATATTGCGTCATTTCCGAATATGCTGCCTTGACAGACATCTTTGAGTTAAGTAAGTAGCGAGCAGAAACTCTCGGTTCAAACGACTGGTATGCTTTTCCTTCTACATAAAAAGTTGAATAATGGAGACCGATGTTTCCTTTTAATGATGTTGTGAGGGTAATATTATCTTCCACATACAAATTTATTTCTTGTGGATATATCCTTTTGTTTCCGCTTACTATAGTTGTGTCAAAATTATTCATAGCCGATTCAAAAGAAGTAACATCGGGTTTAAATGTATGATAGGTATACTCTCCTCCAAATTTTATTTCGTGGTTTACACTCGGATTATAATCAAAATTTACGCGAGCTGATTGGTCTTGAATACCTGAAGTATATCCCATGCCCATAGTGCCTGAGCTATCCCGAACGGCCATTTTTATGTTGGAAATATAACTTGTATAGTTGAGGGTTGT
Source organism: Paludibacter jiangxiensis (assembly GCA_945897785.1). GTDB lineage: Bacteria > Bacteroidota > Bacteroidia > Bacteroidales > Paludibacteraceae > JAFGVL01. The sequence continues at coordinate 4,292 of CAMDGD010000005.1, forward strand.
ATTGCAGAATAACTTAGGACTAACTCGCCAGTTCCAACGCAATGCACTGATCGTATTTCCCCAACTCCAGTCCATATTCATGGTGGAATTTAAGGAGGGAGATTCTGCAAATTCATAACCGGTAGAAATTACATCATTCCCATTGTAGAAGCTTAGGAAAAGGCGGTGTTTATCACTAATCTTATGTGATATTTTAGCATTGACATCATAGAAATAATAGCCAAATGTTGTTTTATCTTTATAGTTCTTTTGTGCTGCCGCTATAAATGGTTTCGCAAGTAAATCGGCATAGGTTCTTCTGCCCGAAATAGAAAAAGTTGTTTTTTCTTTAATTATGGGGCCTTCTAAGTTTATTTTGGAAGATAGCAATCCAATACTAGCGTTGCCATGTATTTTTTTATCGTTGCCATCATTCGTGGTTATGTCGATGACGGAAGAAAGCCTGCTTCCAAAGCGTGCCGGAAAGCTGCCTTTATATAAGGTTACATTTTTAATGGCATCGGCATTGAAAACTGAGAAGAAGCCCATTAGGTGATTTGCATTGTAAACAGGCACACCATCCAGCAACATCAAGTTCTCATCCGGACCGCCACCCCGCACATACATGCCCGATGAGCCTTCGGTACCCGATTGTACGCCCGGAAGCATTTGCAAGGCTTTTATTACATCCACCTCGCCCAACATGGCAGGCATGCTTTTAATTTGAGAGATTGGAATGTTGATGGTGCTCATTTGAGTACCTTTGATTCCGGTTTCGGCTAAATTTGCCGTTACAACTAATTCTTTGAGTTGCAAATTGCTTTCAAAAGCGATGTTGATGGTAGTGTCTTTTTGAAGGAGAAAACGAAGTTCTTTTTTCTCAAATCCCATTGAGCTGAAGCTTAAAATAACCGAATCTTTGGGAAGAGTTAATGAATAATACCCGTATGAATTTGTAATAACGCCTTTTTTACTTCTGTTATCATAAATGCTTCCACCAATTTGTGTTTCACCGGAACTTTTTTCTGTTAAATAACCGCTAATGGTGTAGTTTTGTGCAAAGCATAAACCTGTTGCTATAAAAAGGAACAAGAAAAATAGAATCTTTTTCATCCATAATAAATTTCGTCAAAATTAACAATTTGATAGTATGAGCAATTGGTTGTTTTGTTAATTCTACTTAAAATTCGCAGTTTACTTTATCAGAATTTCTATGTTAAATGACTCTCCTTTGTTTAGTTTAGATATAAATTGTATTGCATTATCTTTTTCTTTTAGTTCATAGCTTACTGAATTTGCTCCTCTTTGTCCAATATTGAGAGCCACTATTGTTAATCTCAACGATTCTTTTTTAGTAGGAAGTTTCATTGTTTTTCGTGTTTTTGTTAGAAGAATATTTTCTTGTAAAATCTTATTGTTTAGATAAATACTTATGCTATCACCATCAACATATGCGCCGTCCCATATGTCTAAATATAAGTCTGTTTTTGAGCTTTCAATTACTATTTTTTCGTTGGACATTAAAACCATTTTTTGTTTCTCGGAGAGGCTTTTGACAGCTTGTTTTATAGCAGTTGTGTCTTTATCGGCGAAATTTCTCGTTTTTGTTTCTTTTTTAGTAGTGCTAGTTGTTTTGTTTTGAATTTTCGTCTTTGTTGAACTTGCTGCAAGTTTTATTTCTTTTAAGCTGTTACTTTCTATCAAAAAGACATTTCCTTCTGCACCAACCTTGCCGGATGGATAAACGCCCTTAAACCCTCCGCTGATTAGTTTTTTTCTTGAACTTTTTTTATGTTAAGATTGTCTGCAACAACAAAACAGAAGGTCGATTCGTCATCTCCAGTTTTGGTATAGGCATTTCCTGTTTCTTTAAATGATAAAGTTTTTTAGAGGGATTATATTTTCCTTTAATCCATGATTTTGTGAGATTTTCCCCTTCAATATCGGTAAGAGAATAGCCATCTATGGTATTATTTCTATTAATTTTATATACAATCTTGTAGCTTAATACTTGTCCTTCTTTGGTAGAAATAGCTCCTTCAAATTCGTTAAGTTCTTCTGCAATAGTTGTTTGAATAAAAAATAGGACTAAGAAAAGGGTAAAGAAGTTTTTCATAAATGGTTAATTGTGTTTTATTGACAAATTAATGTATTTATTTTGACAATTAAATATAATGTATTGTGTATTTGCTCTCAAATTTATTTAGTAATATTTTAAATAACTACAATCTATGAAAAGAATTATTATCAGCTTAAACGCATTTTTACTTTTTTCAGGAGTTAGCTTTGCTGCTTTTTAAGTGCAGACTGCACAAGATGAGGCAGTTGCAGTTTCTTTTAATCAAGCAGAGTTAGTTCAAGAAACTTCTTCTGCTACCAATGGTTCAGATGGTACTGTTGCAATTGTTTTAGCGTTGGTTTCAGTACTTCTTTTGCCATTTGGATTGCATAATTGGTATTTAGGCAATAAGAAACAAGCATTGTGGCAAACCTTATTGGTATTTCCTGGATTAATTCTTTTAATTCCACCTTTAGTTTCTTGGGTTTGGCAAATAATTGATCTATTTGTTCTTCTAAGTGGAGGAACTCTTTAATAAGAAGGGGTTTTAAAACAAAAAAAGAGGATGTCCTTATATTGGACATCCTCTTTTTTATTTTTGCTGTTTTTATTATTGAATAGCAATTAATTCTACATCAAAGATAAGGGTTGAAAAAGGAGGTATGGTTTGCATATCTCTTTCGCCGTAAGCAAGTTCTTGAGGAATATAGATCTGCCATTTAGAACCTACCGGCATTAATTGCAAGGCTTCTGTCCACCCTTTAATAACCTGGTTAACCATAAACTCAGCAGGTTCGCCCCGTTGAATGGAGCTGTCAAAAACATTTCCGTCAATTAATTTTCCTTCGTAATGCACCTTTACTTTGTCTGTAGCGTTAGGTTTTGCACCGCTTCCGTTTTTAATAACTTTGTATTGCAACCCGCTTTCTAGAGTAATAACACCTTCTTTACTTTTATTTTCAGATAAGTATTTTTCACCTTGAACTTTATTGTTTCCAAATTGTTTTTCCATAGCTTCTTTTTGCTTTTTCTCAACAGTTTTTTGTAATAAAGCATTGGCTTCTTCAACCGTTATTTGCATTTCATTTTTAGCTAAGGCGCCAAGTAATGCGGCTTTCAACACTTTCATATCAAGTGTCAACGATGAGTCTTTCAATAAGCCTTTATCTACATCATTTTTAATAGAAGCACCTAGTTTTAAACCCTCAGCGTAAACGGAAAGTGTAGTATCATTACTTTTTAATCCTTCTTTTATGCCTTCTAATAAAGCATCGTAGTTTGCACCCACAGTATCTCCTTGTAATATATTACTTGAGATGTAAGAAGCGTAACCAACTCCGTATGCATAGCTTAAAGAGTCTTTTTCTGTTTGCAAGGAAATATCTGCAGTTGATTTTTTGCAGGAGTTAAGCATTAAGCCGGTAGCTAACACTAAGGTTAGCGAAATAAGCATTTTCTTCATTTTTTTATTTATTAGTGGTTTCAATATCGAGTAATTCTACAATAAAAATTAAGGTTGATTGTGGTGGTATAGGTCCAACCTTTTGGGCTCCGTAGCCTAAATCTGCCGGAATAAACAATTTGTGTTTTGCTCCAATTGACATTAGTTGTACGCCCTCTGTCCATCCTTTAATTACTTGATTAAGAACAAAAGAGATTGGCTCGCCACGGCTGTACGAACTATCAAAAACGGTTCCGTCAATTAATGTTCCTTCATAATGAACTTTAACCATGCTGGTGTCTGCCGGTTTTACTCCGTTTCCTTCTTTTTCAATAATGTATTGAAGTCCGCTAGGTAAACTAACTACACCTTGTTTTTTAGCATTTTCTACTAAAAACTGTTTGTTTTCTTCAATTCGTTTGGTTTCTTTTTCTTTAAAAGCAGCTTTCATGTACACATCAACCAAAGAGTCTGCCTTTGTGATTGGAATGATTGTAGAGTCTCCTTTTAAGGCAATTTCTAATCCTTTAAGCAGTAAACTGCTGTTGTAGTTATCGCCAATGGTCATTTCCAATTGTTTTTTGATGTTATCGCCAACAGTGATACCTATAGAGTAACTAATGGTATCGGTTTCGTTTTTCATTTTCATTTTTTTTGGTTTCCCTTTACCGGCCTGAACCGCAACAGATACCGTTAAAAATGCCATGAATAGTAACACAAGTTTTTTCATTTTTTTGAGCGTAATAAAGTTTATACTATGTCTATTAATTCTACTTCGAAAACTAAGGTTGTATTCGGACCAATATGTTGTCCGGCGCCTTGTGTTCCATAGGCTAAATTTGATGGAATAAACAATTTCCATTTCGAACCTATTGGCATCAATTGTAAGGCTTCTACCCAACCTGAAATTACTTGACTAACACCAAAAGTAGCAGGTTCGCCTCGTTGCACTGAGCTATCAAATACAGTTCCGTCTATTAATGTGCCGTGGTAATGACATTTAACACTGTCGGTAGCCACTGGTTTAGCGCCGGCACCTTGAACCATTATTTCGTATTGTAATCCGCTTGGCAAGGACACTACACTTTCTCTTTTAGCATTCTCAGCTAAAAATTCTTTTCCTGAAGCTTCTTGTTGTTCCGATATCTTGTTTTGTAGCGTTTCAAAATAACTGTTTAGCATCTCTTGTGCTTCTTGATTCGTAATTTCTTGGCTTTTGCTTTCCAGAACATCTTGTATGCCTTTGCTTAATTTCTCGAAGGCAAGGTTTTTTATGCCGGTGCTTAAAATGTTATTTCCAATACTTAGCCCTAATGCATAACTGATTTTTTCCATAATAAATAAAGTGCGTTTTAATTAAATAAAAATTTGAGTGCGAATATACAGTTTTTATATAAAATGCTACGACTATAAAACTAAAAAAATCTTGTTTGGTTTTTTTGTTTTTTGCTTTCCCTCTTTTTATGCCTGCAGCCAATTGATTACAAGTCGTTTGTTTCTTTTTTGATAAAAATGCGAATGGGGTGGTTGTGGTAAAATAACAGCAGTTATTCGCATTTGTTTTTTATTTGTAAGTATCATTATATAAATAGTTTATCTATTAATAAAAATTAATTGTGTATTTATTGTGTAACATATATTTATTTTTAATACCTTTGCCAAACACAAATTACATTTATATAAATGATTGATAATAAGAAGATTAAGTCGGCTTTAGTTTCGGTTTATCACAAAGATAAGCTGGATTTGATTATTCAAAAGTTACATCAAGAGGGTGTAAAACTTATTTCTACCGGAGGTACTCAAACCTTTATTGAATCGTTGGGAATCCCTTGTCAAGCGGTGGAAGAATTAACTGGTTATCCTTCTATTCTTGGAGGAAGAGTAAAAACACTGCATCCAAAAGTGTTTGGAGGAATTCTTTGCCGTAGAGATAATCAGAGCGATTTACAGCAGATAGAAGCATACGAGATACCTGAAGTTGACTTGGTTATTGTTGATTTATATCCTTTCGAAGAAACAGCCCGCTCCGGTGCTGAAGAACAAACTATTATTGAAAAAATTGATATTGGAGGCATTTCGTTAATTCGTGCTGCTGCCAAAAATTATAAGGATGTTGTTATTGTTGCCTCGCAAACACAGTATGAACCTTTGTTAGAAATTCTAGAAAATGATGGAGCAAATACTAGTTTAGAAGATAGACGATGGTTTGCAAAAGAGGCTTTTGCTGTTTCATCACATTACGACTCGGCTATTTTTAATTGGTTTGATGGTGATTCCGGTAGCGCATTTCGATTTAGCGAAAACAATGCAAAGGTGCTTCGTTATGGAGAAAATCCGCATCAAAAAGGGTTTTTCTACGGCAAGTTTGAGGATATGTTTGAACAGTTGCAGGGAAAGGAAATTTCATACAATAACTTATTAGATATTGATGCAGCGGTTTCATTGATTAGTGAATTTAATGAAGTAACTTTTGCCATCCTTAAACATAATAATGCCTGTGGATTGGCCTCCAGGCCGGTATTGCTAGATGCGTGGAATGCCGCATTAGCAGGAGATCCGGTTTCAGCTTTTGGAGGTGTGTTAATTACTAATGCCGTTGTTGATAAAGCTACTGCTACCGAGATTAATAACTTGTTTTTCGAAGTAATTATTGCTCCGGATTACGATATTGATGCCTTGGAGATTTTAACGCAAAAGAAAAATAGAATTATTCTAATTCAAAAAGAAGCTGAAATGACCAACAAGCAATGCCGATCGTTATTGAATGGGGTATTGGTGCAAGATAAAGATAACAGTATTCAAGGGCCGGAAGATTTAAAAACAGCTACGGTTAAGGCTCCGGAAACTAGCCAAATTGACGATTTGCTTTTTGCCAATAAATTGGTGAAAAACACCAAATCGAATGCCATTATTTTGGCTAAAAATAAACAGCTTTTGGCTAGTGGTGTGGGGCAAACATCGCGTGTTGATGCTCTTAAGCAAGCTATAGAAAAAGCACATACCTTCGGTTTCGACCTAAAAGGAGCCGTAATGGCTTCTGATGCTTTTTTCCCTTTTCCTGATTGTGTAGAAATTGCAGGAAACGAAGGTGTTAATGCCGTTATTCAACCTGGAGGTTCTATGCGCGATGATTTAACTATCGACTATTGCAACGAACACAATATTGCCATGGTGCTAACGGGCGTTAGGCATTTTAAACATTAAATTGATATCATTCGAAATTTATTAGGACTTTTAAGAACACATATATTATGGGACTTTTTTCATTTACACAAGAAATTGCAATCGACCTTGGTACGGCAAATACTATTATTATTTGCAACGACAAAATAGTAGTAGACGAGCCTTCAGTGGTTGCGTTAGATCGTAGAACAGATAAGCTGATTGCTATCGGAGAAAAAGCCCGTCAGATGCATGGGAAAACACACGAAAATATTCGTACAGTGCGCCCTTTGCGCGATGGTGTTATTGCCGATTTTTATGCCGCTGAGCAAATGATTCGTGGAATGATTGCTATGATAAATGATAAACCTAGGTTATTTGCCCCATCGTTAAAAATGGTGGTGTGTATTCCTTCCGGATCAACCGAGGTCGAGTTAAGAGCAGTGCGTGATTCTGCCGAACATGCAGGAGGTAGAGATGTGTATATGATATACGAACCAATGGCTGCAGCTATCGGTATTGGTATCGATGTGGAAGCTCCCGAGGGTAATATGATTGTTGATATAGGTGGTGGAACTACAGAAATTGCCGTTATTTCATTAGGGGGTATTGTTTCCAATAAATCTATTCGTATTGCGGGTGATGATTTGACCGCCGATATTATGGATTATATGGGTCGACAACATAATATCCGCGTAGGAGAAAGAACAGCAGAATTGATAAAAATAAATGTGGGTGCAGCTTTAACTGATTTGGATGATGCTCCGGAAGATTATATAGTACATGGCCCAAACCGAATGACAGCACTTCCTTTAGAAGTACCCGTTTCTTATCAGGAGATAGCTCATTGCTTGGAGAAATCAATCTCGAAAATTGAGGCTGCAATACTTAGTGCGCTAGAACAAACGCCACCAGAATTGTATGCAGATGTTGTTCGAAAAGGTATTTATTTGGCGGGAGGTGGAGCCTTGTTGCGTGGCTTAGATAAAAGACTAACCGAAAAAATTAATATACCGTTTCATATTGCCGAAGATCCTTTACGTGCCGTTGTTAGAGGAACAGGAGTGGCGTTGAAAAATGCTGATAAATTCTCGTTCTTGATGCGATAATACAAATCCTGATTTTCTCTCATTATAAGGGAGCTTATGAAAACATTACTCAAGTTTTTTATTACCTATGGTATATATTTTATATTTGTACTATTAGAAATAGGTTCTCTTATTTTGGTTGTAAATAACAACCATTTTCAACGTAGTGTTTTTTTAACTTCTTGTAATTCCTTTTCGGCAACGCTTTATAAATACAATCATCGCGTTATCGATTTTTTTAGTCTTATTCAAGTTAATAAAGAACTTGCTGCTGAGAATGTTGATCTCAGAATTGAGCTTGTTAAAGCACAAAATACCCTCGTATCTTTGGCTCAAGATTCTTTGAGTTTCAATTCTTTCCCTTCAAATCCGGAAATGAATTATTCTTTTTATTCTGCCCGAGTAATAAATAATAGTACCAATAAGTTACTTAACTACATCACCTTAAATAGAGGGAAGAAAGATGGTATTGAACGCGAAATGAGTGTGGTAAATCCGCAAGGAGTAGTTGGTATTGTTAAGGCAGTGTCTAATCATTTTTCTGTTGTGATGCCTCTGCTAAACAGTCAGGCTCAAATGAGTTGTAAAATTAAAGAAAAGCATAATTCGTCTGATATAATAGTAGGGGCTGTAAAAGATATTGGTTCTTTAAAGTGGGATGGACTGGATTATCGTTATGCAAGTTTAATGCAAGTGCCTCGTCATGTAGAAATTAGCAAAGGTGATACGATTGTAACTAGCGGTTATTCTGATTTCTTTCCCGAAGGAATATTGGTAGGTACTATTGCTGATTTCGAAAAGTCAAGTGATGATAATTATTACAAGATAAAAGTGCGATTATCTGTTAATTTTAAGACCGTTTCTTATGTACAGGTAATTGATTACAAACATAGAAAAGAACAAAACGAGTTGGAATTACACGCTGAAAAATGAGATTAATATTATCCTATACTATCCGCTTTTTATTATATGTTTTGATACAAGTGCTTGTATTAAATAATATTAAGTTTTTAGGTTTTATAAATCCGTATGTGTATGTGGTTTTTATTCTCACTTTGCCCATGCAAACGCCTCGTATTCTTTTGTTGTTTATTGCTTTTTTATTGGGATTGAGTATAGATATCTTTTCGAATACCTTAGGCGTACATGCTTTTGCCACCGTTTTTCTAGCTTTTATAAAACAGCCTTTAAGTAATTTATTTGCTCCCCGTGATAATTATGAATCGGTGGTTCCTTCTATGAAAGCTTTCGGTGCAAACTCTTTTGTAAAATATGCTGTTCTGATGGTACTTATTCATCATTTCGTTCTATTTAGCATCGAAGCATTTTCTTTTCAACATGTTGGATTACTGCTTTTTAAAATATTGCTTAATACTTTAGCAACGCTTGTCATTATTTTAAGTATGGAACGGTTCAAATCAAAAAAATGATAGATAAGCATCTTCAAAACAGAAAATCAGTTCTTGCCGGAATCATGATGATTATTGTGGTTATCTATGTACTTCAGTTAATCAATCTGCAAATTTTCAATCCTACTTACAAAGAGCATGCAGACAGTAATGCTTTTCTAAACAAAACACAATATCCTGCCCGTGGATTGATGTACGATCGAAACGAAAAGCTACTGGTGTATAATAAACCGGCTTACGATATTATGGTGGTTTTAAACGAGGTTGAGCCTTTTGATACGGTGGATTTTTGCAAGGCAGTTAATCTTAGTGTGCCTTTTTTTAAGAGTTTGATTAATAAACTCCCTAAAGATAAAGGGTATAGTTATATACCTCAATTATTATTGTCGCAGTTGTCGGTTGAGGAATATGCTGTGTTGCAAGAAAAATTATTCAAATTTCCGGGGTTTTATATTCAAAATAGAACACTACGAGAATATACTTATCCTTGTGCAGCTCATGCTCTAGGTTCCGTGGGCGAAGTGTCTAAAACAAATATTGAAGCGGATGACTATTACCGAAGTGGAGATTATGCAGGTATGAACGGGGTAGAAAAGCATTACGAAAAAGAGTTACGGGGCAAAAAAGGGGTGGAAATTTTATTGCGGGATTATAGGGGGAGAATTAAAGGAAAATATGAAGAAGGCGAGATGGATATTGATCCAATTTCCGGCAAAAATCTAACGCTTTCTTTGGATATTGATTTGCAAATGTATGGGGAACAATTAATGCAAGGGAAGGTAGGTAGTGTTGTAGCTATAGAACCAGCTACGGGAGAAATATTAGCTATGGTATCGAGTCCCTCGTTTAATCCTTCCGATTTGGTTGGGCGGCAACGAACAAAAAATTTCCGAGCATTGAATAATGATCCTATTAAGCCTTTGCTCGACCGGCCTTTGATGGCTCGTTACCCTCCCGGTTCTACTTTTAAAGTAGTAAATTCGTTGATTTTTAAAGAAGAAGAAATTATTACACCAGCAACACGTTTTTCTTGTAATAATGGGTTTGTTGCAGGTAGATTACGGGTTGGATGCCATCATCATCCTAATAACTTAGATTTAGTTGGTTCTATACAGCATTCGTGCAATGCATATTATTGTCATGGTTTGCGTGCCATGTTAGACAATAAAAAGTATGGTTCAACCGAAAACGCATTTACTGTTTGGAAAGATGCTGTAGTTTCTTTTGGTTTTGGCTATAAATTAGGGGTAGATTTTCCTAATGAAAATAGAGGCTATATACCTAATGCGGAGGTGTATAACAAAATTTATGGAAAGGGTAGTTGGCGGGCATTAACTGTAATTTCAATTGCAATCGGACAAGGTGAGGTTATTTCTACGCCTATACAAACAGCGAACTTAGCGGCTGCAATTGCTAACAGAGGGTATTGGTATCCTCCTCATATTGTGAAACATATTGAAGGAGGAAAAATAGATTCAATGTATTATAAAAAAAGGCATACCGTGGTTGACCCTAAACATTTTGATTCGACAATAGAAGGTATGCGTATGGCTGTTGTTGCCGGAACAGCCCGAGTTGCTGCTATTGATAGCGTGGAGGTATGCGGAAAAACCGGAACAGCCCAAAACCCACACGGTAAAGATCATTCCATTTTTATGGCTTTTGCTCCCAAAGATAATCCGAAAATTGCTATCGCTGTTTTTGTTGAGAATGCCGGTTTTGGGGCTACTTGGGCTGGACCTATTGCGAGTTTGATGATGGAAAAGTACTTGAAAGGATCTATCAATCCAAAGCGAAAATATTTAGAAGATAGAATGTTAAATACAAACCTAATGCCTAGTGCTAAGAAACATTAAGATATCGCAAGCAGTTGATTGGCCAACGATATTAATGTATATTGTTTTGGTCATTATGGGCTGGATAAGTATATACGGTGCTAGTTACGATTTTGAGCATCCTTCTGTATTTGATTTTGACCAAAATGCAGGTAAACAATTGCTTTGGATTGGCTCTTGCGTTTTTATTTGCATTTCATTATTGATGATTGATAGTCGTATTTACGATGTTTTTGCCTATTTTATATATGCTGCTGCCTTGGTATTGCTTATTTTAACGGTGCTTTTTGCTCCCGAAATAAAGGGTTCTAAATCGTGGTTGGTATTAGGTCCTGTGCGTATTCAAACGGTCGAAATTGCTAAGTTTGCAACAGGCCTGGCCTTGGCTAAGTTTATGAGTAGGTATAATTTTAGGCTGAAAGGTTTTAAGAACTATCTTCCGGTTTTATTGCTGATTATTACTCCGATGGCATTAGTGCTATTCCAAAAAGAGGCCGGTTCCGCTTTGGTATTTTTGGCTTTTTTCTTAATGCTTTATAGAGAAGGAATGCCCGGAGTTTTATTGTATTTAGCCGGATGTTGTGTTATTTTGTTTATTATTGTAATAAAGTTTGGTAGCGATTTGCTCCAGCCTACGGCCGATTCTATTGGGGCAATTTTAGCCGTATTTTTCATTATTATTACACAGCTAGGTTTTTTGTTTGTTTTTACAAAAAACCTAAAACAAATAAAGTATATTGGATTGGGCTATGTATTTGTTATTGTTATTGCGCTTGTTGTTAATTTAATTATACCAGTTTCATACCTGTATTTTTTGGCTGTGGCAATGTTTCTTTCAGTGTTGTATCTTAGCTGGTTGTCTATCCAGTTGCGTGCAAAACCGTATGTGTTAATTGCTCTTTTTACTATTGGTGCTGTTGCTTATGCCTATTCTTCGGATTACTTGTTTACCAGTGTACTACAGCCTCACCAACAAATGCGTATTGAGGTATTATTGGGTATGCAGAATGACCCTACCGGTGCCGGATATAATGTAAATCAGTCTAAAATTGCCATTGGTTCTGGTCAATTTCTTGGCAAAGGGTTTTTAAATGGCACGCAAACAAAACTCAAGTATGTGCCAGAGCAAGACACCGATTTTATTTTTTGCACTGTAGGAGAGGAGTATGGCTTTTGGGGGTCGGTTTTGGTGCTGGGGCTTTATCTTGCTTTTTTATTACGCTTATTGCATATGGCCGAACGGCAACGAGAAACTTTTAGTAGGGTTTATGGCTATGGTGTGGTAAGTATTTTCTTTTTTCATTTTGCCATTAATATTGGTATGGTGTTGGGCTTGGCTCCGGTTATTGGTATTCCTTTGCCATTTTTTAGTTATGGAGGGTCCTCTTTGTGGGGGTTTACTATTTTGTTGTTTATCTTTTTGCGTTTGGATGCTTCTCGTTTAGAAAAGATGCGTTGATACTTTGGAGCTAATAACTTTATCAACAGCGATATCGAATGGTTCGAAAGGGATATAATCTTGAAGTTGAAAATTAAAACATAGTCCGATAGTGTAGCCCGAAAAATCTTGCAAAAAATGGTCGTAAAATCCCTTTCCTCTCCCCAGCCGATGTCCTTTTTGGTCAAATGCTCGTCCGGGAATAACAGCTAAATCAATTTTATTTTCAAATTTATGTGTGTTGGGTTGTAGAATGTTATAGGGCCCATCAACCATTTTTTTTAAGCCTTCAAAAACATGGGCTTCAAATTTGTTTGTACCAATTACCGGAAGTAAAATTGTTTTTGAATGGTGCCATTTTTCAATAAAATGATGCGTGTTTATCTCGTCGGGTAATGACCAGTACATAAGTACGGTCTCTGCTTCAATAAAATGGGTGTCCTGTTCCAGATTTTGCAAGGCTTTTTCTGTGCCCCGTTTTAATTCGTCTTCGGTATAAATACCAATTCTTCGCGTAATTTCTTTTCGCAAGGCTTTTTTTTCTTCAGATAAGCTCATTTTATGTGCTACTTAAGGTGTCGGTTAAATAATCCATATGCTTAAGTGCAAATCGCAATTCAGTGTAATTAAACTGCTCGCCTAAAACTTCGCGGGCTGTTTTAACGCTCTTGCTTTCTGCAGTTTCAAAGTAAGCACAAATTTTTGAAAGTATGTCATCTGTAAGAAATAAACTTATGTCTACTTCGCCTGTGCCAATGAAATGAGCTAAGTGGGTTTCAATAGTGCTTATTGCAAGCATCCTTTCTTGCGCAATCTCATGAATTTTTTTTCCTGATTTGAATAAGTCTAAGGTTACCTTCTTGCTATCAATTTTAGTGTTAGGTTTTAAACTGGTTGTTTCATCTTCTTTTTGTAGTGGTATTTCGTTTTTTTTGATACCTTTTTCTAGACAATATTCGTTAATTAACTCCAATATCTCGCTCCCAAACTGACTCACCTTTTTGGTTCCCATGCCGTTAATTTCTTTTAAGGCCTTACTGTTGGTTGGAAGATAATATACCAATTCGAACAATACTTTTTGCGAAAAGATATGGTATGCAGGCAGTCCGAGTTCATCTGCATGTGCATTACGCCATGCACGCAATATGTTGTATAGTTGAGGATGCGGAATCTCTGCCGATTGAATTTCTTTGTTTTTGCGGGGCTTGCTTGTTTTTTCTTTTTCTAATACAGCATTTGCTCGTGCCGTTAAATAGGCCTTTACCATAAATCCTGTTTTACAACTGTTCATGCAAGCTATTTTTATGCTTGTTTCGGTTTCAACTTTTTGCACAGTTTCTTGTATCTGTTTGCGCACTGCTTTATTGTCAATATCAAGATCGGCTTTTGATAAGCTTTCTATAATATTGATTTGTAGTTTTTGTGAAAAATAGTCGGCTGCTTTTTTTACCCTTTCTTGTAGCGTTTGGTTATTTTCTAAATCTGTTTCTAGTACACTTAATTCTTTAATTTGTGTTTGAAATTTTAAGGAGATGCTAAATGATTCACGCTGAAAAGTTTCCTGCAACTTGGTAAAATAGTTTATGCTGTGTTCGGGTAGGGTAGCTTTGTTTTCTTCGGCAACGGTTGTGAGTGTTTGTAATAAATACCGTATCCGATGCAACTGAAATAAATCGCATAAAAGGTCTAACTGATACGCTTGTTTGCAGCTTGTTAGTGAGTGGTTGTCCGGTTGTTTTTCTTCTATTTGTTGCGTAAACCCGTTAATGGTTGTGTCATTAATAATGCTTCTTGACGAAATTTTTGTTTTTAACACTATGCCTTCCAGTGTTTTACATCTGCTTAAAGCAACATATACTTGTCCGTGTGCAAAGGATGCCTCTGCATCAATAATGGCTCGCTCAAAGGTTAAACCCTGACTTTTATGTATCGTAATTGCCCAAGCAAGTTTGAGCGGGTATTGTACAAATTTGCCTTCAATTCTTTCGCTAATTTCATTGGTTGTGGTGTCTAGTGTGTATTTTATGTTTTCCCATTGTAACGGAATAACTGCAATTTCAGCGCTTTCGCCCGGACAATGCACAAATACCTTATCGTTTTCTATACGGGTAATTTTGCCTATTTTCCCGTTATAAAATTGCTTGTCTTCCGATAAATCGTTTTTCACGAACATCACTTGTGCTGCTTCTTTCAAAGTTAGTTCGAAATCTGTAGGATACGCATATTCCGGAAAAGAGCCTTCTATAGAAGCCTTAAAACCAATAGCTTTACCCTTAAGCTCTTGCAGTTTAGACTCATTGATTTTCTGCGCTTGGATGTTATGAGTACAAAGGGTGATGTAGCCTTCCTCTGTACTTGGGTTAAAGCTTGGGTTGTGCCTTTTGTTAAGTGTTTCTAAAGTATCTTGGTCGAGGCGGTTTTCTCGTACTTTATTTAGTAGGGAAATAAAAGCATGGTCTTGTTGCCTAAAAACATGCGTTAGTTCAATGCTTACAAAGGTAGTTTGACGCAAGGCTTTGCTGCTGAAAAAATACATGGTGTCGTAGTGCATCTGCAATAAACTCCATTCATTGTCTTTTACTACCGGAGATAATTGCTGTAAATCGCCAATCATCAATACTTGAACTCCCCCAAATGGCTTGTTTTTGTTTCGGAATTTCCTCAATACTCCATCAATGGCATCTAATAAATCAGCCCGAACCATACTTATTTCGTCAATAACAAGTAAGTCTAAACTCCGTATTATATTGATTTTTTCGCGATTAAACTTTTTAGCTTCTGCAAGGTTGTTTTGTGAAGGAAGCTGAGGTCCAAACGAGATTTGAAAAAAGGAATGTATGGTAACACCGCCTGCGTTAATTGCTGCTACACCTGTTGGTGCAACTATTACCATCCGCTTAGGTGATTTTTCTTTTAGTGTTTTTAAAAAAGTGGTTTTTCCGGTACCGGCCTTTCCTGTTAAAAAAATATGTTCTCCTGTATATTGAACAAAGTCGTATGCCAGTTGTAGTTGGTCGGTGATTTTAATACTCATTGTTTGTATGTTTTGCAAACAAAGATAATACAATAAAAATTAAACCCAATAGTATATTAAAAGAAATTTCACCTTTATTTATCTTGTTGTTTTGATATGGACAGTTTTATAAGCTTAGCGTCTTTTTTAATAGTTTGTATCCGTTGGTGCTGGCTTTAATTTTTTGACCGTTTTGTAGATGCAACAAGTAGTTTTGTTTTTCGTACAGTTCTACGCGAGATATTATTTCAACATTTACGATGCAAGACCTATGTACACGAACAAACTTATTTTGTGGTAAGTGTTGTTCAAAATACTTCATGGTTTGTTCTTTTAAGTATCTGCCTTCGGTAGTGTGTATCATTACATAATCGCCTTCTGCCTGTAAGTATTGAATATCGTTAATGGCTATTACATGAATTTTTTGCCCTACTTTTACTGCTATACGGTCAATTAACTCGATGGAATCAGCTGCTGTAAAGTTTGCCGCTTGCTCAATCTTTTCAGCAATAGCGTCTTGTTTTTGTTCTTCTTCTACAATTCTATATATTTCTACAAGCATGATATATCTTTGTACTACAATGATATAGAGTAGAATACCGCTCATTATTCGCAGAGGAATGGTTGGTAGTAATAAGGAAAAAAGTTCGATAGGGATGCAAATATACAGCAGCAACCATCCCGCACCCAGCCAAGTGCTAAGGGTTAGTAAGCATAATGCAATGGAATTTATCCACCGTTGTATTGTGCTTAGTTGAGTGAAGTTAACAAACCGTATTACGAGCCACAAGGGGATAGATAGGATGCCCAATAGAAAGCTAAAAATGAGTCCGTCTAGCAATAAATAGTAAATAGAAACACTCACTAATGGATACAACAGTACTGCTTGCAAAACCCCCATAAAAAGGCAGGCTATAGCCAAAAGAAAAAGGTGCCATTTGTGTTCGAATAAAGGATGTATCATGCTAGGTTTTTAGTTTTTTAGTACCCCTTCTCCAAAAATAATTGACCCTGATATTACTAAGGTTTTTGTACTTTCAGAGTCGTCGTTAAAATAGCTTCTTTTGTCTTCAAAAGCACCGAATACAGTATTTGTATTTGTTTTGATTCGCCAGTTTTCAGGAATTAATATGATTACTGAACCAAAAGCAATATCTATTTCGAGTGTTGTAATACCTTCAGGTAAACTTGTTTTCCGTAAGTCGAGTTTAGTTTCGCCAAACACAGTTTTTATAATACCTCCCTTAAATTCAGGTTCTAGCACAATGTGTTTTCCGCTTTCAAAAACACTTCGTTTGTTTATAAAACCGTTTTCGCAGTTATACTGATTCTCCATACCGCTTTTTTCTGCTTCGTATAAAATCTTTTCACGAATGGTGCGGGCTTTGTTGGGCGAAAATATGTTGTGAATAACAACAAAAACACCTGCAATAATTAGTAATACGGGCCAATATAATTGAATAAAATTAGGCGGCACACTGCCTAAAAAGTTATCGGGAACCAAACCTATTTTTGGAATGATAAAGAAGGAACCCAAGCTTAGGAAAAAGGCTGCAGTATATACCTGTTTTTTAACTAAAGATACTATACCAATAATTATCAAAAGCATTTGCCACGAAATTATGGAGTCAATATACTTAGCAGGGATAAGGTTTAATTTAGTACAAAGCAGTAATCCTCCGCCAATAATTAGTAAAGAAGCAAAACCAAAACCACCACAACAAGAGGGTTTTTTTGCATAACAATCTGATGTTTTTTTCATAGTCTGAAGGTATTAATTATATCTGTTTATTTTAATAGCAATAATTGCTTATGGTTTTTTTAAATTAATGATGAGCAAAAATACGGGCTTAGTGTTATCAGTAAAATAGAAAATCGATGAAACAAGGTTTTTCTCCCGATAAAAGAGGTGTTATTACAGGGTAGGTAAACTCATTCCATTTATCTTTTGATATAAATCTAACGCATATATGTCGGTCATTCCGGATACAAAGTCGAGTACGGCCTGTATTTTGCCGTAAGTACTGTTGCTGTTGGTTTGGTATTGTTCGGGTATGCGAGAAAGCAGCATCTTGGCATAGGCTTTTTCATTGTTTAATACTGCCAGCGAAAATTTATTTATCAGTGTGTAAATAATATTGTATCCGGCAATTTCAATATCTACTACATCTCTCGATTTGTATATGCGCGTATACGAAACTTTTTCACAGTTACTATAAGCTTCTCTTAGTTCGTGAGAGATATACTCTATTAGTGCGCCGTTTAGTGTGCCGTTTAATATATTTTTTTCGTTGGCAACAAACGCATTTACGCAGCTGTCTATCAGTAAGCCAATAACGGTAGAGCGTAAATACGCAATTTGTTCGTTTTTGTCCGACACCAGCGTAAGCGTTTCCATGGTTCTTGCTTTTCGGTTTTCCGGAATAAAGCCTACCAAAAGGGCTTTTGTTTCTTCGGTACTAAGAATTTTTAGTTTATGGGCATCTTCAATATCCATTATTTCGTAACAGATATCATCAGCGGCTTCTACCAAATATACCAGTGGATGGCGTGCGTATTTAAAGGGTTCCAGTTGTGGCATGCCAAGCTCTGAGGCTATGCAAACAAAGGTGTCTTTTTCCGATTGAAAAAATCCGAATTTCTGTTTTCTTACCGCATAATTTGAGCTATATGGATATTTAGCAATGGAGGCTAGCGTAGCGTATGTTAAGGCAAAGCCTCCTTTTCGGCGTCCGTTAAATTGATGTGTGAGTAAGCGAAAGGCGTTGGCATTTCCTTCAAAGGTAATGATGTCTTTCCACTCAGCAGCACTCATTTCTTGTTGCAGCGATGCCCCTTCACCTTCCGAGAAATACGTTGCTATGGCTTTTTCTCCGGAGTGCCCGAAAGGCGGATTGCCTAAATCGTGTGCCAAACAAGCCGCAGAAACAATAGACCCAATTTCGGCAATGAAAGGTGAGAAATCGTTTCCGTATTTTTGCTGTAATAGTTTACTCACCCCGTTGCCTAAGGACCGACCTACACAGGCAACCTCTAAACTATGCGTTAGTCTGTTGTGCACAAAAACGCTTCCCGGTAACGGAAAAACTTGGGTTTTGTTTTGCAAACGACGAAAAGGAGCCGAAAAAATTAAGCGGTCGTAGTCTCGTTGAAACTCACTTCGATCATCGTGATTTCGGAGGTGTAAATCCTCCATGCCAAACCGTTTATTAGATAGCAAAGTGTCCCAGTGCATCATAGTTCTATTGTATTTTTTTAAACAGTTAAAAATGACGGTAAGCCTGATATGGAAAATCTTGGCTTTAGCTACATGTTAAAAATCTTGATTTTATTTTATAATTGAAAAAATTGCTAAATGCACTACGAGTTGGTAATGATACGGCACAAACCTACAAGGCACAACGATACTCTTTTATAGCTTTCCGAAAGCTTTTTGTTTGGTTATCTGTTACCTTATCCATCAATTGCCAAAACCGTACACCATGATTCATTTCTACCGTATGGCAAAGTTCATGTAAAAGTACATAATCAATTAATGGCGGTGGCATTAACAGTAAATAATACGAAAGATTGATATTTTTTTTGGTTGAACAACTGCCCCACCTTGTTTTGCTGCTTTGTATTTTAATTGCTGTGTAAGAAAATCCATGGATAGTTGCCAGTTGTTTTATCCTTTCCGGCAATAACCGCTTGGCTTCTTTTTGCAAAAAATACACGATGCCTTTACGAAATGTGGTTTGCATCTCGGCAGAGTTACTTTGTTTACTTAGCGGATACTCGATGAGTAATACTCTGTCTCTAAGCCTAAAAAAAACCTTATCATTCTTGCTCGCTTCTACTTTAGTAGTAAAAGAAAGGGTTTTCAGGGGATTGTTTTCGTCAATAATAAATGTTTGTAAACTGCTTTTTTCTTGCTTCTCTTTTA
Source organism: Paludibacter jiangxiensis (assembly GCA_945897785.1). GTDB lineage: Bacteria > Bacteroidota > Bacteroidia > Bacteroidales > Paludibacteraceae > JAFGVL01. The sequence goes on from CAMDGD010000005.1 coordinate 23,644, forward strand.
TTTTTATCCGTACCTCATTTAAAAAATCAAGCCCCTCTTTTTGGGAGGCATGAAAGGGCAAGGTTAAGCGCAGATGATTTGGTTTGATGGTAACTTTTATTCGTCGGGCGCTTTTGTTACGCCAAATCTCAATACGGCCAAGTTCGTTGTCTTCTAGTACACTTTCCATTTACACAAGGTTATTGTTTTTTTTGTTTTTCGTAAAAAAAGCAATACAAATATGACAAAAAGATTGTTATTTAGGGTTCTTTTTATGGTGTAAGTTATATAAAAAATATTTTTCTACTACATTAGTGTAAACCTTAGCTGCTAATATGTGTAATCATTGTTAATAATTTTGTAAATTTGTCCGTTTTGAATAGTAAATAACACTATATGCATGGAGTTTTCCCTCCAAATACGATACGATTATGGAATATAAATTAGCTTTAGGCGGTTGCCAAATGAACGAGAAAGGATGCCGGAATAATACCAAACAAAAACTGGCTACTTTCGATTGGTTATGCGACCTGCCCGAAACAGTTTCGGATACCGACTTTGTTGAGGTTCAGTTTAAAAATACCCGCAAAGCTTACTTTCTAAATAGCACAAAAATTCCCCTAGAAAAAGGCGATATAGTGGCCGTAGAGTCATCGCCGGGGCATGATATTGGCGAAATATCGCTAGTAGGTAAATTGGTATTGTTGCAAATGCGAAAGAATAATGTTTATCCTGATAAAGTTGAGGTGAGAAGGGTGTACCGTAAAGCCAGACCTTCTGATTTAGAAAAATATGAGGAGTCGAAAGGAAGAGAACAGGAAACCATGATTCGTTCCCGCCAAATAGCCGAAAGGTTAAATTTAAATATGAAGATTGGCGATGTAGAGTATCAAGGAGATGGCAATAAAGCGATTTTCTATTATATTGCCGATGACCGTGTTGATTTTCGTGAGTTAATTAAGGTGTTGGCCGATACCTTTAAGATTCGGGTGGAAATGAAGCAAATTGGTGCCCGACAAGAAGCCGGTAGAATTGGTGGAATTGGTCCTTGTGGCAGGGAATTGTGCTGTTCTGCTTGGATGTCGAGCTTTGTGTCTGTATCTACCAATGCGGCGCGCCTTCAAGATATCTCGTTAAATCCTCAGAAACTTGCCGGACAATGTGCTAAGTTAAAATGTTGCATGAATTATGAGGTCGATGCCTATATAGACGAACTAAAGGATTTTCCTTCGAAAGAAGTGCAACTGGAGACCAAAGATGCTGTCTTTTATCATTTTAAAACTGATGTGTTTAAGCGGCAAATGACTTATTCGTCTTCTCCTCATTTTGCTGCTAATCTTGTTGTACTCTCTGTTGAACGGGTAAAAGAAGTTATTGCCTTGAATAAAGCAGGCGGTAAACCGGAGTCGCTCGACATTAAGGAAAAGGAAACTAAACCTGCCGTCGATTTCCAAAATATTGTGGGACAAGATAGTTTAACCCGTTTTGATACTGAAAAAAAACGTTCAGGAAAAAAATCAGGTAAGAGCAATAATAACAACAGAAATAAACAACGTTCCAATAACAATAAACCAATTATCTTAAAAAAGAAAAATCAAGATACAAATGAATAAGGCATATTATATACTCTTGTTGGGTTTCTTTTCCCTTTTTTTTGTAAGTGCTTGCTCAAAAAACGATACCGTTTTTAGTGCATACAACGAACTTCCTCCTCAAGGGTGGCATAAAGATAGTATTGCTGTTTTTGAAGTTACTTTGAATGAAGAAGCAAATTATACGGTGTTTGTAAATGTTAGAAATTCAGCTAATTTTAAAACGCAGAACTTGTGGCTGTTTATTGATTATGAACAACCGGATAAAACCATTAAAAAGGATACGGTAGAGTTTTATCTAGCCGATAATGGCGGTCGTTGGTTAGGCTCAGGGTTTGGGTCTTTGTACGAAATGAAAGTGGCCTTCCTGCCTAAAATAAACTTTTCGCAAAAAGGCTCATATCAATTTCAAGTTAAACAGGCCATGCGCGATACCGTTTTGGTTGGTATAAACGATATTGGTTTAGAAATCGTAAAAGCCCATTAATTTGTTTTATCTGTGGGAAAAAATAAACTAAAAAAGTTTGCCGACATGGAGTCTTTCTCTCATGTCTTTCAACTTTCTTTTAACGAGCTGAGGGCAGGAACTCCTTTTTCGATGAAGGGGAAATGGAACGAGCAGTTTTTTAAAAATGAGCATCCTATTGTGCTAGAGCTGGGCTGTGGTAAAGGGGAATATACTTTGGGCTTGGCAAGGGTTTTTCCGGATAAAAACTTTATCGGTATTGATATTAAAGGGGCTCGCATGTGGACAGGTGCAACAGAGGCCTTGGATAAGAAAATGGGTAATGTGGCTTTTTTGCGCACAAAAATTGAAATGCTGACGCATTTTTTTGCTCCCGATGAGGTGGCCGAAATCTGGATAACTTTTCCCGATCCACAAATGAAAAAGCTTACCAAACGAATGACGGCAACAAATTTTATGGCCCTGTATCAACATTTCGTTAAGCCAAACGGATTGATTCACCTGAAAACAGATAGCCCGTTTATGTTTACTTATACGCGCGAAATGATTCGTGAAAATAAGTATTCGTTACTGGCTATTACTGATAATTTGTACGAATCGGCTCTTGTTAACGACTTGCTGTCAATTAAAACTTATTACGAAAAACAATGGTTAGCCAGAGGGTTAAGTATTAAATACCTTTGTTTTGAGTTAGCACCACGAACTATTTTTATTGAACCTGATAAAGATATTGAACCTGATGCTTACCGTAGTTTTAATCGAAATAGACGCGCATCGCTTTCGTTGTAACTATATTAAAATTTAAGTATAATGACTTTTTATCCCAAATTAATACTCGATGCTTTAAGCAAAGTGCGCTATCCGGGAAACGGAAAAAACTTGGTCGAAAACCAAATGGTAGAAGAAGATATTCGTATAGAAGGAAACAAAATTAGTTTTTCGCTTATTTTTGATAAGCCTACCAACCCCTTTATTAAGTCGGTTGTTAAAGCAGCCGAACAAGCAATACTAGCGTATGTTGGCGCCGAAGCCGAAATTAAAGGGAACATTCGCGTAAAAACCTTGCAGGAGGCTAAGCCTGAACCCGAAAAGGCCTTGGCAAATGTAAAAAATATTATTGCCGTTTCTTCCGGAAAGGGTGGTGTGGGTAAATCAACTATCGCTTCAAACCTAGCCGTTGTTTTGGCTAAAATGGGCTATAAAGTGGGCTTGCTCGATGCCGATATTCACGGACCCTCAGCCCCAAAAATGTTTGGCTTGGAAGATGCTCGTCCCGTTACCCAAAAAATGGGCGATAGGGATATGTTGCTTCCGGAAGAAAAGTACGGACTGAAAATTCTTTCTATCGGGTTTTTTGTCGATCCGCATACCGCTCTTTTGTGGCGCGGCGGTATGGCAAGCAATGCCTTAAAACAACTGCTTACCGATGCTTATTGGGGCGACTTAGATTATTTTGTTATTGATATGCCTCCCGGCACCAGCGATATTCATCTTACGTTAATTCAATCGTTGGGTATTACCGGAGCTGTCGTGGTAAGCACTCCGCAAGAGGTGGCGCTAGCCGATGCCAGAAAGGGTATTCAGATGTTTACCAACGATAAAGTGAATGTTCCTGTGTTGGGCTTAGTCGAAAATATGGCTTGGTTTACTCCCGAAGAGTTGCCCAACAATAAATACTTCATTTTTGGCAAAGAAGGCTGTAAACGATTGGCCGAAGAGTTGGATGTGCCTTTGCTGGGGCAAATACCTATTGTACAAAGCATCAGAGAAGGTGGCGACGAGGGCAAACCTATCGCTCTACAAACAGAATCGATTGTTGGCCACGCTTTTTTACAGTTAGGTGCCGAGGTGGTAAAACAAGTAGCCCGCAGAAATGAACAGTTGCCTCCTACTAAGCGGGTGGAAATTGAAAATAAATAGCTTGTTTTTTTTACTATAGATATGTTGTGTTTAATTAATTGTATTTAAATGAATATTCTTCTTCTAGGGTCCGGTGGACGGGAACATGCTATGGCATGGAAAATTGCGCAAAGCAACAAAGTAACGAACTTGTATATTGCTCCCGGAAATGCGGGTACAAAAGCGGTTGGAATTAATCTTCCTATTGCTGCCGATGATTTTGAGGCCTTAAAACAAGCGGTTGTTGATAAGCAAATAAGTATGGTGGTTGTTGGTCCTGAAGATCCGTTGGTAAAAGGGGTGTACGATTTCTTCAAGCAAGATGCCGTGCTGAAAGATATACCGGTTGTTGGGCCTTCGAAAATGGGGGCACAGCTTGAGGGTAGTAAAGATTTTTCGAAACAGTTTATGTTTCGCCACAACATACCAACAGCAGGTTATAAAAGTGTAACGGCATCAACTATTAACGAGGGTATTGCTTTTCTACAATCAGTAAAAGCACCTTATGTGCTTAAGGCTGATGGCTTGGCTGCCGGCAAGGGGGTGTTGATTATTAACGACCTTAACGAAGCCATTGCAGAGCTTCGGAGTATGTTGGATGGAAAGTTTGGTGCAGCTAGTGCTACCGTTGTTATCGAAGAATTTTTGGCTGGTATAGAGTGCTCTGTTTTTGTTATTACCGATGGGTCGGATTATAAAATTTTGCCCGAGGCTAAAGATTATAAACGAATTGGAGCAGGAGATACAGGCTTAAATACCGGAGGCATGGGTGCCGTATCGCCGGTGCCTTTTGCCGATAAGGTGTTTATGCAAAAAGTGGAAGAACGGATTATTAAACCTACCGTTGAGGGCTTAAAAGCTGAGGGTATCGACTACAAAGGGTTTATCTTTTTTGGCTTGATAAAGGTAAATAACGAACCTTTCACTATTGAGTATAATGCCCGCATGGGCGATCCGGAAACAGAGGTGGTGATGCTTCGGATTAAGTCGGATTTTGTCGATTTATTAGAGGGAGTAGCGCAGGGTAATTTAAAAGATAAAAGCATTGAGTTCGACAGCCGTGCTGCCGTAACGGTAGTGCTTGTTTCCGGTGGATATCCTGAAGCTTTCGAAAAAGGAAAGGTAATTACGAACTTAGATAAGCTTACCGGTAGCATTGTATTTCATGCCGGTACAAAAGAAGATAATGGAGCAGTGCTAAGCAACGGTGGGCGTGTGTTGGCTGTGAGTTCTTACGGAGAGACTAAGGATGAGGCCTTGAAACAGTCGTTTGCTAACGCACAAAAAATTACTTTCGAAAAGAAATATTTTCGTTCAGATATAGGTTTTGATTTGTAATACAATGAACATGGTTTTTTACTAAATCATCCAATTATACATAACGAGCCATGAGAAAAGCTTTCTCACACACAAGTATGATTAATTGGAATAGCTGCCACTTGATTAGCGATAGCGTATCCTGTGGTAAGGCAAGTTAATATCACGACTAACAGGAGTAAATATCGCCGAAGACTAATATCGCGAAGCTACTATCAACTAAACTATAAACAGATGAAAATTGCTATTGTTGGTACAACACATCCTTACCGCGGAGGCTTATCTGCTTTTAACGAAAGGCTATCCAAGCAACTTATAAAAGAAGGGCATGAGCTTGTTGTGTACACTTTCACCTTGCAGTATCCTAATTTCTTGTTTCCGGGTAAAACACAGTTTTCTGCTGAACCCGCTCCTCAAGAATTACACATTATTCCGTGTATAAACTCTATTAATCCGTTTAACTGGATTCGTGTTGGACGAAAAATTAGAAAGGCCAACTATGATGCTGTAATTTTTTGTTATTGGATGTCTTTTATGGCTCCTTGTTTTGGGACTATTGCCCGCTGTTTACGCAAAAGAACAAAGAAAATGGCGCTGGTCCATAATATGATTCCACACGAAAAAAGCCTTTTGGATGTGTTGTTTCCAAGGTATTTTGTGCGTGCTATGGATGCTTTTACTGCCATGTCGCAGGTGGTAGTTGATGATATAAAGAAATTGGGTGCTACAAACAAACCGCTAACTTTAACTCCCCATCCGCTGTACGATCATTTTGGCGTGCGTATGACCAGAGAGGATGCGCTTGAGCGTTTGAGCCTTGATTCTAGCTATAGGTTTGTTTTGTTTTTTGGGTTGATTCGCAGCTATAAAGGGCTTGATTTATTGCTCGAAGCTTTTGCTGATGAGCGCTTGCGCAAGCTTCCTGTAAAATTGTTGGTTGCAGGTGAGTTTTACGAAGACGAACAGTATTATTTGGATATTATTACCGAAAAAGATTTGTCGGAGCATGTGTTAATTTGCGACAATTATATTCCCGAAAATGAGGTGCGTGAGTGGTTCTCGGCTGCCGATTTAATTGTACAGCCTTACCGAAGTGCAACACAAAGTGGTATTAGTCAAATTGCCTATCATTTCGAAAAGCCTATGCTGGTTACCAATGTTGGTGGCTTGGCAGAGATTGTGCCTAACGGAAAAGCCGGTTATGTAGTGGAGCCTAAGCCAACTCAAATTGCTGATGCCTTGTTAGACTTTTATCAAAATAATCGCCAAAAAGAACTTGAAGAGGGTACCAAAGAAGCAAAGAAAAAATACGATTGGGCTGTAATGACAAAAAAGATTATTGACTTATTGACTGAAATAAAATAAAAATTATTATTTTTAGATGTTTTTTCTTTATTTGTTAACTTATTAATTCAATAGCACTATGAAACTACAATGTATCTTGACAAACACAGAAAATGAAACCATGCGCAATGTGGCAATAATGCTATTGAGGGTGTTGGCTGGTGGTTTTTTGCTTACGCATGGCTTGGCAAAATTGTCGAATTTTGAAGCGTTAAGTCAGGTTTTTCCTGATCCAATTGGCTTGGGCAGCACTGTATCTTTAGTATTAGTTTTAGTTGCCGAAGTGTTGTGTGCCGTATTGGTTATTGTTGGCTTTTTTACACGTTTAGCGGTGTTACCCATACTATTTGCTATGGGAGTTGCTGCTTTTGTAATTCATGCAAACGAACCCTTTGCCGGTAAAGAGTTGGCCTTGTTTTATCTTGGTGTATTTGTAGTGCTATTTTTTACCGGCTCCGGTAAATATGCTGTTGATACATTTATAAAAGACTGTTTCTATATTGATTAAAAAGAGTTCGTTATATGTGAACCGCCATTACGCTTTGTTGTGGCGGTTTTTTTATTGTCGATTTTTTTTACCTTTGTTTTTTTTAATACCAATTAAATGAGTTATCAACCTGCTATACCCAATCAACAAGGCATACAAATTATTTCCAATATATCGGTAGAAAGTTTAGTGCCGTATATTGATTGGCGTTTCTTTTTTATGGCTTGGAAATTAACCGGAAAGTATGATGGGATGGATGCTGTATGCGATTGTCAATCATGTCAAGTAGGCTGGTTGCATCAATTTCCCGAGGCTGACAGAGCAAAGGCAAAAGAGGCTTTAAGCTTGTATAAAGATGCACGACAAATGCTTAAGGATATGGTACATCAGCAGGCTTTTTCTGTGAAAGGAGTTGTAGGTATTTTTCCTGCTGTATCAGAAAAAGAGGGCATCAGTTTTTTTTATCAAGATAAAAAAATAGTTGTTGCCACTTTGCGTCAGCAAGAATTTAAAAAAGAGGGCATTTATTATTCTTTATCCGATTTTATTTCGCCAAAAAATGATTATGCAGGTACTTTCGCTGTTACCGTGCATGGTGCCGAAGCTATGGCTAAGGTGTTCGATAAAGAGGACGATACCTATAATTCAATTTTAGTAAAAACCCTTGCCGATCGCTTGGCTGAGGCAGCTGCTGAATGGATTCACGAAAAAGTACGGAAAGAAATATGGGGGTATGCTAAAGACGAAGATATTAGTATTGAGGATATGTTGAAAGTGCGGTATTCGGGTATTCGTCCTGCTGTAGGTTATCCTTCTTTACCCGATCAATCAATTATTTTTGATTTACAGCCTATCTTGCCTTTCGATACAATTGGCATAAGCCTAACCGAAAATGGGGCTATGTTCCCTAATGCTTCTGTTTGCGGATTACTTATTTCTCATCCTAAATCGCAGTATTTTAACATTGGGAAAATTGATATTGAACAACTTGGCGATTATGCTAAACGGAGAGGAAAATCACCCGGTGAGATAAAAAAATGGTTAGCTCAGAATTTGAGTTAACTAAAGTATCTATCAACATTGTGTAATAATTATGAAGTTTATTATTAGTAGTTTGATTGTATTTTGTGTATGTGTGACTTTGTTTGCTTTTGATGATGGAAGCATTAAACTTATTAAGTTTAAAGATGGTATTCATCATTGGAATTTGAAAAATCCGGATAGAAATTACGACAGATATGACAGAACAGAGTTCGAAGCTATTGCGCAGAATTTTGTTGAATGGCAAAATTACGATGGAGGATGGCCAAAAAATATAGATTGGTTAGCTAAAATTGATAAAGATTCTGTGCGTAGAATAATGCAGAAACGATACCGCTCAAGTACTCTAGATAACCGAAATATTTTTCCGCAAATTGAATACCTGAGCGAAGCTTATACCAGAACAAAGAATGAAACATTTAAAAATTCGGCCGAAAAAGGCTTGCAGTATATTTTAGCTATTCAAAATAGCTTGAGTGGAGGATGGCGAGGTTGGGATATTGATGCTATTACATACAATGATGAAATCATGACTGGCGTGATGAATCTTATGCTCGATATTAAACTGAAACACGAGAATTATACTTGGGTGTCGGAAGAGTTGTATGATAAAATTGTCAAGTCTTTAGATAAAGCCATTAAGGTAACTTTGAAATGCCAAATTGAGGTAGATGGAGTGAAAACGGCTTGGGGGCAGCAACATAGTCATAAAACACTACGCCCAATGGAAGCTCGTTCGTTTGAGTTGCCTTCAATTACGGCTAATGAAAGTTGTGATGTGTTGTTGTTTTTGATGCGTATAGAGAATCCCGATCAAGATGTTATTGATGCTGTTCATGCCGGCGTAAAATGGTTGGAAAAGGCAAAGCTAAATGGTTTTAAAATAGAACGAGTGCCTTTGCCAAGAAATCAATACATCAATAAGGAATATCCGTATGATTTACAAGTAATTGAAGACCTTCAAGCCAAACCTATTTGGGCGCGTTTTTATGATATTGAAACCAATCAGCCTTTTTTGTGTAATCGCGATGGTATAAAAGTATATAATTTAAATGAAGTAAGCCCCGAGTCTCGTACCGGCTATGCTTGGTATGGATATTGGCCGGAACCGGTGTTTAAAGCCTATGCCGATTGGAAAGGTAGAAAAGATGTTTTTCGTCATTAAAAAATAAGAAAATATTGTCTTGAATAATTGCTCTTTGCCATTGGTATTCAGCCTTTTTGTGCTTCTCTTTGCTGTACAAGGGTTCTCGCAAGAGGAAACACTCTTGGTTGGTCAGGTAATAGATAAAAGTGATAAACAGCCTTTAAGTAATGTGTTTGTGCATTTCGACCAAAGCGGAGTGGGCACTACAACGAATGATGAAGGTTATTTTGTGCTTCGTACTACCGAAGTGCATACCCATTTGGTGGTTTCGTTGATGGGGTATAAAGCTAAAACGGTACGGGTAACCCCAGGCGAGAGTAAAGGCTTAACCATACGCTTGTCGGAAGAGAATTTTTCCTTACCCGACTTGCTAATTTTTCCAACCGAAAATCCTGCTATAGCATTTATGCGCAAAGTGCGTGCCCGAAGAGTACTCAATAATCCCATGCGCTTTCAAGGTTATAAAGTCCAACTACAAGAGCAGACCTATGCTTCTATTGGGAATATTAATAAAAGAAATGCTAACCGTAAGCTTTTTTATAAACTTCAAAAGGGCTTGTTAACTGCCAATGATTCGACCTATTTTTTACCAATCTATTATGGTGAAAAAAGCTTTCGTTTACATGATGGAAAACAAACGGAATTGCAGTCTGATGATAAAAGTATTTTTCCGGCTGATTATACTGTTATTGGTGAGTTGATTCAACAATTCCCTGTTCAGGTAAATTTTTACGAGAATTACCTGTCGTTATTTGGTAAAAATTTTCTTAGTCCTTTAGCCGATTATGCCGATAAAAAATACCATTATTTTTTTAAAGATAGTTTTTTATTGGCCGAACATAAACAGTATGAAATTGTTTTCCGGCCTAAAAATTATAAAGAATTGCTTTTTGAGGGAAGCATGCTCGTAGATTCAGCCTCCTTGGCTTTAAGCAATATTACAGCGCATTTAACTCAGGCTGCAAACATTAATTTTATACAGCAACTTGCTTTTGTTCAAGAGTTTACTGGTAATAACGACAAGTGGGTTTTTCGGCACCAATCGCTTGTTGCTAATCTTCGGTTTATGAAGCAAGACCATGTTTCTAACGCTTTTTTTATTACTAAAAACAGTTTGTTTGACAGTTCATTGACAGATAGCACAACCGTATCTTCAGTAACAGACACTGCTTTTTTACAGGCTATAGATACCTTGCAAGAGCAAAATTCTGTTAAAACGTTTAATGCCTTATCGCAACTGTTTTTGGATAAGTATATCTCTGTGGGTAAAATAGATATAGGTCCCGTAAATTTATTTTCGAGTTACAATAAAGTGGAGGGGAATAGATTTACCGTAGGCGCTCGCACCGGGAAAGAGTTGTCGCCTTTTTTTACTGTTGGCGGGTATGGAGGCTATGGTTTGTTGGATGCCGATTGGAAGTATGGAGGTGAGTTTCAGTATCGATTTAAACAACCCGAGTATGCTGTGCTCGGATTGGCTTACGATAATAATACTTTTCAACTTGATTTTTCTTTTCATGATCAGCTTCGACACGAAAATTTTGTAGGCAATGGCTTGGCTGATTTTAGCACCTTTTTATTTCGCATAGATGCTGGTCACTATATTAGGCGTGAGCAGGTTAGTTTGTTTTTTGCAAAGCAATGGGTTAAGGGTTTTACTACACACTTAGGGCTTGCGTCGAAGCGCTATTTTCCTAATCAGTTTGTTGTTTTTAGCCAAAAAGGAATTCCTTTGGCTGCCTTACGCGATTATAGCCTTACTGTTGATTTCCGTTTTTCATTTAAAGAAAGGGTTATAGATAACTTCTTTCATCGTATTTTCTTAAGTAATTTATGGCCAATAACGCATGTTGTCTTTACTGCCGGAAACGCTCAACTGGATAAGAATAATTGCCCTTACCTAAAACTGCATACGGCTACTAAACAAACGGTTTTGCTAGGTATTTTTGGTAGCTTTCGGTACACTGTCGAGGCCGGTACTATATTAGGTACCGTACCTTATCCTTTGTTGGAATTGTATACAGCCTTTGATAATAATGGCTTCGGTAGATACGCTGTGCATAGGAATAAGGCATTTATTTATGCTACAGATGCTTATGTTAATATACAAGGAAATATTACAACAAATGGCTTGCTTTTAAATTATATACCAATTGTTAATCGGTGTAATTTGAGAGAAACTGTTGGGTTTAAAGTGGCTTATGGAAAAGTATCGGATAAACAGTTGGGGTTGATGGATCTGCCTTCGTTTATTTATCCGCTACAAAAACCCTATGTGCAATGGAGTGCAGGTATTACAAATATTTTTAAAGTGATGGCGTTAGAGTCAGTTTGGGAAATAATACCTATAAAAAGTAGCTTGTTAACTTGGGGTGTGCAAGTAAGGTTTTTTGCAGGGTTTTAGCGTTGCGATGAAAATAAATAAGTTAATCGTAGCGAAAAAACATTGTGGTGCGAGCTTATTTCATAATCACTTTCGTTGTATCCGTATGTGTCTTCGGGTAATAATACTTTCATAGAGAAATCATTTATTGTACTTGTTGTTCCGTATGTGTAGTAAACAGCTAATTGCAAGGTTCTTACCAGTTCAAGTCCAATGCCAAACGTGTATCCTCTGTCCATGGTGTTAAATGCAGTGCCTACCCCATCGCCAAAGTCCATTTGTGTGGTTTTAATTAAATCAGGTAAGTTTTGATTATTGTTTAATAGATCTTGTGCTTTTTCAATTCCTATTTTTCCTGAAAGGGCATAACTCCAATATAAACCTCCGGCAGCAAACATTTTAAAATCTCTTGGACCGAATTTCCATTTTATTAATACCGGAACTTCAAGGTAGTCGTAGCTTTTGTATCCTTCTAATAAAAGCGCATACGATTTGTCTGTATTGTCTAAAAAGTAGTTGATATTGCTTCCCTTGCGCGAAAAGAATGTGCCTAATTCTAATCCAATGTTGTAATTTGGAATGATTAATTCGATGGTAGGTCCAATTACAATGCCTTTAAAACTGTTTACTTTATTTGCCGTTGCATTGGCAGTGCCCGAAAAGGTGGTTAATTCGTTGGATAAATTTACGCCGGCAACAAGTCCCATGGCCATTTGTGCATGGACTGTTGTACAAGTAATAAATAGGAGTATGCCAAAAAATCGTTTCATGTTCTTACTTGTTTACAAAAAAACCCTGAAGACTTAACATTTTGTCTACAGGGCTTCTGTTGTGCGGCTGAAGGGACTCGAACCCCCACGCCTCTCGGCACCAGATCCTAAGTCTGGCGCGGCTACCAATTACGCCACAGCCGCATTTTTTTAACCCTGCAAAAGTATATAAATTTTTATTAATACCTTATCTAAATTAAAAAAAAATATCAGTTTCTATTTATTTTATACAATAATCTTGCAAAAAATAGATATTTGTTCATCAATTGTTTTTCAAAATATTCATTTAATCAAGTATCTTTGCTTTTTCAAAATAGTTCATTTTTTAATAAAATTATAAAATATGGGATTGTTGTTTGTCTATTTATTTTTCGCCTTGTTTGTGTCTTTTTTATGCTCCATTATTGAATCGGTGTTATTATCTACTCCTATGTCTTTTTTGTTTGTTAAAAAGGAAAATGGTGCTACTTGGGTAACTAAATTCATTCGTTATAAACAGCATATTGATAAACCTCTATCTGCAATTCTTTCTTTAAATACCGTTGCTCATACTGTAGGTGCAGCTGGAGTGGGTGCGCAGGCAGTAAAAATCTTTGGTGATGCATCTTTTGGTGTTGTTTCTGCAATTTTAACGATTCTAATATTAGTTTTTACAGAAATTATTCCTAAAACAATTGGAGCAAGGTATTGGCGAAGTTTAACGGCATTTGCTTCGTATACTATACATGGCATGGTGTTAATTACTTATCCCTTGGTTCTTTTTTCCGGCTTGTTAACAAAGCCATTTTCAAAAAAAGGCAATCGGTTTACTACTAGTAGAGAGGAAATTGCAGCTCTTGCAAATATTGGTGCTAACGAGGGTGTTTTTTCTATTAATGAATACAAAATTATTCATAACCTGCTAAAGTTGAAAAATGTAAAGGTTAAAGAAATAATGACTCCTCGTGTAGTTGTAGTGGTTGCGGATGAGTCATTGTCGTTAGAAGATTTTTTAAAAGATAAAGAATACCTTAAGTTTTCTCGTATTCCTGTTTATGAAGGAAATGACGAAAATATCACCGGCTATGTTTTTAGGCAGGCGGTGTTTGAAAATTTGGCAGAGGATAGAGCTGGACTGCAACTAAAAGATTTAAAAAGAAAAATTGTAGTAGTGCCCGATAATATTATGCTTTTTTCGCTTTGGGAAAAGCTTCTGGAGCAAAAAGAACACATAGCGTTGGTTGTTGATGAATATGGTGGTATGGATGGTGTTGTTACATTAGAAGATGTAATTGAAACATTGCTGGGCTTAGAAATTACTGACGAAAAAGATACCGTAACCGATATGCAGCAGTATGCTAGAGAAAGATGGAAAACTAGACAGGCAAAATATCACTTGCTTGAAACTCTAAAAAAATCAACTTGAAATTTGTTGCATTTTTAAACAGTTTCTTAGCTTTTGAAATACAAATTGCATGAATTATAGGTTATCGTTTTTTATAAAATATTATTTTTTTTGGCTGCTCTTTTTTGTTTGTTTTAAAGCCTTTTTTTTGCTGTATAACTATCCGGTAACAGCCCAGTTTGCCGTATCCGATATTGGAGAAATTTTTTTACATGGGCTGGTTATGGATTTATCGGCGGCGGCATATCTATCTTTTTTACCCGGCTTGACACTTGCTTTTGGTGCTGTTTTCTTTCCCCTTGTTGTGCATGTTTTTATTCGTTACTATACCTTGCTATTGTTGGTTTTTTTAAGTTTGCTGGGCTTGGGTGATTTGGGGTTGTATGCGGATTGGGGCACTCGTATAAATTCCCAAATTTTTCTGTATTTGCAAAACCCTGCAGGGATGTATGCTGCTTTAACTTTTGCACAATTGATAGGGTTGTTGGTAGCTTGGGTGTTGATTACTGTTTGTTGGTTCTGGTTGTATAAGCAATTTGTTGCCCATAAAAAGGACGATCTTCCTTTAGGCAATTGGAAAACCATTCCCGTGTTTCTGTTTTTAACTGCTTGTTTAGTTTTACCGGCTCGCGGAGGCATAAACACATCTCCACTTAATCATAGCCATGTGTATTTTAGTCAGCAATTAGATGCAAACCAAAGTGCGTATAATTATTTTTGGAATTTTATTTACAGCTTAGGTCAGGCTAAGTTAAATAAGCCTTTGGTGCATTATATGGAAACAGATGAGGCCAACAATATTCTTGCTAATTATGCTCCAAAAGCTCGAAATTATCCTGTTTACATACAAAAGGATGCGCATAAACCGTTAAATGTGGTTTTTATTTTGTTAGAGAGTTTCTCTTCTAAAATTAGCGAACCTTTTGGCGGAATGCCCAATGCTACTCCACGGCTCAATGCACTGGCTAAGGAAGGCATTGTTTTTTCGTCTTTTTATGCTACAGGAAATCGTTCTGACAAGGGAATGTGTGCCTTAATTGGAGGATATCCATCGGTGATGAACAATACCACATCGTTGGCTTTGCCACATAAAATGGAAGAGTTGTTCTTTTTTCCACGCAAGTTTAAAGAAAATGGCTACCATTTATCCTTTTATTACGGAGGGGATGTGAATTTTTACAATACTAGGTCTGCCCTAATTCGCTCCGGTTTTACTAACATTACCGACAATACTAGTTTTCCTTACAAAATTGCTACAATGCAAAAATGGGGTGTCCCCGATCATTTTTTGTACGAAAGAATGTTTGACGAATTGCTAGAACAAGAACAGCCTTTTTTTAGCCTGGTGTATAATATTAGCAGTCACGAGCCTTTCGATATTCCCAATTACCATAAAATTAAAGGAGACGAGAAAAGTCAGCAATACCTTAATGCCATTGCATATAGCGATAGTTGCTTGGGTGTTTTTGTTGACAAATTAAAAGCTAGTCCGCTTTGGGATAATACCTTGTTAATTATTACTTCAGACCATTGTAGTTTACAACCGGAACCAACCGGCATTGAAGACCCGGAAAGTTACCGCGTTCCGTTAATTTGGACTGGTGGGGTTGTTGATACGAGCTTTGTTTGCAATAAAATTGCTATGCATAACGATTTAGGGCCAACCATACTGCAACAAATGGGTTGGGAGTTTACTATGCCTCGTTTTTCGAAAAATATATTTGGCGAGGAAAACTACGCTTTTTATTTTAGAGAGATGGGGTGGGGTTTCGTAGCCCCTTCGGTAAAAGTGTTTTACAATACAAACACAAAATCAACAACTTTTTTTAAAGCAGAATTATCTCATTATACCGATTCAATGCTTATTTTTGCGAAAGCATTTGTACAGTCTTTACACGATGATTTCTCAAAATAATTTGATTATGCAAAAACAGTTTGCCTTAATTATTAATCCAATTGCAGGTCCGTTTAACAATATTCGGTATGCCGAGAATATTCGAAAGGAATTGTTGATGAACGATTGTGTTGTAGAAACCATAACAACTGAACGAAAAGGGCATGCTTTTGACTTAGCAAATGAGCGCGCCCAAAACCCCGATGCACTTATCGTGTCTATGGGTGGCGACGGTACTTTTAATGAGGTTGCTTCGGCCTTGGTGCATTCGCCGGCCTCCTTGGCGCATATTCCTAGAGGCTCAGGTAACGGATTAGCGCGTATGTTAAATATTCCACGACTTCGACATCAAACTACCAGTTATTTACTAGATGGACAGATAAAGAGAATTGATGCAGGAAAAATAAACCAACGATTTTTCTTTTGTACTTGCGGTTTTGGTTTTGATGCCTATATCGCCGATCGTTTTAATAAAAGTAAGTTAAGGGGTTCTTTGTTGTATGGTTGGTATATTTTTAATTTGTTTAATAAATATAAAGCCATTAAGGCTAGTTTTACCGTAGATGGAGTACTTTACGATGGCGATTATTTTGTAGTTACTTTTTCTAACGCAAACCAGTATGGCTTGAATGCCCGCATAGCCCCTCAGGCTGATTTGTCTGACGGCTTACTTGACATCACTATTCTTAAACCTTTTCCTCGTATTTTGGCTCCTTTAATGGGTGTTTCTTTGCTTGGAGGATTTATTAATAAAATGCCTTATGTAGAAACACTTCGTGCTGCAAAGGTGCATATTCATTCGGTTTCTTCCAGTTTTTTTCATGTCGATGGTGAAGCTATAGCCATGGATTATCCAGCTACAATTAGGGTATATAAGGAAGCTTTAAAGCTTCATATACCTAAAAACCAAAAATTTGTATTTGATCGTAGGGCTTTGTATAAAAGATTTAAAATTGAAAAGTACTTACTGGAGAGTGAGTGGAATGACTTGTGGAAAAAACTGGATAAAAAAGAGTGGTTTAACTAGCAATGGGGTAATAAAATACTTGTAGGAATTACTTTTTTTATTATCTTTACAGAAAATATGTATTTTTTAACAAATTAACAGATGAATGTCATGAAAGCACATGTAGCCATTTATAAATCAGAAGAAAAAGCCTTAAATGCAATTGAATTGCTTAGTGAAAAAAGCTTTGCAATTGATAAGGTTTCAATGATTAAACGAATTGAACTTACGGGGAATAAGTTTGAGGTTAAGTCTATAAAAAATTTTAAAATGGCGCCATTACTAATTAGTACGCTATTGGGTATGCTTGTTGGAATTTTTGCTCCATTATTCAACATTACTTTTGGATTAGATTTTATGGAAGATTTGTCTCCTGTTATCGGCGGTTTTGTTGGATTTGATATTGGCTTACTTGTAGGTGCATTGCTGTTAATAATAATAGCTATTATTATTAAGCGAGACAAAACAATTGAAACCCACAATTCTGTTGAAGAAGTAAATTACGTAATTGTTGTTGAAGGAACTCTAGACGACATTAAACTAGCCGAAAATATTTTGAATACAGTAGGTGTTCATCAATATAAATTAGAGTGTACTTATTGTCAATCAAGAAAAATTGCTCCAAAAGCGGTATAGCTATTTAGTTTACCGGAGGGAAAAATGCATTTTCAATGTGTTCTATGCAATAAGTTCCTTGCTTATTCGGCAAAACAGATATTACATCAAAGCGGGTTTCCAGCAACAAGTCGTAGGTAAAAATATAGTCGTGCGTTGCTTTAACTATGCGGTTTATTTTTGCCTGCGTAATACTGTCTTTAGGGTGTTCAAAGGTTGCTGTTGAACGAGATTTTACTTCTACTACAATCAACATTCCGTCCTTTTCAGCAATTATATCCAATTCATTTTTACTGCCAAAAGGCACCCAGTTTATATGCCTAATGTTATATCCTTTTGTTCTCAGGTAGATTCGTGCTTGTTTTTCGCCTTCAATACCTAATTCGTTGTGTTTTGCCATGTTTTTGTATGTAAACAGCAAATATAATACTTTGCAATAGAAATATAATTGCTTTGTGTATAAAATGTTCTCAGTTTGCATTCTTTTATCAAAAAAGTGTACTTTTACTGCTTAATTTTTCAGCAAATGCAGAATAGACATATAAATAGAGATAGCTATTTTAGCGAGCAAGCATATACCACCGAAAAATTTGTTATTCCTTTTATTGGCAAAGCTCGTTTTGTTGATTCGGAAATGCATGTTTTAGAGATAGGTTCGGGCGAGGGGGGTAATATGAAACCTTTATTGGATATGGGTTGCAAAGTGACCGGAATCGAAATTGAAGCAACGAAACATGCTTGGGCTATAGATTTTTTTAAAACGCATCCAAACAGAGAAAACCTTAGCTTAATTTGTGAGGATATTTACAAGTATAAGCAAAAACAACAATTTCAAGTAATTATCATTCGCGATGTCGTGGAGCATATTCATAATCAAGAACGGTTTATGACTTACATTCGTGATTTACTTACGCATGACGGCTGTATTTTTATTGCATTTCCTCCTTGGCAAAATCCTTTTGGAGGACATCAACAAGTTTGCGAAAATAAATTGTTATCTGTCTTACCTTTTTTTCATCTGCTGCCAGTTTGGTTATATAAAATGGTGTTGAGGCTTGGAGGGGAAAAGGCTCAAAAGATTGATGCCTTACTTGAAATTAAAGAAACTGGTATAAGTATAGAACGGTTCAAAAGGATTATTGTTAAGACAAACTATACTGTTTTGCGCGAGGTTTTTTATTTTATTAATCCGAATTATGAAATAAAATTCGGACTAAAACCTAGGGTGGCATGGAAATTAATAAGTAAGATTCCATATCTTCGTAATTTATTTGTTACCAGCTATTATTGTGTGTTAAGTAAATGAAAAAGAAAGCTTCAATAGAATCGGCAAAAAAACGCAGCGCAATAAGAAAAAATCGCATAGCTGTAATGTTGAACGACGACGAGCTAAAAGCAATGAATCGGTTTATTGATACCTATAAGGTGAAAAATAAATCTCGTTTTGTGCGGGAAACGCTAATGATGGCTATTCTTAAAAAATTTGATGAAGACCATCCTACCCTATTTTAATAAACAAACTTCATGGTAAAGGTTCAAAATATAACAAAAAGTTTTGGTAATTTGCAAGTACTAAGGGGGGTTGACCTAGTTGTAGATAAAGGAGAGATTGTTTCAATTATTGGGGCTAGTGGCGCAGGTAAAACCACGCTACTACAAATAATTGGTACTTTAGATAAACCTGATGCTGGTTCTATTAGTATTAATAATAGACAAACAAATAACTTAACTGGAAAAGAACTAGCTTTGTTTCGAAATACGCAAATCGGATTTATTTTTCAATTTCATCAGCTTTTGCCTGAATTCTCTGCCTTAGAGAATGTTATGATTCCTGCATTAATTGCTAAAAAATCGTCTCAAAAAGCCGAAGCGGAGGCTAAAGAACTTCTCACTTTTTTGGGTTTAAGTGATAGGCTTTCGCATAAACCCAACGAATTGTCGGGAGGCGAAAAACAGCGGGTTGCAGTAGCTCGTGCCCTTGTAAATAATCCGGCTGTTATTTTAGCCGATGAGCCTTCGGGTAGTTTGGATACTAAAAACAAGGAAGAGCTACATCGCTTATTTTTTGAGTTACGCGATAAGTTAAATCTTACCATTATCATTGTTACGCACGACAAGCAACTAGCTTCAATTTCCGATCGTGTTATTGAAATGAAAGATGGTATGGTATTGTAAAAAGAGTTTCTTAAATAATGCCTAACGATTTGGTGTGTTTGCTAATTTTATACACCGCTTCGTCAATTTGATCAAAAGTGTGCGTTGCTATTAGCGAAAACCGTATCATGAAGTCTTCTGTCCGTACAACTGGGGATACAACCGGATGAATAAATACCCCTTCGTCTGTTAATGATTTTGCAATTAAGATGTGTTGTAATTGTCTTTGATATACAGTGGGTTATTTGGCGTAGAAGAGTGTGCAATTTAGAAAACACTTTCTATAAAGTCTGTTAAACAACGGTGGGTATTTGCCCAATGCGCTTCTTGTCTCCAGGTTTCCTCTTCTATAACTTCCAAAGTGGCTACTACATAAGCTGTTGAGTCTGGTGTTATTCTGGATCTATATAGTAGGGCGTATGAGTTGTATTAAATGATTTGTGGTATGCTATCGGCAGTTATATATCCGCCAATAGTAACTAGAGATTTACTCAATATGCCTATAATAAAATCGACCGCATAAGTTAATTTTTAGTTATAACAAATAACTTTACCATTTTTACCAAAGACTTATAATGATTGTGCTTAGTCTATCATTGCCGGAACCTTATGTTTTTGAGCTAGCGCTACAACTGCTTGTAAGTTAACTACATCGCTTTTCATAGCAAAAACACCCTATGTAACAATCAACTTTATTTTATCTGAATGGAAGCACTTATGTTTTTTTTTTAACAATTACATGTTGTTGTGTTTGTGTTTTTGTTACTTCGAAAAAGAAAGTCTTTTGCTTTCTATTATCGAGGCAGAGTCAAATTCATCGTAAATAACATAGTCTTTTTTGTCTTTTTAACAAGATACAACTCCTTCGTTTAGGGCAAATCAGGTGCTATAAATAAAGGCTTCTGCTTTGTTTGCAAGGGTCGCCAGTTTTGTTTCTAGTTCAATATGGATGTAAAGTGTGCCGATAAAAAAAATCGATCCGGCAAGGCCTGTTCCGTATTTTTCAATGGCTTTTCATGCCGTTTTTTTTTATTATTGGTTGATTAGATAAGCCAAGATAGCTCTTGGAGCCAAACATTAAAACCGGTTTTTCATTTAGTTGAAACACCGTGTTCTGATCTAATTCTTTGGACATAAAATAAGGATATATTCCTTATGCCATCTACTGTTGTGGAAGATAAAGTTTGGCTATTTTCGCGCTTTATATGCTCATTGTAAAATGGATTATTACAAATTATCAATATGTAGAAATAAACTATATTTTGTTACATTTGCATGGAACAAAAAAAATATGATGGATGAGTTAAAATACTTGGCAAAACAGGCCGAAGTTTCTTCCAAAAAAATCTTTAAGAAAAATAAAAGGCGTTTGGAGTCAATGGATTTGGTTGTGCATGATTTACACCAGAAATTTAGCGCCCAAATCAATTGTTTAGATTGCGCCAATTGTTGCCGTGCCCTAGGTCCTAGAATTAGTGATAAGGATATTGATAAAATGGCTAAGGCTTTACGAATCAAACCATCTGATGTGGTTCAACGCTATCTTACAAAAGATGAAGATTATGATTTCGTTTTTAAAGCGATGCCTTGTCCTTTTTTGCAAAAAGATAATTATTGCTTGATATATGATTCCCGACCCAAAGCGTGTAGAGAATACCCACATACCGATAGAAAAAAATTTTATCAGATAGTTGAACTTACAATCAAGAATACATATACTTGCCCAATTGCTTATGAAGTAATAGAGGCTTTGAAGAAAAGTTTTACCACAGAAACAAAATAAATTTTAGATAATATGCTATTGTATGGATTGTTTGCTAAACATACTTTTGGGGTAAAAATTGCTCTTTTTTTCTTTTTGTCTTTGTTGGGTTTGATTATTTCTATTAATTTGGTTTGGGTTTTTAGTCTAAATCAAACAGATATACTTAATGTGCAATTGTCTCAACTTATATTTGCTTCTTTTGGTATGGCTATGCCTGCAATAGCAGCTGCTTTGCTTTTTCGAAAAGAAGATGAAAGTGTTCTACATATTCGTGTTTTTCCTCCTTTGGTAATGGTAATGTCAGTCATTGTGTTGATGCTCTTGTTAATGCCAGTAATAAATATTATAGCTTTGTGGAATGAACAATGGACTTTTCCTGAGTCTTTCTCAACAATTGAAGCCATTTTTAGAACGACGCAACAGCGCGCTGACGAATTAACCCTACGGTTGCTCGAACAGAGTTCTTATGTTGCTTTTAGCGCAAATTTGTTTTTTTTGGCCTTGGTTCCTGCCATAACTGAAGAGCTTTTTTTTCGCGGCACCCTACAATCGTTATTGCAAGAAAAAATTGGAAGACACCTTGCTGTATGGTTGGTAGCAATCATTTTTAGTTTATTTCATATGCAATTTTTTGGCTTTGTACCCCGTTTGTTATTAGGTGGGATGCTTGGATATTTGCTTTTGTGGAGCAAGTCAATATATTTGCCTATTATTGCCCATTTTACAAATAATGCAAGTATTGTTCTTTTTTATTATTTGGCCTCAAAAGGAGTTGTTTCTTTTTCTATTGAGGATGTAGGTAAAGGCAATCAGTGGTGGATGGCATTGCTTTGTGTTGTGTTGGTGTTGCCTATATGCTTTTTCTTATATAAACGCCGTGTTAAAACAATAACAATCACTAAATAAAGCAAAATACTACTTGTAAACACCCGAATCGTATAAAAAAGTGTATTTTTGTATCTGCTGAAGAAAAGACCTTGTTGATTGTCAGATTTATATCCCGAAAACATTGAAGAGAACTGTTATAAATATATACGCTGTTTTGTTGCTTGTAGCCTTTTTTTATGGTTGCTCCAACACAAAGAACACCTGGTTCTCCAGAAATATGCAAGCACTCACTACCAAGTATAATGTGCTTTATAATGCAGAGCAAAGTTATCACGAAGGAATGCAAATAATCAACAAGGCTCATACCGATGATTATTCTAAAATACTACCCCTTTATCCGATAAGTG
Source organism: Paludibacter jiangxiensis (assembly GCA_945897785.1). Classification (GTDB taxonomy): domain Bacteria; phylum Bacteroidota; class Bacteroidia; order Bacteroidales; family Paludibacteraceae; genus JAFGVL01. Next base: position 46,122 of record CAMDGD010000005.1, read on the forward strand.
TACACAGCAATGCTTTTGCTGCTATTCCTCAAATGGATAGAACCATTGAGAAAACTCAAAAAGCAATTAAAAATCACTCCATAAAAAAGAAACCTACAAAAGATCCAAAACAAGCAAAAGATGCCAAATATCAGGCTTTTTTAAAACAAGAAGAGTATAATTACATGATTGATGAGGCTTGGATGTTATCCGGTAAGGCTCAGTTTCATAAGGCAGAATTTTTAGCTGCGGTAGGTACTTTTACATATATAATCAACCATTTTTCTCATAATAACTCTTGTGTCTCTGAAGCAAGAATATGGTTGGCTAGAAGTTATATCGAAATGGGTTGGCTATACGAGGCCGAAGATATATTAATTAAGGCCAATAAAGACCAAATTCCACAAAAGCTAAGTGGTATTTATTCTGCTGTTAGTACCCACTTATTGCTAAAAGAATACAAATATAAAGAAGCCATTCCGCTCCTAACTATTGCAGCGCAAGAGGAATCGGATAAAATGCAACAAACGCGGTTTTATTATATTTTAGCTCAACTGCATCGCTTGGTAAATGATAATGTCTTGGCAAAACTGTATTTTACTAAGGTAATCAAAGCTAATCCTCCAATAGAAATGGAGTTTAATGCCCGAATAAGTAAGGCCGAAGTGCAAACAAAAGAACCTGGCGAAGCTATTGCCGGCTTGCAAAAGATGCTGAAAAATTCCAAATACAAGACTTATGAAGATAAGTTGTATTTTACCATGGGAAACATTTACCAAAAACAAAAAGAGTACGATAAAGCGATTGTGAATTATACCTTAGCCATTGAGAAAAGCAACAATAATATTGTAAATAAAGTGCAAATATTGTTGGCCTTGGCCGACTTGCATTATTCGCAACAAGCATATTTAAAGGCACAACCGTATTATAACGATGCTGTAATAATTATGCCAATTGACAATGTTGATTATGAAAAAATTAGAGCGCGAAGCCAGCTACTGGATAAATTGAACCAACAAAATGAAATTGTGCAGCTGCAAGATAGCCTTCAACAGTTGTCGGCTTTATCTGATGCAGAGAAAATAATGGCTGTTGAAGTATTGATAAAATCGCTTCAAGCAGAAGAGTTGGCGCTAAAAGAAAAATTAATGGCAGATGCTAAAGTGCAAAATGAAGCATTTTATGCCCAACAGTCAGCCATGCCTGAAATTGGACCTTCGTTTAATGAAAGGGGTAGTAGTGATTGGTATTTCTATAATAAATCGCTTATATTTAGTGGGTTAAACGACTTTCGGCAGAAGTGGGGTAGTCGGAAATTAGAAGATAACTGGCGTCGTAAAAATAAGGCTATTTTAAGCAATGACGATTTTTCTGTGCAATATAATGAAAGTAGTAAACAAACAGATGCAACTATTGGAGTAGAACAAGGCGGAATCGTAGATAGATCTTTAGTTAATTCGGATGTAAATTATTATTTAAACCAGATTCCCGTAAATAAGGCGCAAATAGAATCTTCAAACCAGCAAATAGCTGATGCTTTATATACCATAGGGATGATTTTTATTGAAAATATTCAAGATATTGAGAATGCTATCCGTACTTTCGAAGAGTTGGAAAGAAGGTTTCCTTCATACAGCCGTTTGCCCGATATCTATTATAATTTATATCAAATGAGCATGAAAGCAAACGATACGGTAAGTGCTACTCGTTATCGAAATCAGCTTATGGCAAAATTTCCTAATAGCTCATATGGAAAGATGTTTTCAATGCCTGATTATGCAGAACGAATTGCTTTGCTAAAGATGAAAGAAGATTCAATTTATCAAGAAACTTATTTTGCTTATTTGGACGATGATTTTGAGGCTGTTTTTGATAATTGTGTAATAATTAAGGAAGAATATCCGCTTACCGAATTAATGCCAAAGTTTTTATTTGTAAAGGCTTTGAGTTATGGAAAGTCTCAGCAAAATGATTTGTTTGTAGAAACATTGCAGCAGGTAATAAACGATTATCCTCAAAGCGATGTAAGCGCTATGGCAAAAGATATTTTAGCTTTAACAAAACAAGGAATGGTACCACAAGCTGGAGGCTCCCATGGTTCTATTCTTAGTAGACGAGACAGTATGTGCTTGTGTCAAGATGTAGTTGTAGATACAGTTAGTTTTACACATGATCCCAAAGTAAAACACTTGATACTAATTGTTTCAGCTCCTGAAATTTCATTAAGCAAATTGCAGTATGTCGTTGCCATGTATAATTTTACGGGTTTTATGATTAAAGATTTTGATATTGAAATACAAAAACGGCTAACTAACAATTATTTACTTATTTCTCCACTTGATGGCTATAATGAAGCAGTATCTTATAAAAATGGATTGTTTGCTGATGCACTCGTTAAATCATTTATTGATTCTAATAATTGTTTTAGTGTAATAATCTCTGAATCAAACTTTAATCTGATAAGAAAAGGGTCTAGTTTGGATAGTTATATTCAATTTTTTACCGCTACGATTAGCAAAAGTGAGGTGGAAGGGCTATTTTTAAATGAAAATAGTGTTAAAGGAATCGATACTATCCCTTATGTGGAAATGATTAATGAACCGTCTGTTGAGCTTGCTGTTGATAGCTTTTCTGTGAATACGCCTATTGTTGAAGTGCCACTCAACAAAACAGCGTCAGTTATTTCTGAACCAGAAAAACCCATTGCTATTGTTGCAACTGAAGTTTCTGCAGTGATAGAGAAAAAGCCGGCGCCTGCTTCAGAAGTAAAGGCATTGCCAAAAACAGAAAAGGTTCAAGTGAAAAATGAGATGGCTGTAGAAGCAAAAGAGAAACTGTCCGTTAAGGAAGAGGCAAAACTATTGCCGGCTAAGATAGATAAACCGAAAAATGAGGAAGATAAAAGTAAAAAAAATATTATTATTATTCAAAAATCAGATTCGATTAAGACGAAATCAACTGATTATATATATAATGCAAAAGATAGGCATATATATGGCATTGTTGTATTAGACGGAAGTTTTGATTATGATGCATTAAAAAATAAGCTTGATGGGTATAATGCAGAAAAATATTCTCTAGCAAATTACAAGGTGAGTATGGTTGATATTGGGGGAGCTAAACTACTATTGGTAGAGTCTTTTCCAAATTTGATCAATGCAAAAACTTATTTATTTAACATTATTCGTAATAGAGATTTGTTTGAAGTGCTTAAACAAGCAGAATATCGAAATCTAATTATTTCAAAAAGTAATCTTTCTAAATTAATCGATGCAAAAAATATAAGCGATTATTTGGAATTTAACAGAAACATAAATATGCGCTAATTGCGTTGAATTATTAAAATGTACTTGCCATGAAAATTCTTTGGGCCGATGACGAAATTGATTTATTACGAGCACATATACTCTTTTTAGAAGGTAAAGGATATGAAGTGCTTATAGCAACAAATGGGCAAGATGCAATTGACCTTTGTAGAGAGCATAACTTTGATATCATTTTTTTAGATGAAAATATGCCTGGCTTAAACGGACTCCAAACATTGGCGCACATTAAAATTATCAATTCCAATGTTCCGGTTGTAATGATAACCAAGAGTGAAGAAGAAAATATTATGGATATGGCTATTGGTAGTAAAATTTCCGATTATTTGATTAAACCTGTTAACCCAAATCAAATTGTATTGGCCATAAAAAAGCATGTGTATAAAAAGGAAATTATTGCGGAACACATCACTTCTAATTACCGTACAGAGTTTGCCCAAATTGGCATGCAAATTAATGAATGTGTAACACATAGTGATTGGAGTAAACTGTATAAAAAATTATTGTATTGGGAGATAGAACTAGATGCTTCTGAAAATGAAATGCGCGATTTGTTGCAGATGCAAAAAAATGAAGCAAATCATGCGTTTACTAAATATATTAAAAATAATTATGAATCGTGGTTTGATAACGAAGCTACAAAGCCCTTAATTAGCGCAGATATTTTTAAAAAGAAAGTGTTCCCAATGTTGGATAATGGGGATAAAGTTTTTTTAATCGTTATTGATAATTTTAGGTATGATCAGTGGTTGGTTATTAAGGAATTGCTAAATGACTATTTCGTATTTACCGAAGAAGAACCATATTATAGCATTCTTCCAACAGCAACTCAATATGGTCGAAACGCAATTTTTAGCGGATTAATGCCTTTGCAAATTCAGCAAATGTTTCCTCATTTGTGGGTTGAAGAAGAATCGGAGGAAGGGAAAAATCTCAAGGAAGAGGAGTTGTTGCAAACGCAATTGGATAGATTCAGAAAGAAATATTCGTTTTCTTACCAGAAAATAAATGATTCCCATTCTGGCGAAAAGCTAATTGAGAAAATTGCCGAAATAAAAGATAATCCGCTAAATGTTTGTGTGTTAAACTTTATAGATATGCTTTCTCATGCTAAAACAGATTCGAAAATGATGCGAGAATTAGTCCAAGATGATGCTGCTTATCGTTCATTAACAGTGTCGTGGTTTAAACACTCCTCTACTCTGGAGTTATTTAAGGTGTTGGCAGCAAATAAATTTAAGGTTGTTTTAACAACAGATCATGGAACCAAAAAAGTAAATAATGCTATAAAAGTAGTTGGCGACAAAGGAACAAATGTAAACTTAAGGTATAAGGTAGGAAAGAATCTTGGATACAATAAAAAAGATGTTTTTGAAATTACACAGCCTTCTCGTATAGGATTACCAAGTCCAAATGTGAGTTCTGCGTATATTTTTGCTTCAAACGAAGACTTTTTGGCTTATCCTAATAATTTTAATTATTATGTAGGGTATTATAAAAACACTTTTCAACATGGTGGGATTTCTTTGGAAGAAATGATTATTCCTATAGTAACAATGGAAGCCAAAGCAATTTAATACCTCATCTATTTTCCAGTCAATTCTTTGTAAAGCAACCGTTCAAGTTGTTCTTCGGATACATTGACAATTAAATCTCCGTTTTGAGCAATTGCAATTCTTCCCGTTTCTTCTGAAAGAATAATGGCTGTAGCGTCTGTTTTTTCTGTAATTCCTAAAGCAGCTCTATGTCTTAATCCCAATCGTTTTGATATGGTTTGGTTTTGCGATACCGGTAAAATACAACCTACTGCCATAATTTGTTTGTTTGCTATTATCATTGCTCCATCATGCAGTGGACTGTTTTTAAAGAAAAGGTTCTCAATTAATCGGTAGTTTATAGTTGCATTTACTTGCTCGCCAGAATGTAATAAATAACTTAGATCTGTGTTTTTTTCAATTACAATTAATGCACCGCATTTATTTCTTGACATATTCCTACAAGCAACTACAATTTGCATGATAGTAAGTTCTTCAATCTCATTTTTACCTCCCGCCGGTTTTGATAACCATTGCAATATGGACCAATTTCTCTTTCTGCCTATTAATGAAAAAAATCGCCGTATCTCACTCTGAAATAATATGATTAAGGCAATAGCTCCAACGCTCATTATTTTATCAAGAATAGCTCCCAATAATTCCATTTTCAACACATAAAAAACCACAAACCAACAAGCTATAAATGCCATTATACCCAAAAAGATATTTACGGCATTTGTTCCTCTTAATAAACGGAAAGTTTGGAACATTAGAAATGCAACCAACAATATGTCTATAATGTCTTTTATGTTAAAATCTAAGCCCATTAAATATGTAATTTGTTGAAAATTGCACTTGTTTCTTTTGCTTCTTTTACATCATGCACCCGAATTATTTTTGCCCCACCTTGTAGTGCGAAAAAATTGGCTACACTTGTGCCGTTTAAAGACTCTTCCGGAGTTGTATTAAATGTTTTGTAAAACATAGACTTACGAGATAAGCCAACCATTATCGGGCAATCAAAGGTTCGAAGATAAGCAATTTTTTTTAATAGCTCGAAGTTTTGGTCTATAGTCTTTGCAAATCCAAAGCCTGGATCAATAATTATGTCATTAAGCCCCATGCTACGCAATTCCGCTATCTTTTCCGAAAAAAAATATAGGAGTTCTGCAATAAAATTAGTGTAGTTAGTTTTAAGGTGCATGCTTGTTAAATCTCCTTTTGTGTGACTTAATACATAGGGAACTTGCCATTTTATTACCGTTTTTAGTAAGTCGTGATCAAATGTCCCCCCTGAAATGTCATTTATTATAGCTATACGGTAGTTTTTAACTACAATATCAACAACTTTGGCACGAAATGTGTCACACGAGAATGTTAGTTTTGGAAATTCTTTTGTTAGTATATCTAACGCTGTTGAAATTCGGTCAATTTCTTCATTCTCGGAGGCGTATTTTTTTGCGTTTGGTCGTGTAGAAACAGCACCAATATCAATAATATCGACTCCTTGTTGTATAAATTGAGCTGTTTTTTTTAGTAAAATATCTTTTACAATAGCACGGCTATCGGCATAAAATGAATCCGGTGTGATATTTAGAACCCCCATTATTAAGGGTTTTTCATAAGATAAGAGTTTCCCGTTACAGTTGATTTTTTTCAATTTTATTAGAAATAATAAAAAATACAGCATAAATTTTTTACAAAAATATAAAATTATATACCTTTACCGCTTTAAAAAACACAGAAAAGACAATAAATATTTTAATAAACCAATAATTGATAAATTAAGTTATATTTGTAACGAATTAATCACCCCTTTAGCTATGAAACTTAACATTATTTTTAAAACAGTCCTTTTTTTATCAGCACTACTACTTGTATCGTGCATGAAAAAAGAAGCTTCAAGTGTTACCGGATGGGCTTATAATGACAGAAAAACCGGCGGTTTTGAAGTAAATAATAACTATTATCAACAAACGCCTCCAGGAATGGTGTTCGTTGAAGGTGGTACATTTACCATGGGTCGTACTCAAGAGGATATTCCAGGCGATTGGGATAATATTCCTCGTCGTGTTACTGTAAGCTCCTTCTTTATGGATCAAACAGAGATTAGTAATCTACACTGGAATGAGTACTTACATTGGATGAAATTAATCATGCATAACTCGCCTGATTTAATCAGAAAAGCAACACCTGATACATTGGTTTGGCGGACAGAATTAGCTTACAACGAACCGTATGTTGAGTATTATTTCTCTCATGTGGCTTATAACAACTATCCTGTGGTTGGCGTAAGTTGGGAGCAAGCGGCTGATTATTGTGTATGGAGAACTGACCGTGCCAATGAATTAGTAATGGTATCTAATGGTTTAATTACTATGCCCGATTTTGAAAGCGTAAAAGATAATGAGGACGCCGAAGAAATTAAAAATAATGTTGTTTTAAATACACGCAAATATTTGTTAAGTTCCGAGTTTCAACCTGAAACAGGAAAGCGCCCAATGGAAAACCTTTGGGGTGAAGAAAGAAAAACAAATATGTCAGACGGTTTATTATTCCCAGATTTTCGTTTGCCAACAGAAGCAGAATGGGAATATGCTGCTTACGGTGTAATTGCTCGTGATGGCGAAGAAAACTCTGGCGAGAAAAAACAATTCCCATGGCCAGGTCATCAAATGCGTAATCCATCTAAAGATTTTCGTGGACAAATGCAAGCAAACTTTGTTCGTGGTAGAGGTGATATGATGGGTATGGGTGGTAAGTTGAATGATGGTGCAACTCTTACTAATACAGTAACTGCATACTGGCCAAATGAATTTGGGTTATATAATATGGCCGGAAATGTTAACGAGTGGGTTATGGATGTTTATCGTCCGCTTTCTAGTGAACAAGTTGAAGAATATAACTCTTTCCGTGGTAATGAGTATAAAGCTCCTGTGTTTAATGAAAACACACAAGAAGGTAAAAAAGTAATGGTTCCAGTTATTGATAGTTTAGGTAGAGTAAAATATGTAATTCCTGTAGAAAAATCAGATTCAACTATGGGAGATTATATTAAATACGATGTAAGAAACTATGGTGATGGTGACAACCGTTCAGGTAAAAGTCCGGATGCATGGAAAACCCCAATGGATCCTGATATGGCTACCAAATTATTATACGATCCAGATGTTACTGCTGATGGTCTTTTATCAAGAAAATTAACAAACAAAACTCGTGTATATAAAGGGGGGTCTTGGAGAGATAGAGTTTATTGGTTAAATCCTTCTACTCGCAGATATTTAGAACAAGATAAGTCAACCAATGATATCGGGTTCCGATGCGCCATGAGCAAATTAGGTGGAGCTGAAGACGAAAGAAGAAAATAATTAATTATAGTAATACTTTAAAACACTTGTCAATTGACAAGTGTTTTTTTTGTTGTTTTTACTATTGATTAAGCACTTAAAAGCTAATTTTGCATTTTATATTATGATATTTGATTAAGTTATGGAAAAAATCAGTAGAAAAAAAATTGTTGATATTCTGAAATACAGTTCAGAAGTTGGTGTTAAAATTAATGTTAAGGGTTGGGTGCGCTCAAAAAGAGGAAATAAAAATATCAATTTTATTGCACTTAACGATGGATCCTCCATTTTGAATATTCAGCTTGTAGTTGAAGTGGAAAAGTTTAGTGAATCTTTATTGAAGTCCATTACAACAGGGGCTTGTATTAGTGCTATCGGTGAACTTGTGGCTTCGCAAGGTCAAGGGCAATCGTTAGAAATTCATGTGGATGAAATTCAGGTTTACGGTGAAGCAGACCCTTTAACTTACCCTCTGCAAAAAAAAGGTCATTCGTTAGAATTTTTACGGGAAATTGCTCATTTAAGACCTAGAACTAATACTTTTAGTGCAGTATTGCGTATTAGGCATGCTATGGCCTATGCTATTCATAAATATTTTAATGATAATGGTTTTTTTTATATGCATACCCCAATTATTACGGGTTCTGATTGTGAAGGTGCCGGTCAAATGTTTCAGGTTACTACACTCGATTTAACTAATATTTCTAAAGACAAACTAGGGGAAGTAATTTATGATGATGATTTTTTTGGTAAACCTACCAGTTTAACTGTTTCCGGACAATTAGAAGGGGAATTAGGAGCCTTAGCATTGGGTGCTATTTATACATTCGGGCCAACTTTTAGGGCAGAAAACTCCAATACGCCAAGGCATTTAGCCGAGTTTTGGATGATTGAACCTGAAGTTGCTTTTAATGAAATTCAGGAAAATATGGATTTGGCAGAGGATTTCTTAAAGTATCTTACCCAATACGCCCTTGATAATTGTAGCGATGATATAGCTTTTTTGAATGAAATGTGGGATAAAGAGTTAATTAGTCGATTGCATTTTGTTGCTAATAACAAATTTGTTCGCCTATCATATACCGATGGTGTAGCTATTTTAGAAGACGCAGTGAGAAATGGACATAAGTTTGAATTTCCTGTATGTTGGGGTACAGATTTGCAATCAGAACACGAACGCTATTTGGTAGAGACTCATTTTAATTGTCCTGTAATTTTAACTGATTATCCTAAAGAGATTAAGGCTTTTTATATGAAACTTAATGAAGATAATAAAACGGTTAGAGCTATGGATGTATTATTTCCAAAAATCGGAGAAATTATTGGAGGTTCCCAACGGGAAGATGACTATGAAAAGTTAAAAGGTAGAATAGAAGACATGGATATTCCAATAAAAGATATGTGGTGGTATTTAGATACCCGTAGGTTTGGTTCGGCTCCTCATTCTGGTTTTGGACTTGGATTTGAACGATTACTCCTTTTTGTAACTGGGATGTCTAATATTAGAGATGTAATTCCTTTTGCACGAACACCTAAGAATGCTGCTTTTTAGCTATTTAACCACACAATTTTGTGTGGTTTTATTTTTGCTTAAAAATGCATATTTATACACAAAATTCATTTCAAATGTTATAAAAGTGAAAAATTATACAGCATCATTTGTCTAAACAGCTATTTTTATTACTTTTGTGTCGCAAAAAAAGATTATTGAAAAATTATATATATGTCTGATAAAATGAATTTTATTGAAAAAGAACATGTAGTTATTCGTTTCTCAGGAGACTCCGGTGATGGAATGCAGTTAACCGGAACTCTTTTTTCGAATATTTCTGCTATTTTAGGAAATGAAATTTCTACATTTCCTGATTATCCTTCAGAGATTAGAGCTCCACAGGGCACTTTGGGTGGAGTTTCTGGTTTTCAGGTGCACTTAGGCTCAAGTAGAGTATATACTCCAGGTGATGAAGCTGATATTTTTGTAGTAATGAATCCAGCAGCCCTTAAAGTAAATGTAAAGGGAATAAAGAAAAATGGCATCATTATTTTTGATATAGATTCTTTTGATGATAAGCATCTTGAGAAAGCAGGCTTTACTACGGATAATCCATTTGAAGAATTAAAATTGTCGGAGACTATCCAATTAATTCCTGTAAAATTATCTTCTTTAACAAAGGAAAGTTTAAAAGAGTTTGATTTTGATTTTAAAACAATGGCGCGAAGTAAAAATATGTTTGCTTTAGGGTTAATTTGTTTTTTATTTAATCGTTCTATTGATCATGCTACCCACTTTTTAGAAACTAAGTTTAAAAAGAAACCGGATATACTAAAAGCTAACACTAAGGTTTTAGTTGATGGGTTTAATTACGGACAGAATATTGATGCTTCAATTTCAATTTTTCAAGTAAATAAATCGCAGTGCATTAAACCAGGAACTTACACAAGTATAAGCGGAAATAAGGCTGCTGCTTGGGGTTTAATAGCCGCATCCCAAAAAACCGGATTACAATTGTTTTTGGGTAGTTATCCTATAACCCCAGCAACAGATATTTTGCAAGAATTATCTGAACGCAAAGATTTGGGGGTAATAACAGTGCAGTGTGAAGATGAGATTGCTGGCATTACTACTGCAATTGGAGCCTCATTTGCCGGAAATCTTGCTGCAACAAATACCTCTGGTCCAGGCTTAGCCCTTAAGTCTGAAGCTATAGGATTAGCTGTAATGGCTGAGTTGCCTTTGGTGATAATAAATGTTATGCGAAGTGGACCTTCAACGGGAATGCCTACCAAAACAGAGCAAACTGATTTACTGCAAGCTTTGTACGGTAGAAATGGAGAGAGTCCTGTTGTAGTGTTGGCTGCTAGCACACCTGATAATTGTTTTCATTATGCATACATGGCTAGTAAAATTGCATTAGAATATATGACTCCCGTAATTCTATTGACCGATGCTTTTATTGGAAATGGTTCTTCGTTATGGAAACTACCTAAGCTTAGTGAATTGCCTGAAATTTCTATTCCTTTTGTAAGTGCTGAAATGAAAGGGAAAATAAAAGTTACTTCAAGAAACGATGGAAATATGGTTCGTTATTGGGCAATTCCGGGTATGGAAGGTTTTGCTCATCGTAATGGAGGGTTGGAAAAAGACTATGATAAAGGAGCTATTTCTACCGACCCTGCAAACCATCAAAAAATGGTAACCGCACGGCAAACAAAAGTCAACAATGTTTCTGAGCTCATTCCAGAGCTTGTTGTTGAAGGAAGCAAGGATGCGTCCTTGTTGGTTATTGGCTGGGGAGGAACACATGGACATATTATCTCAGCAATAAATTCGTTAAAAAAGGAGGGTGAAAAAGTAGCTCTGGCTCATTTTAATTATATTAACCCGCTTCCTAAGAATACAGTAGAAATAATTAAGCAATATAAGAAGGTAGTTGTTTGTGAGTTGAATAGTGGTCAGTTTGCAACTTTCTTGCGTTCAAAAGTAGAAGGAGTTGCTTTTTGTCAATATAATAAAGTAGAAGGGCAGCCTTTTACTGTGTTGGAATTAAAAGAGTGTTTTAAAAAGTATTTGGAGGAATAGTTATGTTATTATATACCGCAAAAGATTTTAAGAGTGATCAATATGTTAGGTGGTGTCCAGGATGCGGGGATCACGGAGCAATAGGTTCTTTGCAAAAAGCTATGGCCGAAATTGGTGTTGACCCTAATCAAATAGCTGTCATTTCAGGAATTGGATGTTCATCTAGGTTGCCGTATTATATGAATACTTACGGTTTCCACACCATTCACGGTAGAGGTGCAGCAATTGCAACCGGTGTAAAAGTGGCAAACCCCGATTTGATGGTTTGGCAAATAACAGGCGATGGTGATTGTTTAGCGATTGGGGGAAATCATTTTATTCATAGTGTTAGAAGAAATGTTGATATCAATGTGTTGCTATTTAATAATGAGATATATGGTTTAACAAAAGGGCAGTATTCTCCTACAACAAAAAAAGGTTTTGCAACAAAGACATCACCTTTTGGTACAGTAGAAAGACCTTTCCGTCCTGCAGAGTTGACTATTGGTTCTAGAGGAACTTTTTTTGCTAGAGCCTTGGATGTAGATATCAGAACATCTGTAGATGTAATGATAGCTGCAGCAAAGCATAAGGGTACCTCGGTTGTGGAGATGTTGGTTAATTGCATTATTTTTAACGATGGCGCACACGGTTGGCTTGCCTCTAAAGAGCATAGAGAAGATAGAATGATTGTATTGAAACACGGTGAACCTATGATTTTTGGCAAAGAAAAGAATAAGGGACTTGTTATGGATGGGTTTACTTTAAAAGTTGTTACTATTGGCGAAAACGGGATTAGTAAAGAGGATGTTTTGATTCATGATTGTACTTGTCATGACTCAACCATTCATCAAAAACTAGCATTAATGGAAGGTCCTGATTTTCCAATTGCAATGGGCGTTATTCGCTCTGTAGATGAAGAATCATATGATGAAGCAGTTTATAATCAAGTGGCTCAAATACAGAAGGTAACAAAGGTAAAAACTTTTGAAGATTTGCTTGCTACTTTAGATACTTGGGAAATGTAACCCTATCAAAAATGTATTATTAAGCCTAATAAAGAAAATTTTTATTAGGCTTTTTTTCTTTTTAGTATATTGTAGAAAATTTAAACAAATTGAAAATATGGCGACAGAAATTGAAAGAAAATTTTTAGTTACTTCTGATGAATATAGGCAATTGGCAAGCCCAATTTATTACAAGCAAGGGTATCTGTTAAACGAGCCTGAATTTATAAAGCGAGTGCGTGTTGCAGGAGAAAAAGCGTATGTTACGGTTAAAAGTAAAAATATTGGGATTACTCGTTCTGAATTTGAACAAGAAACACCTATAGAAGAAGCTATTGAGATGCTTGAAAAGATAGATGATGCTAAAATAATTGAAAAATACCGTTATAAAATAGAATACGCAGGAAAAGTATGGGAAGTGGATGAATTTCTGGGCGCAAACAAAGGTTTAGTTGTTGCCGAAATTGAACTTAATTCAGAAAGTGAATCTTTTGAAAAACCTAATTGGATTGGGGTGGAAGTTAGTGAAGATAGTAGATACTATAACTCAAATTTATGTTGCCATCCATTTAATGAGTGGAAATAAGAGTCTGTTATTCAGATTTATAGTAGTCTCGCCGGGAATCGAACCCGGATCTAAAGTTTAGGAAACTTTTGTTCTATCCATTGAACTACAAGACCAGCTTTATAGGTGCAAAAGTACTTTATTTGTATTATCTTGCCAAATAAACTTTAGTTGAATAATTGAATCATAACAGCTAATGATTTAATTTCAGCATAATGGCTTACATGTATTTTATAATATTCATTTAAGCTCTTTAATAAACTGTACTTTTCTTTTTTTGAGAAAACATGTTGACTCATGTTGTTGAAGTTGAGTGTAAGTAATATGGTTAAAAGCTTGCTTTCAGATAGATTTAAGCAAGGATAAATAGCCTGATTCTCTATGAAAACACCATTGTATAGATCAAAGTATTTGTTTTCTACTATAGTTTCTTGCGCAGGGAAAAATCCTAAGTATTTACTCAATTGAAGCATAAAAACTAAATGAAAATTACCAATGCTTTTTGTGGTACTGTCTAAAAAAAATATTGCATCTGATAAAAAACTATATAGATATTCATCTGTAAGTGGTTCTTTTAAAGTTCTATACAATAATTCAGACATAAATAATGCTAACGCATTTTTCCCTGGATCAAAGGGTATTGACTGAAAAGGAATAACTATACGACTTTCTTTAATTTTTTGGATATTTTTTTTGGGGTTATATTCAGTTTCTATCTCTAAGACTGATAAAGGTTGATAAAGAGCCGATCGTAAAACGGTTTTTTTGCTATTTTTTCCGTGTATTATATAACCCATCCGCCCGTGTTTTTCGGTATATGTGTGAATAATCACACTATTTTCCGAATACTTGGTGGAATAAATAACGATGGCTTTGGTTTTGATTATCATGCTGCAAAGGTATGAAAAAACCACTGGATATATTTGACAATCAATAAGTTTATAAACCTTTAGTGCGTTATCAATAGCAGAAATTTGTGATATGCATATAAAAATAATCTTTTTTTAGCAAAAATGTTTTGCAAATAAAAAAAACGGGTTTATCTTTGCGTGCTCAAATAAACGAAGGCGTTAATAATAATGCAAGGTCCCTTCGTCTATCGGTTAGGACATCAGGTTTTCATCCTGGAAAGAGGGGTTCGATTCCCCTAGGGACTACAAAGTAAATAAAAGAAAAAATTAATTTCATTCAAAGATGGCAAATCACAAATCGTCAATCAAAAGAATCAGACAAGCTGAGAAAAGAAAATTGCACAATAGATATTATGCAAAAACGGCGCGTAATGCTGTAAGAAAATTACGCGCAACAACCGTAAAAACAGAGGCTGCAGAGATGTTGCCAACTGTTAGTGCTATGTTAGATAAATTAGCTAAAACAAATGTAATTCACAAGAATAAAGCTAGTAACCTAAAATCAAAGTTAACTAGATACATTAATAAGTTAGCTTAAAAAATATTAATATAAAAAACCTCACTTTATAAGATAAAGTGAGGTTTTTTTACAACTAATAAAATACTATTAAGTATATGTTTGATAGACGATTGACAATTCCACATTGGGCAGAAGAAGACCGCCCTAGAGAAAAACTTCTTTTAAAAGGAGCTTCCGGTTTGTCTGATGCTGAACTCTTAGCCATTTTGATAGGCTCAGGGAGTAGAGAAGAAACTGCCGTTGCTCTTTCTCGCCGAATATTGCGGTACGCTAAAGACAATTTGCAAGAATTAGGTAAGCTCTCGGTTGATGAGTTTGTTCGTACTTTTAAAGGCGTAGGTCCGGCAAAAGCCGTATGTATTGTTGCCGCGATGGAGTTGGCTCGAAGGCGAAAAGCAACAGATTGTATTGTAAAAAATCAGATTCAAACTAGTGCCGATGTTTTTGCCATTTTTCAATTACAACTGGCCGATTTACCCCATGAAGAGTTTTGGATTCTTTTGCTAAATAGAGCAAATAGAATTATTGATAAGATAAATATTAGCAGAGGCGGAGTTTCCGGAACGGTTGTAGATGTGAAAATCATTCTAAAGAATGCATTAGATAAGTTGGCTTCTTCGGTGGTTCTTTGCCATAATCATCCTTCAGGTAACAATCAACCCAGTACTGAAGATAAGAATTTAACGAAAAAAATTAAACTAGCGTTTCAAGCCGTAGATATAAATCTTTTGGATCATATTATTGTTACTGACAATAATTTTTATAGTTTTGCTGATGAAGGTTTAATGTAGTATTCTTTTAAAATTTGTGTAGTTATGGAAAAACCAATAATTGCGGGTAAAGCCCCAAAAGTAATGAAAATGGAACCCGGAAAATACTTTTGGTGCGCATGCGGTAAAAGCAGCAAGCAACCCTTCTGCGACGGTTCGCATGGAACTAGTGGAATTACACCAGTTAAAGTGGAAATATCAGAGCCAAAAGAAGTGTATTGGTGTATGTGTAAGCAATCAAAAAACAAGCCTTTTTGCGATGGATCACATCAAAAATTGTAATAGTTTGTTTTTTATATTTAAACTAGGCTCGTTTTGGTAATTATCAGAACGAGCTTTTTTGTGTGGCATTTAATCAAGCTGAGTTCGTTTATAATGCCAACAAAATGTATAACTTTGTAATCTTTAAAAGATGTTCTTAATTAATACGCTGTAATACAAGGTATTTAAACTATGCATAATTATCAATACCAACGAATTGTTGTAAAAATTGGGAGTAATGTGCTCGCAGAAAAAGATGGTACACTCGATTTAACTCGTATGTCGGCTTTGGTTAGTCAGCTAGCTACACTTCACAAAGCAGGTGTAGAGGTGATTTTAGTTTCTTCAGGTGCTGTAGCCTCAGGGCGTAGTGAACTTAATATTGATAAAAAGCTTGATGCCGTATCTGCTCGTCAGGTGTTCTCGGCAGTAGGCCAAGTTAAGTTAATGAATCATTATTATGATTTATTTCAAAAACAAGGTATTTTTTGTGGGCAGGTGCTTACAACAAAAGAGAATTTTGGTTCTCGTAGGCACTATCTGAACCAAAAAAATTGCATGCAAGAGATGTTGGCCTTAAAAGTTATTCCAATTGTAAATGAGAATGATACTATTTCTGTAACTGAATTGATGTTTACTGATAATGACGAGTTATCTGGGTTGATTGCCTCTATGATGGATGCACAAGTACTTATTATTCTTAGTAATATTGATGGCATTTACAATGGCGATCCTACTGACTCAACATCGGTGGTGATTCGTGAAGTGCACGCCAACAAAAGTATTGCGCAATATATTCAGGCAGAGAAGTCTTCTTTTGGTCGTGGAGGTATGTTGACAAAAACAACAATCGCCCGTAAAGTTGCTGATGAAGGCATCGCCGTAATAATTGCCAATGGGAAAAAGGACAATATATTACCCGGGTTGTTGCTAAAAGGCAGCACAACCGTTTGTACGAAATTTATTGCGAACCCCAAGGAGGTTTCTAGCGTAAAAAAATGGATAGCCCACAGCAACAGTTTTGCAAAGGGAGAAGTGCATATTAATGCTGGGGCGGCAGATGCTTTGATGAAAAGCAAGGCAAGTTCTCTTTTGTTTGTTGGGGTAACAAGTATAAAAGGCGATTTTGAAAAAGATGACATTATTAAAATTTGCAACGAAGAAGGTGTTGTAATTGGCGTAGGAAAAGTGCGATATGATAGTGAAAAGGCTCGTCAGTCTGTGGGTAAAAAAGGCCTTCGTCCTTTGGTACATTATGATTATTTGTATTTAGATTGATGCCCTTAGTATTTGCCCTGTGATGAGAAAACAAGTGGTTCTGCCACGAAAGATAAAAACATACAATATTAATTATCTCAAAAGACTACGATGATACAAGAATCATGGAAAGAGAGTGCCTTAAAAGCCTCTCGTGCATTAAATCTTATTGCTGACGATACCATTAATATGGTATTGAATGCTGTAGCTGATGCTGCTTTAGCCAACATAGATTCAATATTGGCCGAGAATCAAAAAGATTTACTTTCCATGGAGAAAGCAAATCCGATGTATGACCGTTTGTTGCTGACTCCCGATCGTATAAAAGGGATAGCATCAGATATTCGAAATGTGGCTTCTTTGCCTTCACCTTTAGCAAAAGTTATTGAAGAGCGGATTTTGTATAATGGGTTGCAATTAACGAAAATTAGTGTTCCATTTGGTGTTATAGGCATTATTTATGAGGCCCGACCAAATGTTAGTTTTGATGTATTTTCCTTGTGTTTTAAATCGGGTAACGCTTGTGTGCTAAAGGGAGGAACCGATGCGTATAATTCAAATATGGCAATTGTTAAGCTAATTAAGGCAGTGCTAAAACAATGTAATATTGACGAAAATTGTGTGTGCTTGTTGCCGGCAGGAAGAGAAGCGGCTGCCGAATTGATGGATGCCGTTGGCTATGTGGATTTGATTATTCCAAGGGGAAGTCAGGGCTTAATTGATTTTGTTCGTAATAACTCTAAAGTGCCCGTTATTGAAACCGGTGCTGGTGTAGTACATACTTATTTTGATGAATTTGGAGATAAAGAGAAAGGTGCTGAAATAATAACCAATGCCAAAACACGAAGAGTAAGTGTTTGTAATGCACTCGATTGCTTAATCATTAACGAAAAACGGTTGGCCGATTTGTCTTTTTTGTGCAGAAAACTGGCTCAATCAAATGTAGTAATTGAAGCAGATACAAAAGCGTATACTTTTTTGGATGGACAATATCCTAAAGAATTGCTTCAAAAAACAAATAGCGAAAGTTATGGTACTGAGTTTTTAAGTTACCGCATGAGTATTAAAACGGTAGCAAATACACAAGAGGCTATTGACCATATTATGCAATTCAGCTCTAAGCATAGTGAAGCTATTATTACAGAAAATGTACAGATTGCTCAAGTGTTTGACAAACAAGTTGATGCAGCTTGTGTATACACCAATGCTTCAACCGCATTTAGCGATGGAGCGCAATTTGGTATGGGGGCAGAAATAGGTATTAGTACCCAGAAATTACATGCCAGAGGTCCAATGGCATTGCCAGAACTAACTAGCTATAAGTTTGTTATTAAAGGTGAGGGGCAAATTCGTAACTAATGATGAATAGAAAGCAATTAGTTTTAGTTATTTTTTTGCTAGGGACTAATGCGCTTGTTGCTCAACAAAGCACACAGCATTTTTCTGAAGTAGCAAATAAAGAGCGATTGGATAATGCTTTTGGGTTTAGAGAATTTACTCTGCAATCGCCAAAATCAAAATTTGCACAGTATGAGTTAAGGCGTACCGATTATTATAAATTGCCAGAGATAATTCAGGTTTACACGCTCGACTATAAACTCCCCATAGGTAATACTAGCATAGATTATTTACATTTGTTTTTTTTAGGGGATAGACTGGTTCGAGTAACGGCATTGTTAAAAGATAGTTTAAGCCTAGATTATTTAAAAAAATCCTTTGGAGAAGGAGTTAGGCCTTCTGAAACCGTTGCATTAGATAAGAAATTGCTGGATCAAATATCGAAAGGGATTGTTCGTTTTGCTTACCAACCTGTTTGGTCGTGGAATGCCGATACGGTCCTTTTTGAGGAGAAATGGATATTCTTGTGCGATGAAGGGAGTTGTGTTAAACGGATGTGTCTAGACTTGTATTTGAAAGATTTTCAGGATTTGATGCGAAGTATATTAAATTAAATTATCAATATACCAATAGTTTGTCTTGGCTCTTGGTTCTTAAATAAATCAATATGCGTAATTACACTAATGTAAAAGACCTTCAAAATATCAAGGATGCCCTAAAAGATGCCCTTGATTTAAAGCAAAATAGGTATGCTTATACCCATTTGGGCAAGAATAAAACTTGTTTAATGATTTTTTTTAATTCAAGTCTTCGTACCCGTTTAAGCACACAAAAAGCAGCCATGAATTTGGGTATGCATACCATGGTGTTGGATGTGAATCAAGGTGCATGGAAGTTAGAAACAGAGCGTGGGGTAATTATGGACGGCGACAAACCCGAACATATGCTCGAAGCTATCCCTGTAATGGGACAATATTGTGATATTATTGGAGTTCGGGCATTTGCTCAGTTTGAGAACAAAGCCGATGATTATAGCGAAAAAATCTTGAATCAGTTTATCCAATATTCCGGAAAACCTGTTTTTAGTATGGAAGCAGCTACGGGTCATCCGTTGCAAGCTTTTGCCGACCTTATCACTATTGAAGAATATAAGAAGAAAGCCCGCCCAAAAGTGGTGTTGACTTGGGCTCCTCACCCTCGTGCTCTTCCGCAGGCTGTTCCAAATTCCTTTGCCGATTTTATGAATGAAGCAGATGTGGAATTTGTGATTACTCATCCTAGGGGGTATGAGTTAGAAGAAAAATTTGTTCGCGGTGCAATAGTAGAGTACGATCAGAACAAGGCTTTTGAAGGGGCAGATTTTATTTATGCTAAAAATTGGGCGGCTTATCAAGATCCTAATTACGGAAAAATCTTGAGTACCGATAGGAGCTGGACTGTTGATGCTCAGAAAATGGACTTAACTAACAAGGCTTATTTTATGCATTGCTTGCCTGTGCGTAGAAATATGATTGTTACAGATGAGGTAATTGAAAGCGAGCAATCAATCGTCGTTCCTCAAGCAGCTAATCGTGAAATTTCAGCGCAAGTGGTGATTAAACGAATGTTGGAGGGTTTATAAAATGACTAAATTAACCATAATAAAAGTTGGCGGTCAAATAGTTGAAGAACCGGAAACGCTCAAACAACTCTTAGCCGACTTCTCCAAAATACAAGGGCATAAAGTATTGGTGCATGGCGGTGGTCGTGCAGCAACTCGCATAGCTACTCAACTAGGTATTGAAAGTAAGATGGTAGATGGCCGTAGGGTAACAGATGCCGATATGTTGCATGTGGTAACCATGGTGTACGGTGGTTTGGTAAACAAGCAAATTGTTGCTGGCTTACAGGCTTTGGGCATCAATGCCCTCGGACTAACAGGTGCCGATTTAAATTATATGCGCAGTGAGAAGCGTCCCGTTAAAACGGTAGATTACGGTTTCGTAGGTGATGTAAAAGAAGTGAATGCAGATATTTTAGCTGATTTAATAGCCAAAGGAGTAGTGCCAGTTTTAGCTCCACTCACCCACGATAAAAAAGGGAACTTACTCAATACCAACGCCGACACCATTGCCGGAGAAGCAGCCAAAGCATTAGCCAAACATTTTGAAGTAACACTTATGTTTTGTTTTGAGAAAAAAGGAGTTCTTCGTGATGCTAACGATGATGAAAGCGTTATCGCCGAAATTACCAAACCTAGCTTTGAGGCTTATGTAACGGATGGCACCATTCAAGGAGGAATGATTCCTAAATTAGAAAATGCCTTTGAGGCGATTGCTGCTGGGGTAAAAGCAGTGGTTATTTCGAAGGCGGATGAGATTGGGAAGGGAAGTGGAACTCTTGTGAGATAAAAGAGTCTCCCGCAGATTGCGCTGATTACGCAGAAGTTTGTGATGCCAAATTGGCACCTCAAAAAAAATGGATTAATCATAACCTTATAGTTAACAAATATTTTACTCTATCTTTTGAGATCGCAATTTGCGACCTCAAATTTAATTTCTCAAATGGAACTACAAATAATTCAAAATAAAATATATGAAATTCGCGGTATGCGAGTAATGCTTGATTTTGATTTATCTGAACTTTATGAGATTGAAACAAAGGTTCTTAAACAATCTGTTAGAAGGAATTTGAATCGTTTTCCAAAAGACTTCATGTTTGAATTAACTCTTGATGAGTGGTCAAACTTGAGGTCACAATTTGTGACCTCAAGTTGGGGTGGTACTCGTTATTTGCCTTTTGCCTTCACAGAGCAAGGTGTAGCAATGCTAGCAAGTGTTTTGAATAGTCCAAAAGCCATCGAAATAAATATACAAATTGTACGTGCCTTTGTAGTTTTACGCCAATATGCCTTAGGTTTTGCCGAGTTAAATGCCAAAATGGAGAGTTTCATGATAGAAACCAATATGCAATTCAATGATATTTATCAAGCATTAACAGAAATGGCAAGCCAAAAAGAATTAGATAATAAACCGAGAAATCCTGTTGGATATAAATTGAAAAAATAATGATAGGAATAGATCTTCTCAAACAACTCATCTCAACGCCTTCTTTTAGCAAGCAGGAGAATGCAGTAGCTGATCTTCTTCAACGGGAAATGGAGTTGCTAGGACATGCGGTGTATCGTAAGGATAATAACTTGTGGTTGTTATCGGCAGGCTTCGATTTAGAAAAACCAACCATACTGCTCAACTCGCATATTGATACGGTAAAACCGGTGAGCGGCTGGACACTCGACCCACACAGCCCGATTGAAAAAGATGGAAAATTATATGGCCTTGGCAGCAATGATGCCGGAGCTAGCTTGGTAAGTTTGCTTGAAACATTTACAGTTTTAACGCAAAAAGGGCAACCCTATAATTTGATTTTTGCAGCAACTGCCGAAGAAGAAATTTCCGGAACAAACGGTATAGAAAGCCTGTTGAAAGAGCTGCCGAAGATTGAAGTGGCCATTGTAGGTGAACCTACCGGTATGCAAATGGCTGTTGCAGAAAAAGGGTTAATGGTACTTGATTGTACTGTAACAGGAAAAGCCGGACATGCCGCTCGAAACGAAGGGGATAATGCTATATATAAGGCTTTACCTTATCTCGAATGGTTTAAAAACTACCGTTTTTCGAAAATATCAGATGAACTGGGAGATGTGAAAATGAGCGTCACCATGATTCATGCAGGTACGCAACACAATGTAGTTCCGGATATCTGCTCTTTTGTGGTAGATGTGCGTAGCAATGAGCATTATACTAACGAAGAATTGCTACTAGAGATTCAAAATAATGTGCATTGTGAAGTTAAGGCTCGTTCTACCCGATTAAACGGATCCTCAATAGATAAAAACCACCCATTGGTGCAACGGGGAAGCGCTTTGGGATTAACCACTATTGGTTCACCAACCCTTTCCGACCAAGCATTAATGCCGTTTCCTAGTCTGAAGATAGGACCTGGAGATTCTGCCCGATCACATACGGCAGATGAATTTATTTACCTAAATGAAATTGAAGAAGCAGTGAAGGTGTATGTTAAATTATTGGATGGATTGGAAATTTAGCGCAAAGAAAAAAGATAAAAGAATAAAGACATTAGAACATTATTTTCTTTAATCCTATCTTTGTATCCTCTACATGTGGCATAGAATGCTATCAGCCCTGTATTTAAATAGTAAATTGTTAATTAGTATATATGATAGATTTTGTTGAAGAATTAGAGTGGCGAGGCATGATACATACCGTAATGCCCGGAACCAAAGAACAGTTGCAAAAAGAATTGACTTCGGCGTATGTGGGCATTGATCCTACGGCCGATTCTTTACATATTGGACATTTGGTAGGCGTTATGATGTTGAAGCATTTTCAACGCGCCGGACATCGCCCTATTGCCTTGATAGGAGGTGCTACCGGAATGATTGGCGACCCTTCGGGAAAATCGCAAGAACGCAACTTACTTAATGAAGAAACCTTGCGACATAATCAAGATTGCATCAAAGAACAACTCTCTCGCTTTCTTGATTTTATTACAGAAACTCCCAATAAAGCACTGTTAGTTAATAATTACGATTGGATGAAGGAAATATCCTTTTTAGCATTTATTCGAGATATCGGTAAACACATTACCGTCAATTATATGATGGCTAAAGACAGTGTAAAGAAACGGATTAGTGGCGAAGCTTCTGATGGTATGTCGTTTACCGAATTTACTTACCAATTGGTGCAAGGATATGATTTTCTCCATTTATACGAGAATTTTAACTGCAAGCTGCAAATGGGTGGTAGCGACCAATGGGGAAACATTACTACCGGTACAGAACTCATTCGTAGAAAAGTTGGGGGAGAGGCTTTTGCCATGACTTGCCCATTAATTACCAAAGCCGATGGTGGTAAATTTGGTAAAACCGAAAGCGGTAATGTGTGGTTGGATAAAAAATATACTTCTCCTTATAAGTTTTATCAGTTTTGGTTAAATGTTAGCGATGAAGATGCCGAGAAATACATCAAAATATTTACTTTCTTAAGTAAGGATGCTATCGAAACCTTGGTGAGCGAACAAAAAGAAGCACCACATCTTCGTCCTTTACAAAAGGCCTTGGCTAAAGAAGTAACTTGTATGGTGCACTCCGAAGACGATTATAATGCGGCTGTAGAAGCATCGGCTATTTTGTTTGGAAATGCTACCTCGGAAGCATTGAGAAAACTCGATGAAGAAACATTGTTGTCTGTATTTGACGGAGTGCCGCAATTTGAAATTGACCAAAATAAATTTGCTGCAGGCATAAAGGCTATCGATTTATTTACCGAAAATGCCTCAGTTTTTCCTTCAAAAGGAGAAATGCGAAAAATGCTTCAAGCCAACGGATTTTCTTTAAACAAAGAGAAGTTTACGGATGCTGAGGCTATAATAAACAAAGACTTTCTTATTAACGGAAAATACATATTGGCACAAAAAGGAAAGAAGAATTACTTTTTATTGATTGTTAAATAATTTTTTACTGCAAACGAACTGTATTGCATGCAGAAAAATTGTAAGTATAACTTTATATTTGAGTTTGCATTTTTAGTATATCATCCGTGTTTTTTATAATTATACTTTTGTAGATTAGAAATAATTCTTCTATCTTTGCAGCGCTTTTCTAGTAAAAGCAAAAAGGATTGTCTCATGGTGTAATGGTAGCACTACAGTTTTTGGTACTGTCTGTCTAGGTTCGAATCCTGGTGAGACAACAAAGGTAAACCCTTGTAAGCAGGTTCTTGCAAGGGTTTTTTTATGGATTAATTGAAAGAAAAAAATGATTACAGTTTCGAATTTAGCGGTGCAATTTGGCAAGCAAGTGTTGTTTCAGGAAGTGAATCTTAAGCTTACTGCCGGTAATTGTTATGGTATTATTGGTGCTAATGGGGCCGGAAAGTCAACCTTGTTAAGGGTGATAAGCGGTGAATTGCAGCCAACAAAGGGTCAGGTTTTTATGGAGAAAGGTGAACGGCTTTCTGTTTTAAAGCAAAACCATCATGAATTTGATGAGGTAAGTGCTTTGCAGACCGTAATAATGGGTCATAGCTCGTTATGGAAAATAATGAATGAAAAGGAAAGCTTGTATGCTAAAGCTGATTTCTCTGATGCCGATGGAATAAAAGCTTCTGAGTTAGAAGAACAATTTGCCGAGTTAGAGGGATGGAATGCTGAGAGTGATGCGGCTTCATTGTTAAGTGGCTTAGGTATTAAAGAAGCATTTCATCAAACAAAATTAAAGGACTTAACAGGGAATCAGAAAGTGCGTATTTTGTTAGCAAGAGCATTGTTTGGCAATCCAGATAATTTATTGCTCGATGAGCCAACAAACGACCTAGATTTAGAGACAATAATGTGGTTAGAAGATTATTTAGCCAACTACAACAATACCGTTTTGGTGGTTTCACACGACCGCCATTTTTTGGATACAGTGTGTACCCATGTGGTAGATATTGATTTTGGAAAAACCGAAATATTTACCGGTAATTATAGCTTCTGGTACGAATCCAGCCAATTGGCTTTGCGTCAACAGTCGCAACAAAATAAAAAAGCAGAAGAGAAACGTGCTGAATTATTGGAATTTATAGCTCGTTTTAGTGCAAATGCATCAAAATCAAAACAAGCAACTAGTAGGAAAAAAATGCTCGAGAAGATTAATGTTGAAGAAATTAAACCCTCCTCGCGTCGTTATCCGGGTATTGTATTTACGCCTGCTCGTGAACCTGGAAATATGATATTGGAGGTGAGTGATTTAAGTGCATCGATAGAGGGAGAGCTTCTTTTTAAAGGGGTTACTTTTACTATTGAGAAGGATGATAAGGTTGCTTTTTTGTCAAAAGATCCGCGGGCAATGACTGCCTTATTTGAGATTTTGGACGGGAAAATCAAACCCGATAGTGGAAAATTTGCTTGGGGGATAACCATCACTCCAGCCTATCTTCCGTTAGATAATTCGCTGTTTTTTAATACTGATATTAACTTGGTTGATTGGTTAAGTCAGTTTTCTAACGATACAAACGAGGTTTATTTAAAAAGTTACTTAGGTAAAATGTTGTTTTCCGGCGAAGATACACAGAAAAAGGCTAGTGTGTTGTCGGGTGGAGAAAAGATGCGTTGTATGATTGCTCGTATGATGTTGAAAAATGCCAATGCGTATGTGCTGGATTCACCAACAAATCATTTGGATATGGAGTCGATTCAGTCGTTTAATAATACCTTGAAGAACTTTAAAGGCAATGTGTTGTTGGCCTCACATGACCATGAATTTATTCAAACAGTGTGTAATCGTATAATTGAACTAACACCAAATGGTATTATTGATAAACAAATGGAGTTCGATGAGTATATTGTACGAGAAGATATTAAGGAGTTGCAAGCCAAAAAATATGTGTAGTTTTTTTTAGCGTAAAATTTTCACTAAAAGGGTCGCATCTATTGTATGCGACCCTTTTCGCTTGTATGTAGGTATATATAAATTTATTTTTAACCCTTATTTTTTTAGCAATAACTCAACTCTTCTGTTAGCAGCCCTTCCTAATTGCGTTTCGTTGTCGGCTATTGGCATTTCTTCTCCCATTCCATAAGCTTCTAGTCGGTCAGAGGTAATCCCTCTGTTAACTAGATAGTTTTCAACACTTTCTGCTCTAGTAGTAGATAGTAGTTTGTTGTATTCTGCCGAACCCTTATTATCTGTGTGTCCATTAATAATGAGTTGCATTTCCAGGTTGTCTTTTAACATATCATAAATTTCATCTAGCGTAGGGAATGATTCTGGTTTAATCGTAGCCGAGTTGGTTTCAAAATTAATTCCATAAACGGTTAGTTTGCCTTTCGATTCTATCTCTTCTTTAAGTTGGTTTTGCTTAACCGTATCTTTTGCAATTTCTTCCACTTGATAGCATTGGGTTGGGGTGTCGGTTTTTCGTTTAAATACCCAAGTGCCGTACTCATCTAGTTTATCTCCGTAGCACCAAATGCCGTTTAAACGGGTTCCTTCTTCGTTGACCATTAAAACGGCTTTCCCTAAGGGGTTTTTCCCTTCGTCTTCTATCCAAGTGAAGTTTAGTATTCGTCGTTCCATTCCGGCATTTTGTATTCTTCCGTTTCGGTAGGTATAGCAACCCTTAATTGACGAGCCTTTTTGACGAATAGATACTGTACCCCAAGTAGAAGTCCAATCTCCGGTTAAATCTATCGATTTTATGTCTGTTTTTACATAAGTTCCCCAAGCTTCAATTTCCATCAACTCGGTAAATTTTTCATACCCGTAATTTGATAAAATGCTAACTTTTAGCCAACGAGCAGTTGTTGGCTTAATTGGATAGTACGTTGTTGGGGCATACTCTTCAAGTTTTTCGTTAAGCACTTCTTTATATCCATCGGTCGGACTAACAGTTGATACTTCAACTTTGATTTTTTTGGCACAAATACCGGGATATTTTTTTTCACACTCGTTGTTAAACCCAAATTTATCAATAATACACTCTTCTGATAATTCAAAAATAAATTCATATGGAAAATCACTTTCTTCTGAACTGCTCCATCCTTTTTGTGTAGAACCGTCTATTATCGCTTCTTTTGACCAAGGAGAAATTTTGTTGGCCGATTGTGCACCACCATTAAACGTGGGAGGTGCTTTTAAAATATATGCCCCATTGGGAATAGATAAAACATTAAACAGTTCGGATTCCGACGATTGTTCTTGTGCGTTAGAAAAGACAACTAAAAACGAGAATGCTGTCAGAAGCCATAATTTTGTTTTCATAGATGGGTTTAATTTAGGTTTTTTACAAATAAGTTAAAAAAAAGTAAAAGATTAATCAGTAATTAATTTTTCTATTATTGTTGGGAAATGTGTGTATTCTAGTTGATGAACTTTTTCAGCAACTAAAGCGGGTGTGTCGGATGATAAAATGGAACATTTTGCTTGAAATATAATGTTTCCTTCGTCGTATTGTTCGTTTACATAATGAATCGTAATGCCACTCTCTTTTTCTTTGTTGGCTACTACAGCCTCGTGTACATGCTGCCCGTACATACCTTTACCACCATATTTCGGCAATAAAGCTGGATGAATATTAACAATACGATGTGGGTATTGTTGTATTAATGTTGCCGGTATTTTTAATAAAAAGCCGGCTAAAACAATAAAGTCAATGTTGTTTTCGGCTAAAATAGTTGAAATATTATTTGTTTCAGTAAAATCGCTTTTGGTAAAACAAACGGAAGGAATTTGCCATTTCTTTGCTCGCTCAAGCACAAATGCATCTGGTTTATTACTCAAAATTAAGGCGATTTCAACAGCCTTGTTTTGGGCAAAATGCTGTATGATGTTTTCTGCATTACTTCCTGAACCAGAGGCAAATATAGCTATTTTTGTTGACATGGTTTTGTTGTTTTTTTTATGCCCATGTTAATAAAATATGAGCTGTTTTTAAGTTTTTATAGGTAAAAAATTATTTTTTATCGAGAAAAATTTATTCCTTTGCAGCGCAAATTTAAAATAATATTTTATTAACTAAAAATTAAAAATCATGTCAGACGTTGCATCAAAAGTAAAAGCTATTATTGTTGACAAGTTAGGAGTTGAAGAATCAGAAGTTACTCCACAAGCTAGCTTTACTAATGACTTAGGAGCAGATTCTCTTGATACAGTAGAATTAATAATGGAATTTGAAAAAGAATTCGGTATTTCTATCCCTGATGATCAAGCAGAAAAAATCTCTACTGTAGGAGAGGCTGTTTCTCATATCGAAGCTGTAGTAAAATAATTAGTAAACAAAACTTCTTTATATTCTATTTATGGAATTAAAAAGAGTAGTAGTAACAGGTCTGGGTGTCATTTCTCCCCTAGGTAATGATGTTTCAACTTTTTGGAACAATTTAGTGAATGGGAAAAGTGGAGCCGGACCTATTACTCATTTTGACGCATCACTTTTTAAAACAAAATTTGCTTGCGAAGTAAAAGATTTTGACCCTAGTTTGTATTTTGACAGGAAAGAAGCTCGGAAACTCGATTTATATGCGCAGTATGCTATTGCAGCAGCTAAAGAAGCAATTGAAAATTGTGGCGTCGATTTGGATAGTATTGACAAAGACGAAGTTGGTGTAATAGTATCTGCAGGTATTGGTGGTATTAGTACTTTCGAACAGGAAATAGGCTTTTATTATTCAAATCAAGAGATGGGTCCAAAGTTTAATCCGTTTTTTATTCCAAAAATGATTTCGGATATAGCGGCAGGTCAAATTTCTATTCAATATGGTTTTAGAGGTCCAAATTATTCTATCGCATCTGCTTGTGCATCTTCAACGCATGCAATCATTGATGCATACAATCATATACGTTTAGGAAATGCGAATATGATAATTGCTGGTGGAGCTGAAGCTGCGATTACTCCTGGTGGTGTGGGTGGTTTTAATGCTTTAACAGCAATATCTACACGGAATGATGAACCAGAAAAAGCATCTAGACCCTTTAGCAAAAGTCGTGATGGTTTTGTTATGGCAGAAGGTAGTGCATGTTTAGTGTTGGAAGAGTTAGATCATGCCTTGGCAAGAGGCGCAAATATCCTTTGCGAAGTTGCCGGTGGTGGAGCCTCTGGCGATGCGTATCACCTAACTGCATCTCATCCTGATGGTTTGGGGGCTAAATTGGTAATGAAAAGAGCATTGAGAGATGCTGGTATGCAACCGGAAGATATTGATTATATAAATGTACATGGAACTTCAACGCCAGTTGGAGATATATCTGAGCCTAAAGCAATCATTGATGTGTTTGGCGAACATGCCTATAAGTTAAATATAAGTTCTACAAAATCCATGACAGGTCACTTGCTTGGAGCTGCGGGAGCTATTGAAGCTGTAGCGTCAATATTAGCGCTAAAACATGGAATTGTTCCGCCAACAATTAATCATGAAGCAGGTGATGAAGATGAACATATCGATTACAAACTGAATTTTACCTTTAACAAGGCTGAAAAGCGTGAAATTAATGCGGCACTATCCAATACCTTTGGTTTTGGAGGTCATAATGCCAGTGTTATTGTGAAAAAATTTGTTAAATAATACTGTGTTTCAGAAATTAACACAAAAGATTAGGCTCTTGACGATTTTTCGTAAAGAGCCTTTTTCTTTATACTACAAGTTATTGGGTTTTTATCCAAATAATATCGACCTTTATAATTTGGCGTTATTACACAAATCAACAGCTTTACGAAATAGTGATGGTCGTTATTTAAATAACGAGCGGCTCGAATTTCTTGGAGATGCAATATTAGGTGCTGTTGTTAGTGATATTGTGTATCATGCTTTTGACAATAAAAAGGAGGGTTTTCTTACCAATACGCGATCAAAGATTGTTCAGCGAGAATCGTTAAACCGTCTAGCTTTATCTATCGGTCTGGATAAATTGATTGTATCCGCATCTAATTCAAATGTGCAGCATAATAATATTTGCGGTAATGCTTTTGAGGCTCTTATTGGAGCAATTTATTTGGATAAAGGTTACAGCGGTTGTGAGCAATTTATTATAAAGGTACTCAATGAGCATGTTGATATAAAGAAAATTGCTTTTAAAGAAGTTAATTTTAAGTCGAAACTTATTGAATGGAGTCAAAAAAATAGGGTTTCCGTAAGTTTTGATGTGATTGAGGAGCACATTACTTTAGAGAACAAATCTGTTTTTCAAACCAGTATCTCCATTAATAATCAACCAGCTGGCTTTGGTATAGGCGCTAACAAAAAAGAATCGCAACAAAACGCTTCAAAACTAGCGTTGAAGAAATTGCAAGAATCGCCCGGCTTTTGGCGAATCCCCTAATGAAAACAGCATCAATCAATAATATTGACGGTGGTTAGTATTAAGTATAAAAATCTGACAGTTAATTAGTTTATTGTAAAGTCGAAGTAATTTTCTGTATTTTTGTATCATCTTTTTTAGCATAATTACTGATTAATGTTGAAATTTTTTGTTATTTGATGTCATTGTTACTACTAAACTTTATCCATATGCAATATTCACATTACGCACAGTTACCCTTTATTCAGGCAAAAAAATATGGTGAAAAGAATGCCTTCTATTATCGTGATGAAAATGATAACAGCTGGAAAGGTATATCGTGGAATAACTTTGCTTTTCAAATAAAATCTACAGCAAAAGCTTTGTTTGAAGCAGGCTTATCTAACCAGCAAAACATAGCTGTTTTTTCGCAAAATAAACCAGAGTCCTTTGTAGTCGATTTTGCAACTTTTGCAATAAGATCTGTTGTTGTTCCCATTTATGCTACAAGCACAGTTGAACAGCTTGCTTATATCATTAACGACGCCTCAATTTCTATCATTTTTGTTGGAGAACAATATCAGTATGATATTGCCTATGAGGTTATGAAGATTTCTGAATCTTTAAAACAACTGGTTATTTTTGACGATAAGGTAATTATACAGGGTGAAGAGTCAAGCATATTTTTTAAAGATTTTATTGAAAAGGGAAAGGATTCTTCTTCTCATTTCGAGATTGAAAGTTGTCAGGAAAAAGCTACTTCAGAAGATTTGGCAACGATTATGTACACTTCAGGAACAACAGGTGAGCCTAAGGGGGTTATGTTGACACATGCAAATTACCTTGAGGCAATGCGTATTCATGACTTGCGATTAACTACAATAACATCTGACGATACCTCAATTGCATTTTTGCCTGTCTCTCATATTTTTGAACGCACTTGGAGTTATTATTGTTTGCATAAGGCCGTTGAAGTGTATGTAAACCTTCGTCCACAAGAAATTCAACAAGCCATAAAAGAAGTAAGACCTACTTTGATGTGTTCTGTTCCTCGATTTTGGGAAAAAGTATATGCCGGCGTTTTAGCTATTGTTGATTCTTATAATCCATTTATGCAGGGTCTTGTAACATGGGCTGTTGCTGTGGGAAGTAAGCATAATTTAGATTTTGTTCGGGTAAATAAAAAACCCTCCTTTTGGTTGAAGATAAGTTATGCAATTGCCGATAAGTTAATTTTTTCTAAGGTAAAAAAATCGATAGGTATTGAAAATGCCAATTTTTTACCGGTTGCAGGAGCGGCATTGTCTGATGAAATTACAATTTTTTTTAGAAGTATTGGTGTGCCTATTTTATATGGGTACGGGTTAACTGAAACTACAGCTACTGTGTCGTGTTTTAATTATATAGATTATACTATTGGCTCTGTAGGAGCACTAATGCCTGATATTGAAGTGAAAATTGGTAAGGAGAATGAAATTCTTGTTAAAGGAAAAACCGTTTTTCAAGGCTATTATAAAAAACCCGAATTGAACGCAATTGCCTTTACTGAAGATGGTTTTTTTAGAACTGGAGATGCTGGGTTAGTTGAGAATAGTGAGATTTTTTTAACCGATAGGATTAAAGATTTATTCAAAACATCAAATGGGAAGTATATTGCTCCGCAATATATAGAAACAGTACTTGTGCTAGATAAATTTATTGAACAGGCAATTGTTATAGGAGATCAAAGAAATTTTGTGTCGGCAATTATTGTTCCTAATTTATTGGAATTAAAAAACCTGGCAGTAAAAAAATCTATAAATTATGAGGATAGGTTGGATGTTTTATTAAAAAATGAACAAATTATTGCGTTTTATTCCGAAAGGATTATTTATTTGCAAAAGAGTATGGCCGGGTTTGAGCAGATAAAAAAGTTTATACTTGCAATGAATCCTTTTTCTATCGAAACAGGCGAACTAACAAATACATTAAAACTTCGTAGAGCATTTATTTTACATAAGTATAAGAAGCAAATTGATAAAATGTATAACGATTAATTGCTTTTTGTATATATCTATAGTTTATTCGGTTTATTTTAAAAAGTACCCTTTTAATTATAATTAGAGCAAATTTTGTCATTTCTTTTTAAAGAAACATTGCTAATTTTTTGCAAGTTTCTGATGTTCTATTTGTTCGTAAATCAATTAAATAACAGTTATTATGATTACTATTGAAGCACTTAAAGACATTCAAGAACGCGAGTTGGCGTTGAGGAGGTATCTTTGACATCGACTCAAAAATAATTGAGATAGAAGAAGAACAGTTAAGAACACATGCCCCAAATTTTTGGAATGATGCGAAAAATGCAGAAGCGCAAATGCGTAAAATCAAATCCATTAAACAATGGATTGACGGGTATAATGAAGTTAAATCCATAGTTGATGAGCTTGTATTGTCTTTTGATTTCTATAAAGAACAGGTAGTTTCAGAAGAAGAAGTTGATGCCTTGTATCTCACCGCTTTTGATTTAGTAGAATCCCTAGAGCTTAAAAATATGCTTCGTCAGGAGGAAGATCGTTTGGGAGCAGTGCTAAAGATTGTTGCCGGAGCTGGCGGTACCGAAAGTCAGGATTGGGCATCTATGTTGTGTCGAATGTATCAGCGATGGTGTGAATCAAAAGGGTACAAAGTAGATATTGTTAACTGGCAAGATGGTGATGAGGCCGGTATTAAAACTGTCACGATGCAGATAGAAGGCGATTTGGCTTTTGGGTATTTGAAAGGTGAAAATGGGGTTCACCGTTTAGTGCGTGTTTCTCCTTTTAATGCGCAAGGCAAACGAATGACCTCTTTTTCTTCCGTTTTTGTAGTGCCTTTGGTCGACGATTCTATTGAAATAGATATTAATCCGGCAGCTATCTCATGGGATACCTTTCGTTCTTCGGGAGCAGGTGGGCAAAATGTCAATAAGGTTGAAACCGGTGTTCGCTTAAAGTATAAATATACGGATGAAATTAGCGGAGAAGAAAAGGATATTATTATTGAAAATACCGAAAGTAGATCGCAATTTGGAAATAAAGACAATGCAATGCGTTTGTTAAAATCGCAACTTTACGAGATTGAACTTGAAAAAAGAAGGGCAGCACAACAAAAAATTGAGTCAGGAAAGAAGAAAATTGAGTGGGGTTCTCAGATTAGAAGCTATGTTTTTGATGATAAAAGAGTAAAAGATCATCGTACAGATTACCAAACTTCGAATGTACAAACAGTAATGGATGGCGATATTGATGCCTTTATTAAGGCTTATTTAATGGTTTATGCAGAAAAATTATAAGTTTTTATTTTATTCTAAATTGCTGTAAATTAGAATTAAACTGTTTTTTGTGATTAAAAATAATAAAATTTGTTGCGCATGTGCTTGCGAATAATAAATATCTCCATATCTTTGCACCCGCTTTAAGAGAAAGGCTATAGTTATTTTTGCTGAAAAAATATTTTTTTAAATTTTCAAATAAAATCAAAATAATATTTGGATAGTAAAAATTAAAAGCATTATCTTTGCAGTCCGTTTCGCTAAAAAAATAAGTTA
>CAMDGD010000006.1 GCA_945897785.1 Paludibacter jiangxiensis
TCTTTTTTGTTTTTTGCAAGCGCAAACAAAATCGCTTCGCATTATTAGCTATAATGTAGAAAATTTGTTCGATTGTAAAGACGATAGCCTAAAAAATGATACTGAATTCTTACCTGATGGTGCATATCATTGGACTCCCTACAAATTCAAACAGAAATTAGAGAATATCAGTAAGGTTATTACTACTGTTGGCGAGTGGGAAACACCTGTTCTTGTTGGTTTAATTGAGGTTGAAAACCAAAATACATTGGTGCATCTGACCAAATATGCTTCGTTAAAACAAAAAAAATACCGCTATATGCACAAAGAATCTCCTGATCGTAGAGGTATTGATGTTGCTCTTTTGTATCAACACACCAATTTTAAGCCTATAAAAACAGCGTTTTACGAAGTCATTTTTCCGCAAAATGCTCGTTCAAAAACGCGCGACATCCTTTATACTGCAGGCATTTTACCTAACGGAGATACGCTTCATGTATTTGTAAATCATTTCCCGTCCAGGTATGGGGGACAGAAAAAATCGGAACCCAAAAGAATATATACTGCAGAATTCCTTAAATCTAAAACTGACAGCATTTTCCTTCAGTCGCCATACGCAAATATCATTATCATGGGGGATTTTAATGATTATCCGCCCGATAATAGTTTGACATTAAGCTTACAAGCTAAAATGCCCAGTGATAGCATACAAAAAACAAGCTTATACAATTTAGCCTATCCTTACCACAACAAAGCCAATATCGGTTCTCACAAATATAAAAGTAATTGGGGTATGCTAGACCATATCATTGTTTCGGGCAATCTGCTTTTAGAGACAAATACGGTATATATAAAAGATAAAAAAATGTACATTTGTCAGGAGCCATTTTTACTCGAAGATGACACAAAACACTTTGGCAAAAAGCCTTTCCGAACTCATATAGGTAAAATATATCATGGTGGATACAGCGACCATCTTCCGGTATTTATAGATATTATTATTCAACAGTAAATGCAACAAATGAAAGTTCAGCTTTTTATTCCTTGTTATATTGATCAGTTATTTCCCGAAACAGGCTTTAATACAATTAAAGTGTTGGAAAAAGCGGGTTGCGAAGTTGTGTACAATACTCAACAGACTTGCTGCGGTCAGCCTGCATACAATAGTGGTTATTGGGACGAAAGTCGTAGTCTAGCCAAAAAGTTTTTAGCAGATTTCAAGGATGATTTTCCTATTATTACCCCATCCGGCTCTTGTGCAGCTTTTGTCATTCATCATTATCCTCAATTGTTTAAGGAAGAAAGTGCTATTCAACAAGATTGCAATCGTATTGGTAAACAACTATTTGAAATAACTGATTTTCTGGTAAATATATTGAAGTTTGATGATTTTGGTGCTGTTTTCAACCATAAGGTTACTTTTCACGACTCCTGCTCTGCCCTACGAGAATACGGTATTAAAAATGAACCACGACAATTATTGGCCAAAGTCAACGGGCTGCAATTAATTGAAATGGAAGAAGCTGAAACTTGTTGTGGTTTTGGAGGCACTTTTTCAGTAAAACATCCTGCAATATCAACGGCAATGACCGACAAGAAAACGATTGATGCCATTGCTACAGGTGCCGACTATATTATTAGCACCGAGGCTTCTTGTTTAATGAATATCAATGCTTATTGTCAAAAACAAAACCTCCCTATTAAAGGAATACATTTAGTAGATATTTTAGCTTCGTTTTAGCTATAAAAAAAGCCATTTCAAAAATTTGAAATGGCTTTTTTTATAGTATTAATCTGTATTATCTTCTCTTTTTAGATTTATCAAAGAGTTTGCTGTAAAAAATCTTTCCTGTAGTGCAATCGTACAATATTACTCTTGCTTTTAAACTAATCGGCAAATAACCAATATATTTTGATTTAACATATTTCTTTGATAATTGATCCGATACTTGAAATATGGTTAGCAGTTTTAGTTTTTCACGGTTATTTTCCAAATATAAAGCATCCTCTTCGCTTAATACAGGTATTTCAATATACTTATTCTTTTTAACCGGCACAGAAGCAAATACCACTGTTTTATCATCAACCTCATCTGTACTTCTAGGGTTATATACAAAATCAGTTTCTTCTACCCAAACAGTATATAACTTGGTTTCCATATCATATTTTGAAAGAAATGTAACCGGCTGGTCTTTATACGCAATGGTGTAATTCATTAAAAGGTCACCTACTTGCTTCATGGTGTCAATACTCATTTTATATTCATCACTCATCGTATATACTTTATACTTTAGCTCCGAAGCGTAATGATCTCCTTTAATTTTGCTATCCATATAATCCCAGTTTTTACTTACAATGTAGTAAGGTTTAATACCGGTTTTTTTGCGGAAAGAATTCCACCATGTATCATAATACGATGGCACACTGTCTTTTATCTCTCTAACGGTAACATTGTCTCTGTTTAACATGTTTTGCAAATCGGCATCTGTTTTCATGTTAGCAACACCACATTGAGCTTGCAATAAGATAGGATGAGAAGAACACTTTTGCTTGCATCTTTTTGCACAAGGTTGAGCATAAGCTCCTTGAGCAACAAACAACAACATAATGACTTTTAAAAGAATTGTTTTTGTTTTCATACGAATATAATTTAATTAAGGTTTTTCTTACCCAAAGCATCTTATTTATTGCTGTCATTTGCAAAAAAACAAGCTGTGGGTTTGATACTAATTTACTTGTTATTGGGATTATTAAAAACCCTTTTTATTTTACTAAATGCAAATATAGTTTTTTAATTGGCAAGACTAGCAATTTTTTAGAAACATTATGGCAAATGCTTTTCATGAAATACAAAACTTTACATACCTTTACATAAACTTAAACAAAAATATAGATTATGAAACCTACAGACGATTTATTGGTATTTGACGAAGACGCAGCTGTAAAATATATTTTTAATTTTTTGCCAAAAGAGCTTAAAAAAAATATTTCGGAAGATGAGATTGATTTTGTACTGGATGTTATGTACGAATACTACGAAGAAAACGGAATGCTGGATGAAAATTCTACCGAAGAAGCAGAGATTGATGAAAATGACATGTTTGCTTATATAGCCGACTGTATAAAGAAAAATAACATGGTACATATCACCGACGATATACTACAGGCTATACTTGATGGTGAGTTTGCATACGGAAAATCTATCGGCGTATATAGGCTTGCAGAATAATTTTTTATCTCATTAAATTTTGCTTATTATACCTTTTTTAATGCAACGAATACCTTTTTATATTTTTTATGGCTTTAGTTGGACAATAACTTGGCTTCCTTTATCTGTTTTATATAGATTTTCTACCATCATTTATTACCTAATTTATTTCCTTGTTAAGTACCGTAGAAAAGTCGTTCGAAATAACTTGACAAATGCTTTTCCGGAAAAAGATATACCTGAAATAATTGCTATCGAAAAAGCATTTTACCGCCATTTGTGCGATTTTTTTGTGGAAACAATTAAACTTTTGCACATTTCTATAGACGAAATGAATAAAAGACTTTCGTTTACGAATATGGAAGTTTTTGATCGTTTTTACCGGGAAGGGAAAAGTGTGATTTTATATACGGCACATTATGGTAACTGGGAATGGGCTACTTTCGGCGGATATGTTAACGAGAAAAAAAACAAAGGAAATATTTCTCGACCAGTTTATTTTGCGCTTAAAAACAAATATTTTGATGGGTTGTTTTATAAATTCCGTTCTACCTTTGGTAGTGAACCTATTGAAACCAAGCAGGTTTTTCGAAAAATCATTCAACTCGAAAGAGAAAAAGCCTTATCTGTGTTTACCTTTGTTGCAGATCAAACACCAAACAGGGCAAATATTCATCATTGGATGACATTTTTAAATCAAGATACTCCGGTAATTACAGGTACCGAAAGAATTGCAAAACAAACTGGATATGCAGTGGTATTTTTTGATATTCAACCTGTAAAAAGAGGATACTATAATATTGATGCTGTACTGATTTGCGAAGATGCGCGGGATTTAAAAGAATTTGAACTTACTGAAAAATACATGCGTTTGGTAGAGAAATCCATTCAGAAAAATCCACCTTATTGGTTGTGGACTCATAAACGATGGAAACACAAACGGATAAACTAATACAATGAAAACTGCTGTAGTCATATTAAATTATAATGGAAAGCATTTCTTAGAAAAATTTCTAAGAATACTAATCGACTATACGCCTTCAACAGATGCTTCTATTTTTGTTGCGGACAATGCATCTACTGATGACTCGCTGTCTTTTTTAAAACAACATTATCCAGAGATAACTATAATTACACTTGCTGAAAATTTTGGTTTTGCCGGTGGCTACAACAAGGCATTACAATCCATTGATGCCGAATATTATGTGCTTGTAAATTCCGATGTTGAAGTTAGCAAAGGATGGCTTACTCCTGTGGTAAACTATATGGATAATGAGTCTAAAGTTGTAGCCTGCCAGCCAAAAATTTTATCCTACCATAATAGAACAAAATTCGAATATGCCGGTGCAGCCGGAGGTTTTTTGGATAAATACGGATATCCATTTTGTAGAGGCAGAATGATGGGTGTTTGCGAAACAGACAGAGGTCAATACGATAGTATTGAAGAAATTTTTTGGGCTTCCGGTGCTTGCCTGTTTATAAGAAAAAAAGCGTTTTGGGATGTTGGCGGCTTCGATGAAAGTTTTTTTGCACACATGGAAGAAATTGACTTGTGCTGGCGTTTAAAAGCAAGAGGAGGTAAAATCAAATGTATTCCGCAAAGCCTTGTTTATCATGTAGGTGGTGGAACACTAGATGCTGAAAATCCAAAAAAAACATACCTAAATTACCGCAATAATTTGGTGATGATATACAAAAATATGCCCAATGAACACCTTAATAAGGTATTGTTTTTAAGGTTCTTTTTGGATTATTTATCTGCCTTAGTGTTGGTTTTTTCTGGAAAAAAGGAAAATGCAAAAAGTGTATATAAGGCCAGAAGAGATTTTAAGAAACAAATTAAAAACTATCGTTTAAAACGTAAGGAAAACTTGGAAAAAGCCAGCTCTGAAAGCCCTGTCGGATTGATTAACAAAAGTGTAGTTTATGCGTTCTATGTGCAAAACAAAAAACATTTTAGCCGTTTTATTTCCTAATATAAGGTTAGGCTTCTTTCTTTTGCCGTAATTTTTGCTCCCATTTCCATGCTGATTGAAGTGTTTCTTCAATACTAAAACGTGCTTTCCATCCTAAAATCTTATTTGCTTTTGTTGCATCAGCCCATACTTGTTCAATATCCCCTTCGCGTCTATCAACTATACTATAAGGCACTTTTACCTGATTCACCTTCTCAAATACCTCTATTAAACCCAATACAGAAACCCCTTTTCCGGTGCCAATATTAAAAATCTCAAGAGCTTCTCGCTGTTCTTTCTCTAACATTCGATTTACAGAAATAACATGAGCTTTTGCTAAATCAACAACATTAATATAATCTCGAATACAAGAACCATCGGGTGTGTTATAATCATTTCCGTAAACCTTTAATTCGGGATGTAAACCATTAGCCGTTTGAGTAATAAATGGCACTAAGTTGCTCGGAACCCCAATGGGCAATTCTCCAATTTCTGCCGATGGATGTGCTCCAATAGGATTAAAGTAACGCAAAATAATACTACTCATCGACGCACCTGAATGTATCACATCGTGAATAATTTCCTCGCAAATTTGCTTGGTATTACCATAAGGTGAAGTAGCCGGTTTTGTAGGAGAATCTTCATTTACGGGCAAACTATCAGGTTGCCCGTAAACAGTACAAGACGAAGAAAACAAAATATGCTTAACATTATGAATAGGCATTAAATCTAAAATATTCATCAAGCCGTTTACATTATTTCGATAGTAAACAATTGGTTTTTGCACCGACTCTCCTACTGCTTTGCTTGCAGCAAAATGAATAACTGCCCGTATTCCTTCGTATCGCTCAAAAATATAATCAAAGCCAACATAATCCAAACAATCCAAGTTTTCAAAGCGAGGTTTAATTCCGGTAATCCGTTCAATTCCTGCCAATGTTTCGATGGTCGAATTAGATAAATTATCTACGATAACAACCTCATAACCGGATTGTTGAAGTTCAACAACAGTATGCGATCCGATATATCCTAAACCACCTGTAACTAGTATTTTGTGTTTCATGCTATGCTTGATTTACCACAATTTTTTTGGGTACACACCCTTACGATTTAACTCATTAATACGCAAAATCACCAAGGGGCGATCTTCCATATATGTTACACCAAACCATTTCGAAGGTGTATCTAACACCTTAACGGTGGCATTTTTTTGTTGTATCAACTCATTTACTACTGTTGGAATATAAAACTCCGACTTTGGATTTTGCGCATGTTGCTCTAAAAAAACCTTAAACAATAATAGCGAGAAATCAAAATAATCAGGCGTAAATCCCCACATATTCATCGACACATGTGTTCCTTCAGGAATAATTTGTTCTACACCCTTATTGTCTTTATAGGAAATAGCTCCCCCCTCTCTTTCAATTTTTTCCCGTTCAATAATAGAAGTAAGATATCCTTGTTCATCGGTAGAGCATACGCCTCGATTAACGGCGCCACTTTCTGATAAAGTATTTTCTATACGATAACCTATCATGCAATAATCTCCCTTTTTACCTGCAATTGACTTTAAATAATCGGCTAAAATTTGAAACGACTCCGTTCCGTAATAGTCATCCGAATTAATAACAGCAAAAGGCTCATTAATAACCTGTTGACCCATTAACACAGCATGATTTGTACCCCAAGGCTTTTCTCTTGTTGTGTCGTAACTAAATCCTTCAGGGATATTTTCTACTTCCTGAAAAACAATTTCAGTTGGTATA
Source organism: Paludibacter jiangxiensis (assembly GCA_945897785.1). Taxonomy (GTDB): domain Bacteria; phylum Bacteroidota; class Bacteroidia; order Bacteroidales; family Paludibacteraceae; genus JAFGVL01. The sequence continues at coordinate 6,909 of CAMDGD010000006.1, forward strand.
ATTCCTTCGTATTTACGCTGTACTTTTTCAACAAATTCTTTTTCAAAACTATGACGAATAACAAATACTACCTTGCCAAACCCTGCTCTAAGTGCGTCATATATGGAATAATCCATAATTGTTTCGCCGTTTGGTCCTAATTCATCCAATTGTTTTAATCCACCGTATCGACTTCCCATTCCGGCAGCCAATACAAATAATGTAGGAGACATATCTTGTTTTCTTTAATAAAAATTAATTAAGTCTGCAAACATACAAAAAATACTTAGAAACTGTTTAAATTTTACAAGAAAAGGATTTGAGAGATAAAACGAGCTATTTTTTGACTAAAAATTTTAATAATAGCGGGCTATGTGAAAAGAATATTGGTAAAATAAAGAGCCGTTTTAGGTTCAACTACTTCGTAGAAAAAATCTTAAACAGGTTCTTACTTATTCAGAATAAAAATGTGTAAATTTAAGGCTTTTGTTACCCGAAATTCACTATGTGGGTATTTGCGAATATCCTGTTTTTATCTATCTTTATCCTGTTTTTAATCTAAAAAAAACTATAAAATCAAAATAAATTTTAATTCTATGAGCAACAATCAATTACTTGAGGATGTAACTCAAAAGGCACAAGTCTGGTTAAAGGGAAACTATGATGCCGAAACAAAAAATGAAGTTCGCCGTTTACTAGAAAAAGAGGATAAAACAGATTTAATTGAAGCATTTTATAAAAATCTTGAGTTTGGAACCGGAGGGTTAAGAGGAATTATGGGTGTAGGTACCAATAGAATGAATATTTACACTGTTGGAGCAGCTACGCAAGGCTTATGTAACTATTTAAAAAAACAATTTTCGAGCATACCGCAAATCTCGGTTGTTATTGGTTATGATTGTAGAAATAACAGTCGCCTATTTGCTGATATCTCTGCTGATATATTTTCTGCAAACGGTATTAAAGTCTATATATTCGATGCGCTTCGTCCAACACCCGAAATATCTTATGCCATAAGAGAATTAAATTGCCAAAGCGGCATTGTACTAACAGCCAGTCATAATCCAAAAGAATACAACGGTTATAAAGCTTACTGGAATGATGGTGCTCAATTAGTACCTCCACACGACGAAGATGTTATAAAAGAAGTAAATGCCATTTCTTCAGTTGACAACATCAAATTTACCGGAAATAAAGCCTTAATCGAAACTATTGGAGAGGCTATGGATAAAGAGTATATTGAGCGAATTAAAAGCATCACCCTATCGCCGGATGCTATTATACGCAATAAAGATATGAAAATAGTGTACACGCCAATTCATGGTACCGGTGTAAAAATTATTCCAGCTTGTTTAAAAGCATTTGGCTTTGGAAATATTATCAATGTACCTGAGCAAGATGTAGTTAGTGGCGACTTTCCAACAGTAATCTCTCCTAACCCCGAAGAACCGGCAGCACTTGAAATGGCTGTAAATAAGGCTATTGAGACTGATGCGGATATGGTAATGGCGTCTGATCCTGATGGCGATCGCGTAGGAATTGCAGTTAGGGATGATGCCGGCAATTTTGTGCTGATTAACGGAAATCAAACGGCTATGATGCTAAGTTATTATTTAGCCCGCAGGTGGAAAGAATTGGGAAAAATTACCGGAAAAGAATACATGGTAAAAACCATTGTTACCACAGAAGTAATAAAAGAAATAGCCGAAAGAAATGGCATTGAATGTTACGATGTTTATACCGGGTTTAAATGGATTGCTGAAATTATGCGAATGAATGAAGGTATTAAAACATACATTGGTGGTGGAGAAGAAAGCTACGGTTATCTTCCGGAAGATTTTGTGCGGGATAAAGATGCCGTTTCTACTTGTGCCATTTTAGCCGAAATGGCTGCTTGGGCAAAAGATAATGGAATGACCGTTTATCAGTTACTAAAGCATATATATGTTGAATACGGTTTTTCTAAAGAAAAAGGAATATCCCTGGTTAAAAAAGGAAAATCAGGAGCTGACGAGATACAACAAATGATGGCCGATTTCAGAGCTAATCCTCCACAAGAAATTGCAGGTTCCAAAGTTACTTTAGTTAAAGATTTTGCATCTTTAAAGGGCATTGATAATGGTAAGGCTTATAACATCGACATGCGACTTACTTCTGATGTGTTGCAGCTGTTTACTGCCGACGGAACTAAAATTTCTATTCGCCCATCAGGAACAGAACCGAAAATAAAATTCTACATTGAAGTTAGAGCCGAAATGAATACGGTTGCCGATTACGAAAGCGCTAACGCAGCAGCTGAGAAAAAAATAATGGATGTTAGGGAATCACTGGGGGTTTAACTTGTGATATGGTATAAGTATAAAAAAGGGACTAAAATTTAGTCTCTTTTTTGTATATCAACTTTACTGTAGCAATATGCATTATCTAAAAAACAAAACGAGAATTTGCTCGCAGTTCTTCCAATCGGTAATTACGGCATCTATGCTGGTGTGAATCGCAAAAGTTGTTTTCATCATTTCTTTAATTACCTGCTTTTATCGTTTGCACAGCTACCCAGTTGTTTTTCTCGGTAAACGAAAGCATTTTTAGGCCTAATTCAGTGGCTTTTGCTTCGATAAATGGAATATCTTCTTTGTAAAAGCCACTCATAAAAAGCATACCATTAACAGGTAAAGTAGCGGTATATGCAGCCATATCGGAAAGTAAAATGTTTCGATTAATATTAGCAAAAATAATATCAAACTGCAACCCGTTTAATAACTCAGCACCTCCTTGTTTTAATTGAATCGATTTAGACCCGTTTAATGCTGTGTTATCCAAGGCATTGCTATACGCCCATTCGTCAATGTCAATTCCTGCTACGAAAGCAGCACCTTTCATAGCAGCCAAAATTGCCAAAACTGCAGTTCCGCAACCCATATCTAAAAATGATTTTCCACTTAACTCCAACGGCAACATAGCTTCTAACATCAATGCGGTAGTTTCATGGTGTCCTGTACCAAAAGACATACGAGGATCGATAACAATATCATACTTGCATTTGGGTACTGAACTATGAAAAGAGCTTCGTATAACACATTGATCTGCAATTACTATAGGCTCAAAATAATTCTTCTCCCATGTTTCATTCCAGTTTTGCGCTTCGATAGTTTTCTCAACAAACGAGATGGCTGCTTCTAGAGGAAAAACGGCTAGCAATGTGTTTATATCCTCTTTTTTATAGGTATTTATGGGACAAAAAGCTTGCATTCCGTTTTCGGTAACAACAAAACTCTCGAAACCCAACTCGCCAAGCTCAGAAGCAAGAACATCTTTAATATACTCCTCGTTAGGGCTAATGTTAAAATCAATTTCTATATAATCCATAATAGTGCAACAATAAATTTATTACCATTCATTTTACTATCTTTGTAAAAATGCAAAGATAAGACAAATAGTTTTCTTTGCTTATGTCCATTAAAAACGATATGAGAATCTTTTCGTCATACTGAAAAAATATGGTATAATGTTTGAATTAATTGCTCCATAAAAACTACTAATTATTTGTAAAGGAGAAACTACTATGAAAACCAAAATCTTTATCTCCCTACTCTGCTTAATTGGCTCTTTTGGATACAGCCAGAACCAATATGCAGATGATATTTATTACAAACCCGGCGATCCTGAACCAAACAAACAACGGATTACTAAAAATCAACAAGCAAAAAACACAGATCCTCAAATTATTGTTGATACTGTTTTTTATACCAAAGCCAAACGCACTTCGAACGGCGATATCTCTTCATACGAAGAAGGGTATTATTTAGACACGACAGTGAATACGGTAGATTCAGATACTGAATACAACGAAAACACCGGATACCAATACTCAAATCGTATCAAAAGGTTTCATAATCCGGATATAGTTTATTATGATGATTACTATTATGATTCATATTATTACTCACCTTATTACCGACCATACCGTTATTACTATAATCCATGGAGCTATAATTCTTACTACGGATACGGATACTACAATTCATGGTACACCCCTAGCTACTATGGTTACTACGGCTATTATGGCTATAGTTATCCTTATCGCCCATACTATTATAGTTCTTATCCGTATTATCACACCCATTATTATCCAAGCTATTACAGAACAAATTACTCCGGTATAAAATATAGCCATACAGAAAATAGTCGCCGTAATGCATACCGTAGTTCTAATTACCGTTTTGATGGTAGCTCTACTTCTTCTAGGGCAATTTCATCAAGCAGAAATAGCCGTTCAACAGATCTTCGTTCTGGTACAACAGGTACAAGCACTCGTTCCGGAACAACAGTAACAAGAACAACAACACGTAGTACAAACAGGGATTCAAACCCACGAAGTGATAATAACAATAGAGGCTACACCCGCAGTAGTTCGTCAAATGAAAGAACCGGAACCCGAAGTTCTAATCGTGAATCTAGAAGCTACAACAACAGCAACCGATCAACCCGTAATTCGGGCGACAGTTACAGTAGTGGTAGCAGAAGCTCTCGAAGTTCAGAAGAAAGCTATAGTGGTGGTGGAAGTAACAGTAGAAGCTCTGGCTCTTATAGCAGTGGAGGTAGTCGTAGTTCAGGCTCAAGTTCAGGCGGAAGTCGTAGTTCAGGCGGCAGCAGAAGTTCTGGCGATGGAAGCAGAAGATAATGTAATGTATTAGTAAAATTTACAACTATGAAACGAATAATTGCCAGTTTACTTATTTCACTAAGCACTATTGGAAGTTTTGCTCAAAGTGAATTTGATGCGTTGAAATATACGCAAACAGATATTAATGGTACAGCTCGGTATATGGGTATGGCGGGTGCATTTGGAGCCTTAGGGGGCGATGCTAGTGCTATAAGTATTAATCCTGCCGGTTTAGGTATTTACAGAAGTTCTGAGTTCGCATTTACAAGTGGGCTTATTTACAACCAAGTTAATACGGAACTAAACGGAGTATCGGCAACCGACAATAATTATAAGGTTCCCTTAAACAACATGAGTTATATAATCAATTTTGGGGGCGATACGAATAAAAAAAGCGGACTAGTAAATTCTAGTTTTGGTATTACTTTTAATAAATTGAAGAATTTTAACCGAAACATTTACATAAAAGGGGGTCATCAAAATACATCTATGACTGATTATATGGCAGGTTTTAGTAACGGATTAACGGTTACTGATTTAACGCTTGTCGATTCTACAGGATATGATCCTTGTGATGTAGATTATATCCCTTGGTTATCTGTTTTGGCTTTCGAGGCTGAGTTAATAGATACTGTTGATACAGATTATTATTGGGAATCCTTATTAAAACAGGGAGAAAATATTAGTCCCGACTACTCACTAACAGAGAGTGGTTATATTAACGAGTGGAATTTCTCGTATGCGGCAAATATTAGCAACCGCATCTATATTGGTGCTTCATTAGGCATACAGGATATTAAATATTCGCGCACAAGTATTTATTCAGAAGATTTTTTTTATGGAGGAGGCTTTGACCTTACCAACCATTTTATTACTTATGGTAGTGGTATTAATTTCAAGATTGGAACCATCCTCAGGCCGTTTGACTTTTTACGACTTGGAGCCGCCTTGCATACACCTACATTTTTATCTTTAACCGACGAGTATAATGCTTATGTTGAATCAACTATTGGTAGTAGCGAAACGCCTTTAGGTGGCAGTTATTACAAAATACAAGGGCCAATGCAAACAAACCTTAGTGCTGCATTAATTGTTGGTAAAATTGGATTGTTAAGTGTCGATTATGGTTTTACCAATTACACCTCAATTACTATTCGTGATGACAATAATCTTAGTGCTCCTTTTGTTAAAGAAAACCAAGGAATTGCTAATTACCTGCAAGATACACATACACTTAAAATAGGAACGGAAATAAGAATTAACGATAATTTCTCATTAAGAGCTGGTTACGGACTAGCAACTCCTGCAACTAATAATAGCAAAGCACGCAAAGAGTTACCCGAAAATACCATGCGAACAGACCCTGAATATTTCTTAGACCAAAACACGAATTACAGCACTATTGGTTTTGGGTATAGAGCAGGAAATTGCTTTTTTGATTTTGCTTATATGCAAAGAAATCAGTCTCAAGATTTTTACGCATATAACTTAAACGGGGCCTCAAAAGCTACAGTAAATAACAGCACCAATAACTTTATAGCAACCCTTGGTTTTAGGTTTTAGGTTCTAACTTATATAACACTATAAAAAAAAGAGATGCAAGCATCTCTTTTTTTATGCCTAAGGGCTGGCTTAATTGTTAAACGACAACTCTCCTGCTTCAACAACGACAACAATAGGGTTGTTTGTATTCACCTTTTCTGCAATTATTTGCTTCGATAAATCGTTTAACAAATACCGTTGAATAACTCTTTTAACAGGACGAGCGCCAAATTGAGGATCGTATCCTTTTGCTGCAATTAAAGCTAAGGCTTCTTCTGATACTTCCAATACAATATCGCTTTGTTTCAATAGTTTTGTTACTTGTTGTACTTGCAATTCCACTATAGCTTTTATTTCTTTAACAGTAAGCGGTGTAAACATTATTAGCTCATCAATACGATTTAAAAATTCAGGGCGAATGGTCTGCTTTACTATTTCAAACACCTGCATTCGCGTTTTATCAATAAGCTCTTCTCTGTTCGTATTCGTAAGCCTTTCAAAGTTTTCTCGAATAAGCGAAGACCCAATATTCGATGTCATTATTATTATGGTATTTTTAAAGTTTACCACTCTTCCTTTATTGTCGGTTAATCTTCCGTCGTCAAGTACTTGTAATAATATATTGAAAACATCAGGATGGGCTTTTTCTATTTCATCAAACAACACAACCGAATATGGTTTTCTACGAACCGCTTCCGACAACTGCCCTCCTTCATCATAACCCACATAACCCGGAGGTGCTCCTATTAAACGAGAGACACTGAATTTTTCCTGATACTCAGACATATCGATACGAGTCATCATATTTTCATCATCAAACAAATATTCGGCTAATGCTTTTGCTAACTCTGTTTTTCCTACGCCCGTTGTTCCTAGAAAAATAAATGAGCCGATAGGTCGTTTGGGGTCTTGCAAACCAGCTCTACTGCGACGAACTGCATCCGATATTGCCCCAATTGCCTCTTGTTGTCCAATAACACGACGATGCAGCTCTGCTTCAAGATGCAATAATTTATCTTTCTCACTTTGCACCATCTTTTTAATTGGAATACCGGTCCACCGAGAAACAACATCAGCAATATCTTCACTATCAACCTCTTCTTTAATCATGGGCTTATCGCCTTGCAAATCGTGCAATTTCTTTTCTAAAAGAAGTATCCGTTCTTCTGCTTCTTTTACCTTACCGTAACGCAATTCGGCTACTTTTCCGTAATCCCCCTCCCGCTCAGCTATTTCTGCTTCATACTTGAAATTTTCAATATCAATCTTTCGTTGTTGTATTTCATTTACCAGGTCTTTTTCTGTTTTCCACTTTGCCCGCAAGGTATTGCCCGATTCTTTTAATTCAGCGATTTCCTTATCCAGCGTTCCCGCTTTCAAGGTATTATTTTCTCTTTTTATAGCTTCCCGCTCTATTTCAAGCTGTTTTACTGTTCGTTCGATCTTATCTAGTTCTTCCGGTACGCTATCTATTTGCAACCGCAAACGAGCGGCGGCTTCATCTATTAAATCGATTGCTTTATCGGGCAAAAAACGGTTGGTAATATACCTACTCGATAACTCTACTGCAGCAATCAATGCATCATCTTTAATTCGGACTTTATGATGGTTTTCGTAGCGTTCTTTTAATCCCCTTAAAATGGATATGGTACTTGCCTCATCGGGTTCATCAACCATAACCATTTGAAATCGTCGCTCCAAGGCCTTGTCTTTTTCAAAATACTTTTGATATTCGTCCAAAGTAGTAGCCCCTATGGCCCGCAATTCTCCTCTGGCTAAGGCCGGTTTTAAAATATTGGCAGCATCCATAGCTCCATCACTCTTACCTGCACCAACCAAGGTATGAATCTCGTCAATAAACAAAATTATCTCTCCTTCGGCCTTAATTACTTCGTTAATTACCAATTTAAGCCGTTCTTCAAATTCTCCTTTATATTTAGCACCGGCTATCAACGCTCCCATATCTAAAGAGAATAGTTGCTTGCTTTTTAGGTTTTCAGGCACATCACCACGCACAATTCGATGTGCTAAGCCTTCAGCAATAGCGGTTTTTCCTGTCCCGGGTTCACCAATTAATATGGGATTATTCTTGGTGCGGCGACTTAAAATTTGTAATACACGACGAATTTCTTCGTCCCTGCCAATTACAGGATCAAGCTTTCCGCTACGGGCTCTTTCGTTTAAATTTACGGCATACTTGCTTAAAGATTGGTAGCTTTCTTCAGCACTTTGAGAGCTAGCCTTATTCCCTTTTCGTAAGTCAACAATAGCTGCTTTTAATCCTTTCTCATTTACTCCGGTTTGTTTTAAAAGCGTGGAAACCGGACTGTTTTCGACAGTCAACGCAAGCAGCATTGATTCTAAAGCAACAAACTGATTTCCATCTTTTAAAGAGAGTTCTTGTGCCTTTTGCAGTACGGCATTTGTTTCTTTTGATAGATAGGGTTCGGCTCCGCTTACTTTCGGATACGATTGTATTATAGTTTGCAAGCCTTGCTCTATAGCGTTTCCGTTAACGCCCAATTTAGCAAACAGAAACTGACAAACATCTTCTCCAACAAGTAACACAGCTTTTAACAAATGGCCTGTTTCTAACTGTTGATTTCCGTTTGCTTGCACTAATTGTAAGGCTTGTTCAACGGCTTCTTGCGATTTAATTGTAAAATTTTTAAGATTCATAACACCTCCTGTTTATTATATTCAACTTCAAGGGCTTCAAAAAAATTGCCAAGCAGTTTATTATGCCAAATTAACCTGTATAAACAGAAAACAACCGCCTTTTTGTCAGATACTTACAATTAAATGAGCTATTTGTGGCAAAAAAAACGGCATTAATTATGAACTGACCTCCATCCATTTTCGAGGACCAAAAAAGAGGCATGACTTGGCGGCAATTTCGGAGGCTTTACTAAGCGCAGCAATAAAATTATTGTTTTGTGCATAATAATAACAAAACGCCCCATGAAAAATATCGCCGGCACCCAACGAATCTATGGCTTTAATTTTCTGTACAGGAAGTTCAACAGGATTGTTTTCTTCAAATACCAACAGCGGATTTTCGCCTCGTGTAATGGCAATCTTTTGTATTCCGAAACTAGCTAAATAATCAATGACTTCATGCGTTGAGGTTGTTCCTGGTGGATAAAAATCTTCAGAGCAAATGGCTATAGTAACATATGGCAATAATTTTTCTAGTCCGGGTTTCCAGCTACCACCATCCAACACCACAGGAATGTTATTTGTTGATTTTTTTAGTAAGGCAATAGCTGCATCAATATAAAAACTATCGATAAGCATAATATCGAACTCATTTACAGAGAAGCTATCCAATGTAGAAAAGCAATAATTGTGGTTAGTTGGATGATACGATACTACCGAACGATTTCCATTCGATGTAACCACCGAAGCAAAAATTGGATGGCAAGTTCTATCCGGCGTAATATCAATAGTTTGTACCCCAAATCGTTGAATATCATGCAGCACTAAGCTTGTTAAAAAATGATTTCCAAACGAAGATGCCAACTTACTTTCTCCGCCCAAATAAGCAAAAGTAATGGCCGCATTAGTAGCCGGACCACCCGCATATAAACCGAATTCGCTTGCCTTAGCTTTTTGGTTTTCGTGCGGATATTTTGCTACGAAAAACTGAGTATCAATAGTGTTTAGACCAAAAAATAAAGCTTTTGTCATTATTTTTAAAAATTAGTGTAAACTGTATCTTTTTTAATAAAAAAAGCCCAGCAATAAAGTGGGCTTAAAATGATAATATAAAGGCAAGCACATCGCTAGCATTTAATATTTAGCTTATCCAATATTTTACGAATTCTCTCAAATGTTGTAATGGTATTAGGTACTAAAGGAAGTCGTAACTTATTCTCTATCATACCCATAACAGCTAACATACTTTTTACTCCAGCAGGATTTCCCTCTACAAAAAGCAATTCAATAAGGTCGATAAACTGATGATGAATTTTTCGCGCGCTATCGTATTCGCCATCTAAGGCCAAACGAACCATGCGACTAAATTCGCGAGGAAATGCATTACCAATAACCGAAATAACCCCTACTGCGCCTAGTGTAATTAAAGGAAAAGTCACCGCATCATCGCCAGAAATAACCATGAAATTAGCCGGTTTATTGTTGATAATTTCATCCATCTGATTAATGTTTCCCGAAGCCTCCTTGATGGCTACAATAGCAGGAAACTCTTTGGCCAATCGTAAGGTTGTTGCAGCACTCATATTTACACCCGTTCTACCGGGAACATTATATAAAATAATGGGTAAACTCGAAGCCTTAGCAATGGCACTATAATGCTGATACAAGCCTTCTTGAGAAGGTTTGTTATAATATGGAGTCACCGAAAGAATGGCATCTATTTTTCGGGAATCGACTTGCTTTACAGCTTCAACAACTGCCTTAGTATCATTACCCCCAACACCTAACACTAAAGGAATTCTTCCCGCAACCTTATCAACAATAAATGCAGTGATATCCTTTTTCTCTGTCTCGTTTAAGGTAGCGGTTTCAGCTGTAGTTCCACATATTACGAGGTAATCTGTACCATTTTCAATTTGGTATTCGATTAAACGGGTTAATGCATCAAAATCAATGCTTTCGTCCGTTTTAAAGGGAGTAACTAAAGCCACTCCCATACCGGTTAATTTATTCTTAATCATCTAATTATATCTTTTTTAAAGCTTAGCTTGAATACTTTTTAAATAATGCATTATTTGCTCATATAAAAACAACTCATTCTCGGATTCGTTCATATGTATCATAAAATCAGCAATTCCTTTATACGGTTTCATTCGGGATACTTTAAAAGGAGCTTCTGCCTGGGCTAACAAATAATCCAACGAATAGACATCTGTATTAATTATTTGTATTACCATATCATAAGATGTGGTTAAAAATTCATTAACTAATGCTGCTTTAGGTATCTTATACCAATTAAGTTCAGAAGCACAAAACAGTCTGAATTCAGGTAAAACCGCCGTTTCAATTTCTTTTTTATCCACAAATCCCCAAACGGTTACTTTCTTTCCTTCTTCTTTTAAAGATGCAATGATTTTCCTAATTTGCGGATTTTTTTCATTATCCTCACTTTTAAACAATATCAATATTGATTTAATAGATTTAAAATCAGGATAATACGACTCCCTCTTTTGAACAGTAAGCACTTTGCGAATAGATTTCTCAGCAAAAAAATTCTTTATTTTGTTAAAGAACATAGGTTTTATTTTTGCACAAAAGTAATAAAAAAGCTAGAAATTTCCATTCTATTGCTTAGCTTGTTGAAGTTTTGATAACAAAAAGCTAAACGATATGAGAAACAATAGGCTTATTGCATAACAATAGCTAAAAAATCATCTTCGTTAAGTAGTCGAATTCCGAGTTTGTTTGCTTTGTCTAATTTTGAGTGACCAATATTTTCTCCGGCCAATAGGTAATCTGTTTTTGCCGAAACAGCCGATACATTTTTACCCCCATGCTGTTCAATCATCTCTTTTAACTCATCGCGTGAGTATGTTGAGAAAGTACCACTTATTACGATAGATTTTCCGGCTAACTTATTTGAACTTTTTTCACGCTTATTTTCATCAATCTCAAACCTTAAACCGTTTTGTTTAAGCCTATTCACTAAATCATTATTTGCTTCTTGGGCAAAAAAGTCCAATATGCTTTGAGCAATTCTATCCCCTATTTCATCAATCTGTATTAGTTCATCGAAAGATACGGCAACCAGGGTCTCTATATTATGTAAAGTAGAGGCAAGCTTTTTGGCAACAGTTTCTCCAACAAAGCGAATGCCTAACCCAAACAATACTCTTTCAAAAGGAACTTTTTTTGAATCTTCAATACTTTGTATCAAATTTTGTGCACTTTTTTCTGCCCATCTATCCAAGCCAAGCAAATCTGCTTTAGTAAGTTGATACAAATCGGCCACATTTTTCACCAGTCCTTTAGCATAAAGTTGTTCTACAGTTTCAACACCGGCTGTAATATTCATCGCTTTTCTGCTAACAAAATGTTCAATTTTTGCTTTTATTTGTGGCGGACAAGCGCTTTCGTTCGGACAATAATAAGCAGCCTCTCCTGTTGCTTTAACTAGTGGTGTGTTGCATTCCGGACAAGTTTTTATAAAACGCACTTTATCGCCTAATAACAAGCGAGCTTCCTTATCTACACCAACAATTTTTGGAATTATCTCGCCTCCTTTTTCCACAAAAACCATATCACCTATATATAAATCGAGGCCTTCTATAATTGATTCGTTATGCAACGATGCCCTTTTTACGACAGAACCCGACAACACCACCGGATCTAAGTTTGCCACAGGCGTAACAGCCCCTGTTCTTCCTACTTGAAAAGAAACAGTGTTTAATCGGGTGCACGCCTGTTCTGCTTTAAATTTATAGGCAATGGCCCAACGAGGCGATTTTGCTGTAAAGCCTAAGTTAAGCTGTTGACGTAAATCGTTAACCTTTATTACAATCCCATCAGTAGCTACCGCTAAGTTCTTCCGTTCTTTATCCCAATAGTTTATATAGTCGAAAACTTCTTGTAGCGAGGAACAAAGTTTTGTAGCTTGAGAAATCTTAAAACCCCACGAAGAAGCCTTTTGCAGGTTGTCAAAATGTGTATTCTCAGGCAATCTCTCTCCAAGGATATAATACAAATACGCATCTAATCTTCGTTTGGCTACTTCAGATGAGTTCTGAAGTTTTAAAGTACCTGAAGCTGCATTACGAGGATTAGCAAACAATGACTCACCTTGAAATTCTCTGTCCTTATTTATATCTTCAAATACTTGCCAAGGCATCAATATTTCGCCCCTAATTTCGAATAAAGACGGATAATCATTTCCTTGCAATTGCATAGGAATACTACGAATAGTCTTTACATTATTCGTTACATCATCACCTTTTTCGCCATCTCCACGGGTAATAGCTTGAATCAATTTTCCATTTTCGTAAGTAAGTGAAATGGATGTACCATCGTATTTCAACTCACAAACTAAAGCTATTTCATCGTGCAAGAGTTTTTTAGCCCTATCGTAGAATTCACGAACCTCTTCTTCCGAATAAGTATTGCTTAACGAAAGCATAGGGTATTTATGCGCAACCTGTTTAAAGCCAACTGACAAATCGCTCCCTACACGCATACTTGGCGAATTTGGATCAAAAAAGTCTGGATATTGAGTTTCTAATTGCTGTAGTTTGTGTAATTTTTCATCAAACTCAAAATCGGATATCGTAGGCTGATTAAGCACATAATAACTATGGTTGTGCTTGTGCAATTCGTTACGTAAACTTTCTATTTGATTTTTTATATCCGACTGCATACCGTTTTTGTCTTAGCGTGGAACAAAGATAAAAAAAAAGTTTTGAGATACAGTGAGCTCAAAACTTTCAAGATGGGTTTATTAATAGCTATTTAAGCACTATTTATTAGATTTTCTCCATATCAGTTTGCAACATCCATCCTACATTTCCGTCATCAATTACTATTTCGACCCAAACATCCAAGCTACTTTTAATTTTCACCTTGGTTCCCTCGTGTAACACAAAAACGGTAGTTCCACTTTTATCAGGAGCACTACGCACGGTAACGGTTGGCGACATAACAATAGCATAAGCTTGTTGCTCAATTTTATCTTTTTGTTTTTTGGCCATAAAAACACTTATAGAACAAACTAAAAACATAATCAAAGCCCCATAAAACGATGATTTACGCAACCACATTTGTTTGGAAAAAGCATACAAAAAAGCAAGCGCTATAACACTAAAGAACAGTATGATACTAGCTTTTGCCCATACATCAGAACTAACCCAATTGGCTATACTATCAAACCATCGATGAATAAAAAAAGAATCAAGTTTATCAATTTTATCTACAGTTTTAGCTTGAACTAATGCTAAATTAAAGCGAGCATCGTCATAGTTTGGCTCAATGAGCAAAGCCCTTTCATAATATACTATTGCTTTGGCTAAATTACCGTTTTTGTAATATGCATTCCCAATATTATAAAAAATCTCGGGTGATTGTTTCTCATTTGGAATTGCCTGTAAATACAAAGTTATTGCTTCTGCATAGTTCCCCTTTTTATACATAGAGTTAGCTGTCTTTACTAAATCGTTAGCAGCTAACGAAATGGTAAAAAGACAAAACACTAAAAACAAGCTGTATTTTTTCATTTTGATTTTTTTTAACAGAAACATTACTTACTTAATGTTTTCTTGAAACTTACTAATAACCGTAACGGTACGCTCATAAACATCGTCCATCGCCTGAGAATCGTGCATAGGCGAAAACCGTTCAAATTCACAAACTGAAAGCAAGGCCATAAATTCATTGATATCTTCTTCTGCTAAGCCTTTTGTTGACAACTCTTGCACCACATTTTCTTTGCTTAAAGAAGCCAGTGGGATTAACAGTTTATCGCTTAAATATCCCCACAGAGCTTTTAATACTTCATCATAAAATACCTCTTTATTGTTTTCTTTTAAAAGTTTAGCTGCCAGTTTTAATCTTTTTACGGCCACTTTATTAGCCCTGCGATTTTTTACTATTGACAAATCGGCATTCCGTTTAAGTTGCTTACGATAACCAACAAATAATACTGCTGAAAGCAAAAATGGTATCACTAACCACAGCCAATAGCTTAGTGTTGCAAAAAAGAACTTATCCTTTTGAATAAAAGTCGGATTTCCGGTAAAAATATACCGAATGTCTTTACCCAACAATGTAAGTTGTTCTTTATTAGCGAAGTTCATCATTTGCGCACCACTACCACCCGCTCCTTTTTTAACTTGAATGGTATATTCCGGTGAAGAAATTTCTTTGTATGACTTGCTTTTTAAATCGAAAAAACAAAAATTATAGGAAGGAATTGTAAATTCACCCTCATTTCTTGGTATGATAAGATATTCAATTGTTTTTGTTCCGGTAACACCATTCGTAGTATGCTTAAAACTGTTGTTTACTTTGGGGTCGTACACCTCAAAATCGGCAGGAAAATCAAGCGCTACCGTTGGTATTAGTTTTAAATTACCGTTTCCGGCAATGGTAAACGTTAAGGTTATAGCATCATTAACAGCCACTTTATCCGATGAAATGGATGAATTAAATGAAAATGCCCCTACAGCGCCATTAAAAGTAGCCGGTTTATTAGTTGGTAACTTATCAACCTCAATTTTGATACTTGGAGCAACTAGCTTTTTCTTAACATCTTGATATGTATCAAAGAAGTTGTCAAAAATACTTCGAACTTGTGCTTTTGAACGAATACGAACCACAGCCTCAAAGTTTGCTTTATCAATAGTCATGCTTCCGTTCTTTTGTGGATAAAGCAATGTTTGATACAACACCACCGTACTAAAATTTCGACCGTTGTAAGTTTCATAATTAAACTGACTGGTTTTCGGCAAATCAATTTCCTGTTTCAAAAACCCTTTAAAATCAGGCAGTTTAACACTATTTGGTTCAATTCGTACAACATCTAAAACAGTGTACATCTTATAAGTAACCATCAAAAAATCTTGCTCATACAAACGGGTCCGGGTTGGTATTGCACGAATAAAAATATTTTCGTCTGTCAACACATTATCAACACTCCCTTGATTCTTTGCCGATTGCTTTGTTGTTGCCTGGCTCGCTTTATCAGCAGGCAATACTTTAACAGTTAATGCATTGGATGTGTATCGTTGTTTTTCAATAACAATGCTTGCCGCTGGAATTGTATACGATCCTTCTTTTTTAGGTAGCAGTGTATAGGTATATGAAATTGTGGTTGATGAATTTACATTACCGTTAATTACCTGCACACTTGAACTACGAGATTCAAAAGGGCCGGCTAATACATCAAAATGCTCAAAATCAGCTACACGTAAATCTTTTCCTCCCGCAGCATTAACGCTATATACTAAGCGAAAGGCCTCCCCTAACGGAATAGCATTGGGTGCAGATGCTTGAAACACCACCTCTTCAGCCTTTGTTGTAGCATGTAATGCAAAAAAGAACGAGAGTATAAATAAAATTTTCTTCACAAGTATAATGGGTTTAATTTTATTATTTTGAAACTAACTTATCGTTATATGATTCTATTAAAAGTGATTACCAATCCTTTTCTACCGGCCGTTTTTTTACCTGTTGTTGGTTCTTTTTTACCTTATTTTGTAGGTCCTTTTCATCTTGTAAAAACGCATCTAAAAGTTGTTTTGCGTTTTCTTCAGACATTTGTTGTTCCTCATCTTTTGGCGGATCGGGCTGGTTTTTATTTTCTTCTTTATTCTGTTGTTGTTGTTGTTGTTGTTGTTTCTGTTGTTGTTTCTGTTGTTGTTTCTGTTGTTGTAAATATTTTTGAGCTAATGCTAAATTATAGCGGGTTTCATCGTCTGTTGGATTCTTCTTTAATGCATTTTTATAAGCTTCAATACTTTTAGCATACTCTTTCGATTCAAACAAAGCATTACCAATATTGTGATAAGCAGAAGCAACTTTATCCTTATCTTTTACCATAGATGAAGCCTTTGTAAACTGTTCAATTGCTTCCGGATACTTTTGTTGTTTAAACAATGCATTGCCTAAATTAAAGGTAGCTTCAAAACTATTGTTGTTTTTACTTAAACCCTTTCTATAGAAAACTTCCGAATCAACATACTTATCCTGATTATATAAGCTGTTTCCTTTACGAACATCTTTCGATTCTTCTTGTGCAGACAGCATTAATAAACTAAAAAACAAGCCCAATACAATAAGAATTAAGAACCTCATAACCATAGAATTATATATACAAAAAATCTATTAAAAAAAAATTAGAATATTTTAATACGATTATTCCATTTGCTTTTTCGTTCTAACACAAACAGTTCGGCAATCAACAAAACAAGTACCAACCAAGCTATAAATTGAAACTGTTCGCTGTATTCAGAAAAAATCTTTGTTTCCACTTCGTTTTTCGCCATTGAATCAATCTCCTTTTGTATGGCTTTTTGTGCACGATTTGAATTATCAGCTTTGATATAAACACCCTTTCCGGCTTGTGCAATTTCTTGGCACATACTTTCATTTAATTTGGACATCACCACATTTCCTGCCTTGTCCTTCTTGTAATTTAAGCTTTCGCCAATAGGTATTGGCGAACCTTCTGGACTGCCAACGCCTATCACATGCGTAACAATTCCTTTATCGTATGCCTCTTTAGCCGCAGTAACAGCATCATCTTCATGATTTTCCCCATCAGTAATAACAATAATAGTTCTGCCTACTTTATTTTTCGGACCAAAAGAGTGCATTGCCATATCAATAGCTGTACCTATTGCTGTACCTTGTACAGGTATTAATGAAGGATTAATGCTTGGCATAAACATTTTAGCTGATATATAATCGCTGGTGATTGGGATTTGCGTATACGCATCGCCGGCAAAAATAATCAAGCCAACCTTATCATTGGTCATATCATCCAATAGCTTAGTTACCATTTGCTTAGACTTTTCCAATCTATTAGGTTGAAGATCTTTAGCCATCATTGAGTTAGATACATCCAAGGCAATAATCACTTCCACACCTTTTCGTTTAACTGTCTCCATTTTTGAACCAAACTGTGGTCGTGCAAGTAATAATATTGTTAAGAGTATAGCTCCAAGCAACAGATAGAACTTAATCTGCTGTCTTACAAACGAATACGCTGGCATTAATACTCGCAATAAATCAGCTTCTCCCAATAATGCAAACTGTTTTTTTCGTTGCAGGGTGTAGTATAGCTGAAAAAGCACCAATAAAGGAATACCAATCAATAAATACAAATATTCTGGATGCGCAAATCTAAACATAACAACCTTCAATAATTACTAATAAATATTAGGGTATTTTACGAAAAACAGTATACCGCAAAGCAATTTCTATAAATAGTAAAAGTAAAGCAGATAAAGCAAAAATAAAATACACCTCATTCTTTTTGCTATACTCCTTCACTTCTATCTTTGTTTTTTCCATTTGATCAATTTGCTGATAGATTTCTTGCAACTTATTATTATCAGTAGCCCTAAAATAAGTACCTCCGGTTAAATTGGCAATATTTTTCAACACTTGTTCATCAATAACAACTTCTTTAAGTTCATATTGAATGCCAAGAGGTGTCATAATCGGCGAAAGCGCTTTTCCATCGGTTCCAATACCAATGGTGTACACACGAATACCAAAACTACGTGCTATTTCGGCAGCAGTTTCCGGAGCAATATCTCCGGCATTATTCGATCCGTCTGTAAGCAGAATAATCACTTTCGATTTTGATTTACTATCTTTTAACCTACTAATAGCATTGGCTAAGCCCGACCCTATGGCAGTACCATCTTCTATCATACCAAAATCGACCGAGTTAAAAAGACTAATTAGCACATTATGATCGGTAGTTAGTGGACATTGAGTAAAGCTTTCGCCCGCAAAAACCACCAATCCGATATTATCGTTTGGTCGGCCTTTTATAAAATCTATTGCTACATTTTTTGCTGCTTTTAAGCGATTAGGCTTTAAATCTTTTGCTAACATCGACCCTGACACATCTTCAGCAATAATAATATCGATACCTTCGGTAGTTTGATCTTGCCACTGATTAGACGATTGCGGTCGGGCAATTACAATAATTACAAGTAGTAAGCTTACTATTCTTAGTACAAACGGTAAATGTCTAAAATACAATTTCGCACTAACAGGCGCTTTCTCGAAAGATTTAAAGCTTGGAACCTTCAGGTATGCCTCCGATTTCCCTTGTCGCAAAATATACCAAACTACGAGCGGTATAAGCAACAACAACAGAAATAAATAGCTTGGATTATGAAATGTCATAGTTTACTCTTAGTTACTTACAATTTCACTTTCAATTTCCTTATTTTCAACAACTACCGCTTGTTCATCCTTTGTTTCATTTACAAACGAATAGGCATTTTGCAGTGTTTTTTCTTGCTCCATAGTATCCGGAATCCATTTAGCAAACTTCACTAAATCTGATAAGAGCAACACTTGCTGTAAACGCTCAAAAACGAAAGCATCTGAAATCTTTGCCACCTTTATGTTTTCCAATATCTCATCTGATGTCATTTCTAGTGCTGCAATTAAATAGCGGTGTTCAATATATTGTCTTAACACAGTACTTACTTCAGTATAATACTCCTTTAGTCGCCCTTGCTGCCATATTTTTTCGGATTTAATCCTGTCTAATTCTTTTAAGGCAGTTTCGTGAGGTGCGATATCAGGCAATTTTTCGCTTACAACAGCAAGCTGTTTAGTAAAGAACCGTTTTATCACAAAACGATACAACACAAACAAAACTATAAGCGAAAGAAGGATACTAAGAACAACAAATAGCACTAACTTCCAGTTTATTTTCGCTTTATAAATTGGCTTAATATCGTACACTCCTTTGGTTGTATCTACCGAAAAAGAATACACTTTTAGGGATAAGGGATTGGTTTCGAAAGTATCATTTTCCGAAATAAATATAAACGGCGGAATATAATACAAGGCAGAATCAAAAGCAGTAATAAGAACATTGGTTGTAACAGAAATCATTTCATTCTCTTGGACAACTGTATCGGGCTTAGCTACAGATAGTATTTCTAGTCCGGATACAATGGAATCTTTTAAAATGGGGTGTTGAATCCGTAGGTTTTTGTTGTGTATAAGTTCCAAACGAAGATTAGTTTGGGCACCAATAAGCAAGGATGACGAGTCCAAGCTTGCTCGTACAGAAACCTGAGCAACAAGCAGTTGTATGGTAAAAAAGAATACAAATAAATAACACAATCTTTTCACAGTCATATATTTTTTTAACTTATGCCAATGTATTTTTCAGTAAGTATGAAATATCTAAACTGAATACTTATCAAGCCCTCATTTTAAAGAGTCTCATTAACGATTTCACATAATCTTCTTTTGTGTTTACAGCTACATAATCAACTCCGCTCTTCTGAAAAATCTGATGTAATTGAAGTTGCCTCTCCGACCAAGCATTTTTATACGCCATACGCAATCTATTGTCAGCACTATCTACCCACATAGTTTGTCCGCTTTCAGCGTCACATAATTTTAGCATACCAACTGCAGGAAGTTCTGTTTCTAACTGATCATAGACCTGTAGTGCAACAATATCATGCTTTCTATTGGCAATAGTAAGGGCATCAGTAAAAGTATCATCGATAAAATCGGATATGATAAAAGCCGTAGAGCGTTTTTTAATTACATTACTAAAATATCGTAGCGCTTGAGCTATATCAGTCGATTTGCTTTCCGGATGAAAATCGATTAACTCACGAATAATATGCAGCACATGTTTTCGGCCCTTTTTTGGCGGAATAAATTTTTCTATAGTATCTGAGAAAAATATTACACCGATTTTATCGTTGTTTTGAATGGTTGAAAAAGCAACTGTTGCAGCTATTTCGGTCGTTAGGTTTTTCTTTGTTTTACTTACAGTACCAAACTCCCTACTGCCCGAGACATCTATCAACAACATTACAGTCATCTCCCGTTCTTCTTCAAAAACCTTTACAAAAGGATGATTAAAACGAGCCGTTACATTCCAGTCAATGTTTCTAATATCATCACCGTATTGATATTCGCGCACCTCAGAAAAAGTCATACCTCTACCTTTAAAAGCAGAGTGGTACTCTCCCGCAAAAATGTGGTTTGATAAGCCACGCGTTTTTATCTCTATTTGCCGTACTCTTTTTAATAATTCTGTAGTTTCCATAAAACGATTTAACGTGATAAGTGATAGTTGTATCGCTGATCTCTGTATTTTTTACGGCACCTCTACAGCATTAAGAATTTCACTGATAATTTCTTCTGAAGAAATGTTATTTGCCTCTGCCTCGTAACTTAACCCAATACGATGCCGTAATACATCATAGCAAACAGCCCTAACATCTTCTGGAATAATATACCCTCTACGTTTAATAAAGGCATAAGCACGAGAAGCTAAGCCAATATTAATACTTGCACGAGGAGAACCTCCAAAGGAAATCATCGTTTTTAATTTTTTTAGTCCGTATTCTTCCGGATAACGGGTGGCAAAAACAATATCAAGAATGTACCGCTCAATTTTTTCATCCATATATACCTCGCTCACTACCTTACGCGCTGCAATAATATCGTTAGGATGCAATACTGGAGCAATGGTAGATTCTTGAGCATACATATTCTGACGCATGATAAGTTTCTCTTCTTCTTTCTTTGGATAAGAAACAACCACTTTTAGCATAAAACGGTCCACTTGAGCTTCGGGCAATGGATATGTTCCCTCTTGTTCAATTGGATTTTGTGTGGCCAATACTAAAAACGGTGCAGGTAGTGGATAAGTTTTTTCACCGATAGACACTTGCCTTTCTTGCATAGCCTCTAACAAAGCACTTTGCACTTTAGCCGGCGCACGATTTATTTCATCAGCTAAAATAAAATTTGAAAAAATTGGTCCTTTACGAATAATAAATTCTTCGTTTTTCTGACTATAAATCATCGTACCAATTAAATCGGCAGGAAGCAAATCTGGAGTAAACTGAATGCGGCTAAAATCTGCATCAATAAGGCTTGCTAAAGTTTTTATGGCTAGTGTTTTTGCTAATCCGGGAACCCCTTCGAGTAAAACATGTCCATCGGCCAACAAACCAATTAAGAGCGATTCGACCAAGTGTTTTTGGCCTACAATGGCCTTATCCATTCCCATTGTAAGGGCATCAACAAAAGAACTTTGCTTCTCTATTCTGCTGTTAAGCTCTCTAATGTCAATTGTTTGATTCATAATGCTATTTTTTTTATAGTATTCGCTATTATTTCAAAACACAAAAATAAAAAAATGCGCTTTTTATTTGAAATACTTTTTCTGTTAAAAAATATTAAGTTTTTTCTTTACAAACAAAAATAAGGCTTTGTTTATTAAAAGCCTTATTACTTTAATTCTAAGCCTGTTTTCTATTGCAAGTAATTTCTCTCCAATTGCTTTGCATATTTCAAGGCCTCAGGGTTATTTATGTCAATAAGTTTCGGATTTAGTTTTGGGATTTTTATGCGCATACCTACCTGTACGCTTCCCGGACTTTTCAACACATTGCTATTAGCTTCATATATGTACACCCAAAAATCCTTGTGACCGTAATATTTTTCTGCATATACAACTAACCGTTCCCCTTTTTTAACAACTTCGGTAGTTATTGTTTCTTTTTGGTTTCGAGGCATCTCAAAAACAGATTGTTGTGCTACTTTCTTAACAGGTTCTTTTTTAGTAGATTTAGGCGCTTCAACAGGAGGTTTTTCGTCTTCAGTGGCATTATCGGCCATGTTTTCATCCAATGGTGTTGTTGAAATTGATTCTTCTACAACAAGAACCTCGTTTTCAGCTTCCGATTTCTCGAAGATGGCAACTAATTTATCTTTTAATGCCTTTGCTTTCGACTCCGCTTTTACAATATACGGTCCTAAAACAGTATCTTTATACAAAAGATACCCTCCAACTCCTCCCGCAACAACAAGGAACACTAATAGAAAAAACACAACATGTTTTTCTTTCCGTTTCTTCTTTATGGGTAAATCCCGTTCTTGTAACACATGTTTTTCTGTTAGGGTAGCCGACTGTATTGATACTTGCTCTTCGTTTTGGGTAGGATTTACTGTTGTATTTGTAAGCTCCGGCTCTGGTTTAACCATTTCTTCTATGCTTTCTGACGGCTGAATCAATGCTGGTTCTGTTTTTTTCATTTCTTTAATATCAGCAATGATTCCTTTAATCTCTTCCGCTTGTTCATTTAATTTCTCTAGCGGATCAGGCAATGTCGATTCGTTTGTTTTTACTCCTTTATCGTTAATCAACTCTTTTAACTGAGCATCAGGCACAAAGCTCACTTTGGTATGGCCTGGAATAATATATTCTTCGCCGGTTTGTACATTGATACTTTTTCGTGCTTCGTTCCATATCAATTTAAAAGTGCCTAGCCCTTTAATTTTTACAATACGATCATTGATTAAGCCATCTTCAATAGTACTTTGGAGCACTTTCAGAAACTCTTCGGCTTTCTTTTTAGATATGCCGGTTTGCTGTGCAATAACATCTATAAGCTCCTGAATAGATATTTTTGAAGTATTCATAAGCGCGGAAGGTCTTTAATTTTATCTTTATACACCGTACTTGGTTTAAACGCTACTGCTATCTTTGAAGGAACAATAGAGCGTTTCTTGGTAAGTGGATTTACCGTAACCCGTTCTTTTTTTTCTCTGATTTCGAATGTGCCAAAACCATGAATACTAACCGACTTTTGTTCTGACAGCTTATCGGAGATAGCGCTCACCGCAGCATGAATCAAAGTCTCTGTTTCTGATTGCGAAAGCGCTAAATTAGAAGCAATTGCAGCTTGTAGTTCTTTGTTGTTCAAGGCTATATATTTTTAGTGATTAAAAGAGTCGCAATTTATAGATTTTAGCTGTAACTTGCAAATAAAGATGAACTTTTCCGTACAAAAACAATAGCAATAAGTATTGATGAGAAGGCAGATTATTGCATCTACGCTTGATTAGAAGATTCTTGTAGTACGCGACTACAAAAAACGAAAATACAATGCTAAAAGACAGCGTTACTAATCAATAAATTCGGCATACAAATCAAAGTCATCTGATTCTATTATCTTAACATCATAGAAATTCCCGATAGTAATTTTTTTTGCTGATTTTTTCACCAACACTTCGGGGTCAACTTCCGGAGAGTCAAATGCTGTGCGACCTACAAAGTAGTCTACTTCTTCCTTATCAATAATAATTGCGAATATACTACCGACTTTTTTTCTATTTAGGTCTGCTGATATTTCTTGTTGAATGGCCATAAGTTCATCCAATCGTTGTTGTTTTACTTCAACAGGGATATCATCTTCATAATGTTGACTGGAAAAAGTACCCTCTTCATCGGAATAAATAAAGGCTCCCATACGTTCGAATGCAGCTTCACGCACAAATTTTTTTAGCGCTTCAAAATCTACTTCCGTTTCACCCGGATGACCAACCATAAAAGTAGTACGCAAATGAATTCCGGGCACTTCTTTTCTAATACGAGCAAGCAAGGTCAAGGTTTCTTTTTTGGTAATATTACGATGCATGCGCGATAACATTGGATCGCTAATGTGCTGAAGGGCAATATCTAAATACTTACACACATTTTTATTTACAGCCATTACAGGCAATAAATCGTACGGAAAATGAGCAGGATAGGCATAATGCAAACGCAACCATTCAACCCCTTTTATCGAAGCCAACCGTTGCGTCAATTCTGCCAGTCTCATTTCTTTGTATAAGTCTAAACCATAAAAGGTTAAATCTTGAGCAATCAACTGAAATTCTTTAACCCCTTTAGCAACCAACAGGCGCACTTCCTCTTCAATTTCTTCTATGGGACGAGAGTTATGCTTTCCGGTAATAATAGGAATGGCACAATAAGCACAAGTTCTATTGCATCCTTCTGATATTTTAATATACGCATAATGCTTGGGCGTAGTTAAAGTGCGTTCTAAGCGAAAATCTTGCTGATAGGCTTTACCAATATCGCTTACAATCGTTTTTATGTCAAACTTACCGTAAAACTTATCAACTTCAGGTATTTCGAGTGATAATTCAGTTAAATACCGTTGCGACAAACAGCCCATTACCAGTAATTTCTGAATTTTTTTCTTGGTACGCAATGCGGCAAATGCCAAAATCGTATTTATCGACTCCTCCTTTGCATCCCCAATAAAACCACAGGTATTAATAATCACTATATTTCCTTTTGGTTCAACAGGATCATGTGCAACCTGAAATCCATTTGCTTCGAGCTGACGGATAAGTTGTTCAGAATCAACTAGATTCTTTGAGCAACCAAGTGTTATTAGGTCTACTTTATTCATAGCAAAATTTGGTGAGAGAATTTAAAGAAAAGCGTATTATCAAAATAAACTATCTACAAATGCTTTCTTATTAAACACATGTAAATCATCTATACCTTCGCCTACACCAATATAACGAACAGGGATTTTAAACTGATCAGAAATACCAATAACCACTCCTCCCTTTGCAGTTCCATCAAGTTTGGTAATAGCTAAAGATTTCACCTCAGTAGCTAACGTAAATTGCTTTGCCTGCTCAAAAGCATTTTGTCCGGTAGATCCATCAAGAACCAGCAACACATCATGTGGCGCATTAGGCACAACCTTTTGCATTACATTTTTTATTTTCGTTAGTTCATGCATTAAATTTACCTTGTTATGCAAACGACCGGCAGTATCAATAATCACAACATCTGCGTTATTTGATTTAGCGGCTGCTATGGTATCATAAGCCACAGAGGCCGGATCGGAACCCATTTGCTGTTTCACAACAGGAACACCTACTCGTTCGCCCCAAACAACCAATTGCTCTACTGCAGCTGCTCTAAAAGTATCGGCTGCACCTAAATACACTTTCTTTCCTGCTTGGGTAAACTTATGAGCCAACTTCCCAATAGTAGTAGTTTTTCCTACACCGTTTACTCCAACTACCATAATAACAAAAGGCTTCTCTACTCCAGTTAAATCGAAATCTTCACCGTCTGGCGTGTTATTTTCTTCTAATAAGCCGGCAATTTCTTCTTTTAAAATTGAATTTAACTCATCAGTACCCACATATTTGTCGGCAGCCACACGTTTTTCTATCCTTTCAATAATTTTTAGAGTCGTTTCCACGCCAACATCCGAAGTAACCAACACCTCTTCCAAATCGTCCAATACACTTTCATCAACCTTTGATTTTCCGGCAACCACACGCGTCAACTTTGAAAAAACACTAGCTTTGGTTTTTTCTAAACCTTGATCTAATTGTTCTTTTTTTTCTTTTCCAAAAAAACTAAAAATACCCATACCCATAAATTGTTAAATAATAAATGCACCTTGAGTTATACCAAGCATTACTTTATAGCGCACAAAAATAATAAAAAATCAACGGCTTTCGGCATTTCCGTATTTATTAATAAAACTGATTAATGAACACAAAAGCACAGCTGTAGGAATAAAAAAAAATCCCTGCAAATAAATTACTTGCAGGGATTATAGCTATTATATACAAAGATTTATTTAGCAAAAAAATCTTTTACTTTTTCGTTAGGAACCATTTCTTCATGAAAAACATATGCACCAGTTTTTGGTGATTTCACCATTTTAATAACCTTTGCATACGAACGGCCTTCGCCTTTTTGCATAGATGCTACTGCTTTCTTTGCCATAATTTCTTATTATTTAATTTCTTTATGTACTGTTACTTTTCTTAATACTGGGTTGTATTTTTTCAACTCCAATCGTTCTGTTGTGTTTTTACGATTCTTTGTAGTAATATAACGAGAAGTTCCCGGCATACCACTATCTTTATGTTCTGTACATTCTAAAATAACCTGTACTCTACTTTCTTTACTTTTCTTTGCCATGATAAATTTCCTCCTCTATTATACAAATAAATGACCTTCAGTTGCTGCTTTTTTAATAGCCGTATTTAATCCAAGTTTATTTATGGTACGCAACCCATTTGCAGAAACTCTTAAAGTAATCCACATATCTTGTTCAACCCAATAAAATTTCTTTGTAAATAAATTTACATCAAAAGTTCTTTTAGTTCTTCGTTTTGAATGGGAAACATTGTTTCCTACCATTGCTTTCTTTCCGGTAATTTGACAAATTTTCGACATGTCTCTATATCTTTTATTATTCTTTTGTATTTATTCTCCTAAAAAACAGAGCGCAAAGTTAACGCCTTTTTTTTATTCAACAAACAATTATGCAAAGTTTTTACAAAAACTTTACTTATCAATGCAGTCTTTAATCATGGCTAAGGCAGCCAATGTTGACAAGGAAACATTAACTGTACGAGAAGAACTGAACTGAAACTTTTTGCTAACACAATGTTTTCTCGTGCAAACGGCAATCCAAACTGTGCCAACAGGTTTATCTTCCGACCCCCCATCTGGCCCCGCTATTCCTGAAGTAGCAACAGCAATATCTGCTTGAAATTTAACCATTACAGCTTGCGCCATTTGTTCAACCACTTGAGCACTGACTGCGCCAAATTCTAATATAGTTTGCGAAGAAACACCTAATATTTGTGTTTTTATTTCATTACTATATGCTACAACAGCACCTTTAAAATAGGCAGAAGAACCAGGTATAGAGGTAATCAATCGAGCAATATCTCCTCCAGTACAACTTTCTGCTGTTGCCAAGAGCATCTTTTTTTTCAACAATAACGCACCTACAATGCTCTCCATAGGGATATCTTCTGTTGCAACAATGTTCTTTCCTAGCAGCAGGTAAAGCTTTTCAACTTGTTCTTCAATATTTTTTTTTAAGGCATTTGGGTCTGTTGCACTTCCTGACAAACGGAGCTTAACCAACCCGTATGATGGTAAATAAGCCAGTTTTAAGGACTTGGGTAAATTATCTTCAAAATCACTTAATTTTATTGCTAAGGCAGATTCGGCATCACCATATACAACAAGGGTTTTATGCAATATTGAAGGAGTATTAAATTTCAACTTAAGGCGCGGTAATATTTCGGCACGCATAGCCCATTGCATTTCGGTGGGCACACCCGGCATCGAAACAAGCACCTTTTCATTAATTTCAAACCAAGCAATTGGAGCCGTGCCTACTTGATTTTGAATAACAGTGGCCTTTTTAGGCACAAAAGCCTGACTGCGAGTTAACTCGTTTAGCACAGACTTTCGATGCGTAAACAGTCGATTAATAGTATCGATAACCTGCTGGTTATAAACTAGTTCTGTATCGAAAAAGCGACATAATGCAAGCTTGGTAACATCGTCTTTTGTAGGACCTAAACCTCCAGTTAATAGCACTATCGAAACTCGCGCCAAGGCATTTTCTATAGCCTCGATAATGTGCTCTTCCGTATCAGAAACACTGGTAATTTGATGCACAGCAAAGCCTTCTTCATTTAAGGCCTTAGCTATCCAAGAAGCATTTGTATCGATTATTTGACCTATCAATATTTCATCGCCAATAGTAATTATTTCAACCGTATTCGACATACCTTGGTGATGTTATTTTTTTAAATTTCGTAAAGCATCCATCCGTTGTAATAATGTTGGATGTGAATAATAGAAAAACACATAAGCAGGATGTGGTTGTAGATTACTTAACGATTTGACGGACAATTTTTTAAGTCCACTTATAAGGTCTTCCCCCAAACCAAAAGACGCAGCATATGCATCTGCTTGATACTCATTTCGACGAGAAACAAGATACATCAATAAACTCAGCACAACAGAAACCGGCGTATATAATATTCCGAAAGCCAATAAATTGATATGAAAAGCGGCTTGTTCAATACCAAAAGCTTGCGACAAAGCATTGCTATCTAAAAAATAACCTAAAATAAACAACATTATAAGGGAATTTACTAAAGACATGGCTAGGGCCAACAAGCTGTGTTTTTTCTTGTAATGGCCTATTTCGTGAGCCAACACAGCAACAATTTCTTTCGTGCTTAAATCGTTAATTAGCGTATCATACAACACTATTCGTTTTTTTGCACCCAAGCCACTAAAATACGCATTGGCTTTAGTCGATCGTTTAGAACCGTCTATTACAAAAATATTTTTCAAATTAAAGCCCACTTCATCGGCAAACTTTTGTATTTCATCCCGCAACTCTCCCTGTTCCAAAGGAGTCTGTTTATTAAACAAAGGCACAATCAACTGCGAATAAAACATATTGATAAATACACTGAAAGCAGCTATAACTATCCATGCCAACAACCAAAAATAACTTGCAGTTAACTCGTAAATAGTAGCAATTAAAGCTATTAACCCACCACCAATTAATGCTCCCAGCAACCAGCCTTTTAGTTTATCGCCAATAAAAACTTTTGCTGTAGCTTTATTAAAACCGTATTTTTCTTCAATTACAAACTGGCTATACAATTCAAAAGGGATTCCAACTAAATCATTAGCAAAAAATAATATACCAAAAAACAACACCGAGACTAACAATTCAATGCCTGATAGCTGATGTGCAAGTGAATCAACAAACGCAAATCCGCCAAAAACAAACATAAGTAATATCAGCACCAAACTAAATGAAGCCGTAAACAAGCCAAAGCGCTGATTCTCTTTAAAGTAATCCTGCTGCTTGGCATATTCATCTGCATTATACAAGTCTTTTAAAGGTTCCGGAAGAGCCGTTTTTACATGGCGGGCGTTTAAAAAAGCTAATCCTCTCTCTACAATATAATCGAGCAAAAGAATGGCAATAATAACAAAAGTGATGGCAGTAAATGTATTCATAACAATTAATTTTAAGCACAAAAGTAAATAAAAGCAAGCATGAACCTAACTAGTATTAGGTTAATTTTGTAAAAAAAGAACAACAATATAAGTTTAATAACATGTTTTTTTAACTATTAAATTTAACAATAATAGTTATCTTTTAAAATTGTTTTCCATATCATTTGTCAACACATAAAAAACAGACACCTATGAATGATTTCACTGCAATGAAAAGTAGCTTTATGATACTACCTGAGCATCGATTAATAGTTGAATATATTGGCGGGCTTTTAAAAATTGAACAAGTAATGCCCCATCGAAAGATGCTTTATATCCACAAAGATTTTGATCCTTTATATGATATTTTACTAGACCTCCGATTTGCCAAAGTAGATATCACGCTAGAGCAGTTTAATGCCTATATAAACTACCTCTCCTCTTTAGGCAGTGTTTTCGATGTGCGCAAATCAGCTATACTGGTAAGAAATTCTAATCAACTAGTTTACACCAATGCATTTAAAGCATTTGAAGGAAAGATACCCTTAGAAATTAAATTTTTTATTGAGATAGAAGATGCAATAACTTTTCTAGGTAAAAACAAAATAAGAGATAGTATAAACACTCTTTTAATACAAATGGACCAAGAACCTGACTATATTTGGAATCATGACAACAACATGGGTTCTAACTATTAAAAAAGTCCTTGCAAATGCAAGGACTTTTTAAAATATGCTAAAATATTTAACAGCTTATTCTACAATTTTTTTCATGGCGGTCATTGCAGCACGCAACTCTTCTCCACAAATTTCAATTTCATGGTAACGAATAACTTCGTTAATAGCAACAAGCTCCATATTATCAACATGAGCATCTTTACCAGCATTATACTCTTTGCCAATTACATCAGTATCAATTTTACTCATAAAATCTGCCAATAAAGGCTTACAAGCATGATCAAACAAATAGCAACCATATTCTGCCGTATCAGATATTACGCGGTTCATTTCGAACAATTTTTTGCGCGCAATGGTATTTGCAATAAGTGGTGTTTCGTGTAATGACTCGTAATACGCAGATTCAGGTTTCATGCCTGCCTCTGTCATTAATTCGAAAGCTAATTCTACCCCTGATTTTACAAAAGCTACCATTAACACCCCTTTATCAAAATATTCTTGCTCGTTGATTATAACATCTCCAGCAGCCGTTTTTTCAAAAGCAGTCTCACCTGTTGCCGCTCTCCATGTCAATAAATTTTTATCGCCATTAGCCCAATCTTCCAACATGGTTTTAGAAAAATAACCAGATAAAATATCGTCTTGGTGTTTTTCAAACAACGGACGCATAATTGTTTTCAATTCTTCTGAAAGTTTAAACGCTTTTACTTTGGCCGGATTAGACAACCTATCCATCATGTGGGTAATACCACCAATTTTCAAGGCTTCGGTAATAACTTCCCATCCGTATTGAACAAATTTTGACGCCCATCCTTTATCAATACCTTTTTCTACCATTTTATTGAAGCAAAGAATCGAACCTGTTTGTAGCAATCCACAAAGAATTGTTTGCTCGCCCATCAAGTCTGACTTTACTTCGGCAACAAAAGACGAATGCAACACACCCGCTTTATGCCCTCCTGTTCCAACACAATATGCTTTTGCAATCTCTAATCCATCGCCATTAGGGTCATTTTCACGATGCACTGCAATTAAAGTTGGCACACCAAAACCACGAAGAAATTCAGCACGCACCTCAGAGGCAGGAGATTTAGGTGCAACCATAATAACCGTTAAATCTTTACGAATTTGCATTCCTTCTTCTACAATATTAAATCCATGTGAATAAGATAAACAAGCTCCTTTTTTCATCAAAGGCATTGCTTGATTAACCACCGGAGTATGGTATTTATCTGGAGTAAGGTTTAACACTAAGTCCGCTTTAGGTATCATAGTTTCAAACGAACCCACTTCGAATTTATTCTCCGTTGCATTTTGATACGAAATTTGTTTCTCATCAATTTCTACTTGGCGTAAGGCATACGCCACTTCCAAGCCACTGTCGCGCATATTTAAGCCTTGAGCTAATCCTTGAGCACCACAACCTAACACCACGATTTTTTTTCCTAATAAATAAGACACTCCTTTTTCAAATTCTGAGCTCTCCATAAAATCACACTTACCTAACTCTACTTTTTGTAAACGAAAAGGTAACGAACTAAAATAATTTGCCATTTTTAATACAATTTTTAGTGATTGATATAGTACCTATTTTTAAAATATCTTTTTGCGTGTACAAAGGAAATCAATTTATAACAAAACAGCATGTAAAAACACACAATTTTTAGGTACTTTTCATAGATTCAATTCGATACCTTGTTGGTGTAAACCCTGTTTTTCGCTTAAAGAACTTTGTAAAATAGGATTGGTCAGAAAAATTTAATCTATGGGAAATTTCGGATACTCCTAAATTAGAATGTATCAAAAGTCGTTTTATTTCAAGTATTTGCTTCTCGGTAAGTATATCGTTCGATGTTTTACCTGTGAGTTGTTTGATAGTTTGAGTCAAATGATTGGGTGTAATTGCCAAGATGAAAGCATAATCATTGACCGATAAATTATTTTGGTAATTTTCTTCAAGCAATTGAAAAAACCGTTTCACGAGCAAATGTCCTTTTCCGCGCATCAAAGCACTATTTTCCACCTTATATAAAGAAGCTGCATAAACCAAAATTAAGGATAAATTTGCCTGTAGCAATTCTATAGAACAAGTAGCTTCATGTTCTTTAACAGCCTGCAGAAAAAGAGTGTCTAAAAACAGGGTATCATGTTTATTGTTTAGCAATAAAGGAGGATTATTTTGGTTGATGGTAAAAAAGAACGGAAATTCTAACAAGCGATTTTGGTTGCTTTGGTTTAATAAATAAAAATCAGCGGTGAAAATAAAGATATAACCTTCAATATCGTTGGATAATTCCAATTTATGTGCTTGCCCCGGGGATAAAAAGAATATGCATGGTGGTTTTATCTCGTATTTGTTACTATCGATTACATGGTAACCAGCACCTTTTTGAAGATACAATACTTCAAAAAAATCGTGCCTATGCGGATACGACACCTCAAAATGACGGTTTGCATCAAAAATTTCTACTCTAAACTGCCTTTTTTCGCTATTGGGCGCACTAAAGTTATGTAAACTATATGTAGGTAATTGTTGTGTTTTTTCTTTCATTTAAATACTAAAAAAAAAGCGGAACTCAATAATGGTAGAGTCCCGCTAATATACAATTTCTTTTATTTATTCTTTCTCTGGTTGAGTAAGTTCGATATCATCTTCGATTGTTAAAAAATCCTGCCATTGTTTTGCCGATTGATAAGCATCTTTCGATCCTTTTGGCACATGTAAAGTACAAAGGCTTGGGTCAACAGCATAAAACACACCTTTACCCATATCTTTGATTGGTTCTGCAGTAAATACATTTACAGCTGTCAACCCTACACATTTAAAAAAAGCATTTTTCCCTAATAGTATAACCGTAGGTGGAATATCAACAGATACAAGATCAGAACAATAGTAAAAAGCATTTTCATCGATGGCTTCTAAGCCTTTTGGAAAAGCAATAGAAACAATTTTTTTACCTGAAAAATTATCTTCATTATAAAATGCATTTGCAGGAATTGTATTGGCTTTATAACTTCCCTTTGTTTTTATCACACCAACAGTACCCCCTTCTCCTTTATAAGAAACAATCCGCACTTTTTCTAAATCAATATCTACTAAAGCCGGCATTGCATCGCGCATGGTTCTAAAATCACGGGCATCAATTGTTCCGGTTAATTTCAAATGAGTAATTGAATTTCTTTCAGTAAATGGAACAGCTTTATAAAGACCACCAGCCACATTATTCATTGTTTTTGACACTTGAGCCTGTAAAAACGAAACTGACAATAGCAAGACAAAAAACGAAACAATTATTTTTTTCATAATTTAAGGTTTTAAAAAGATTAGTATATATTGGTTTTGTTTATTTTTATAGGGTTACAAATATATTTATTTATTGCAATAATCAAGATGCTTCTATTCATCTTTAACTTTTAAATTATTGGGCTATTTTTACAAACCACACTATTTTTTTTCAATAAACATACCACAAAAAAAAATTTCGAGAAAGTGTTGATAACTTTTCTCGAAACCTTTTTAAAACAATATATTTAATCCTAATTATAATTTGTGCTATTTGTAATTATTTTTCAATAATGAATATTTAGCATGCTAATTAAAGGGAAAAAATGATATTATTGTATTTGCATTACTTACTCTTCTGTCTTATATTTATTCCATAATTCGAAAGCATATGTTTTAATAGCTGGATGCAATGCCTTAAAAGATTCATCGGGCATAACTGACTGATCGTCTTGCACAGTTGCATCAGATGATGATTTTGGCTGGCGAATTCCTCTAATTACAGAAGCCTCTTTGCCTTGATAAAGAACTAACTTCATTCCTAGTCCTACAGTATTATCTGCCCTGCAACCCAATTGGTAAATCAACCAAACTTCAGCCAAACCATTGTTATCAATATCGGTTATAAGCGGCTTATTTAAATAGGCTGCTGTTAAATTGTTATATACACAATCCTTCATATGATCCAAATGCTTCCATATAAATACAGTTGAATCATTATTTACCACAAAATGGTATGAAAAAAGGCCTTTTATTCTAAAATCAGCTTCAATATTACGAATGGTATCTACCCTTCCATCAATATTAATCAATTCATAATTTTTTGATGCTTCCACCGCAGATTTCGGCGTCAACAAATTGGTTTCAGCCTGAATTACAAAATGTGTCCCTTCGGTATCATCATAACGAACTCCGGAAACAAAATTTCCTTTGATACTCATTTCTTTTGAAAGATCTTCTAAGCCTATCTCTTTTAGGTTTTTTTGTGCACTAACTAACAAAGAAACCAAACTTAAAACGAATACTAATTTTTTACGCATTTTCTTTTTGTGTTAAAGTATTATTCAATTTTATAAGGTAAATATTTATTCCATTCAACCGCAAAAGCTTCTGCATATCCATATCCAACAACTTTCTTTATCTCTGCCTCTACTTCGCTTCCCTTGTATTTTCCAACGGTATAGCGATATACCTTGTCTGGCATAAAAAATTCATACACATCCTTAAACTCTTTTAGCTCACTAACATAAAAAGGATAACGCGAAGCTGTTAACTGTATTGTATATATAGTTGTAAGATCGTATTGTTTTACAACAGCTAAAGCGCTTGTTTTTTCAATCTTATTTAATACTGAAAATTTTGGATTATCATCTTGTTCTGTAAGTACTGCAGTTTCATCCTCAATAACATTTTCTGAAAAATCTCTTCTAAAGTCATTAAGTGAGATGTCGTAATTTTTTGTATTTGCAACAAAAGCATTTTTATATTTAGGACTTAGAGTTTTTACCCGTTCAATATCGGCTTTTGCTTCCTCGTAAGTATCATACTTACCTACTACATATCTTTTGTAACCGTCTTTACACGAAAATTCGCGTGCAGATTCAATATTATCAAAGAATAAAGGATCGGTAGGCGTATCTTTTAAAGCCAAAACTTGAATGGTATAAAATGGTTTCACTGCTTTATCAACAGGAATAATTTTTTTGCTTGTACGAATCGGTTTATTTTCATCCAATACATACGGTTCATCGTTCGATAAAATAGCGGATGTTTTATCTTCAATTTTCAGCGGTTCTTCACTTGTAGTTGATAGCGTTTTTTTACTATCAACGATTATTTTATTATCTACTCTAACCGCAGTTTGTCCGCTCGATGTTTGAATTACCGTAGGACTTGATATAGGTTTTGTTTCAGCTACATTTCTTGTTGGCAACTC
The DNA here is from genome assembly GCA_945897785.1 of Paludibacter jiangxiensis. Taxonomy (GTDB): domain Bacteria; phylum Bacteroidota; class Bacteroidia; order Bacteroidales; family Paludibacteraceae; genus JAFGVL01. The sequence continues at coordinate 42,306 of CAMDGD010000006.1, forward strand.
AACCCTGTATTCATCTTCTTTAATACGGGTAATTTTTTCTTCTTTAATAGGTTCAATTGGTTTTGCTTGAACATCTATCGAATTATCCGATTTAATCGACACATTTTCTTGATAGGCTAAATTTCCCGACTGTTTAACTTCATTGTTTGCATCCAAAACACTTTGATTTACCACAGTTTGTTTTTCGGCTGGTAGGCTTTTAACCGGTCCTGATTGTGTTGGCAACTTATCTTTATACTCTGCTCTAAAAACTGTGGCATCTAACTTAATTTTTTGGTTACTTATAATAAAAGCATTTTGGTATTTTGGTCCAATTTTCCGAATTGCTTCACAATCTCTTCTAGCGTCTTCGGCCTTGGTGTAATCACCTACTAAATACCGTTTAAACCCATCTACACAAGAAACTTCTTTCACCTCATCCAATCGTTCAAAAAACGCAGCATCACGAGAAATATCTTTAAGTGCTAAAACCTGAATAGTGAAATTATCTTGATTTAACTTATCTACTGGAACTATTCTTTTGGAAGTACGAGAAGTTTTAATTTCAGTACTAGAGGATGTTTTATCAATAATAAACTCTTTGGTAAAAGCTGAGCTTTGTATATCAAAATTAAAGGTATTTACAACAAAAGCATTTTTGTATTTGGGACTCAGAGAACGGATTCTAGTTAAATCGGCACTTGCGTCTTGTTGTGTAGCATACTGACCTACCACATATCTTGTAAAACCATCTGAGCAGGAAAATTCGCGTGCAGCATCAACATTCTCAAAAAAATTGGCGTCTTGAGGTGGATTTTTTAATGCAATAATTTGAATAGCAAAAGGAGGTTCTGTAGCTTTATCAACAGGAATAATTTTTTTTGTAGTACGAACTTGATCTACTAACGCCTTTTTATCGGTATTTTGAATATTATCTAATCCAACCTCTTGCGTGAATTCACTTTTAAAAGAAGCACCTGAAATACTATAATTTGCCGTATTCACCACATATGCTTTGGCGTAACGAGGTCCTTTAGAACGAATAGACCCCAAGGCGGCAGAAGCTTCGGCTTCCGTAGCATAACGCCCAACAACATACCTTTTATATCCGTCGGTACAGGAGAATTCGCGTGCAGATTCAATATTTTCAAAAAAAGAAGCATCGCGTGGAGCATCTTTCAAGGCTAAAATCTGAATAGCAAAAAAAGGTGCTGTAGCCTTATCAACGGGTACAATTTGTTTAATTGTTCGGGTTCGATTAGGCTGGTTTTGATTAATTGACGGCACCATATTTACCATCAAAAATAACAAACTAACAAGTAAAAGCACTCTTCTCAACATACAATCATCTTTGAATAAAACATAGAAAGAAGCTAAACGCTCCTCTACAAAAAATTAATGCTCAAATACACCGATAAATATAATGCATTTTGAATAAACAGAAGCCAATTTTCAACTACCAAAAGCTAAAAAAAACTCCGTCTTAAAATTTATTTCGTTTTAATCGAAAAAATATAACAATAAAAATGCTAATTTCCTCACGAATTATCACAAGAAATTACACTAACAAGCCTATTTAAAGAAAGAAAACAACTAAATATAGCTTTAAAAAAGTACTAAAAAGCAACTATTTATATTGATTATTTTAAAATCTTCCAAACAACAACTTCTATTCTATTGTTTTGAATGTGCTCTGTTAAACTACATTCTTGACCTCTACGGCATTTATTAATAACATATCTATCACCATAGCCGCGAGGAATAATATTTTTCTGACTGACACCTTTCGATAATAAATAATCATTGGAAAGCTTTGCCATTTCTTGAGAAACGCTTAAATTCTCATAGCGTTCTCCACGAACATCGGTATGACCATTTAGCTTAACAATAATTTTGGGATTATTTTTTAAATAAATTGCCAACTTATCGAGTGTAAGATAACCTATTTGCGTAATCTTTTTTCTATCGTGAGGAATTACCATGGTATTCATTTCATCCAACATCCGGTCATTAAATATTGGCGTCATTAATATACCGTCCTTTTTCATATTTTTTAAATCTTCGATAGAAGTCAGAATACGCTTTGGTGCAAATTCATCGCCTTTTTTAACTTCAATAATAAAGTCTTTTGCACCTTTATATACATCAGAAATAAAGATAACAAACGAGCCATCAGCCTTCGACATAGTTTCACCTAACACCTCTCCTGTTATGGCATCTTTTATAGTTACAATAGCATTAGCAATTGGCTCTCCATTAAAGGAGGTAGTAAGCACAGAAGACACCTCAACAGAGAATTTATCTTCCGGCTTCATTTCAATGCCACGGTCTTTTAATTTCTGAATGTTATAAATAGACACATCTAGTTTCTCATCTAAAAAGCCTGGCACCTCAGCCACTTGAATATTAAATACCATGCCCTCCTTTTTAAATTTTTCCGGAATCTCTACATTAAAATCACCGGTTTCATTGGTTGTTGTTTTACCAATAATTTCACCCGTTTTAGTATCCTTAATATTCACTTTAGCATTAACTAGGGGTCTGTTATCTACTATACTTGTTAAGCGAGAAGAAAAATAAGCAGGTATTTCGGTTATTTCCGGCTGCAAATCAAGTCCTTTTTTCTTTATATAATCAAGCTCTGCCATAGACACTGTTATGGACTGCTCTGGATAACCTTGCCCTTGTTTTAGTTCAATTTGAAAATCCTGTTCACTTTTACGGAACTCAGACGGAATATCAATAGTCACTACACCAGCAGAATCAGAGACTGTTTGTCCGATAAACTGGTTAGAATTTTTATCTTTTAAAGTAACCTGTTTATCGACAATTGGCGAACGATCAAAAATATCAACCAGCTTGGTCTGCAAAGCGTCCGGAAGATTTTCATTTTTAGGTTTAAGCGGTACCCTCCGGTTATTAATATCTTGAATTTTTGATGCTGGAATTTTTATTGATCGCGATTCGTACTCACTTTGTGTAAATTTAATTGCTATTGGTTGGTTCTTATCCCTAAATTCTTCGGGAATAACAACTTCAAAAGCACCGAATTTATCGGTAAGTGCTTGTCCTATTTCTTTACCTGTATTATCATCAACAACAGCAATTTTTGCATTTGAAACCGGCGAACCGTCGTTTGCATTTTCCAAAACGGTAGCTAATTTTATAGGAGCCTTTTTTATACTGTTGATAGCATAAATCACATCCGGTCTGTTGCCTCTATTGGAAGAAATGAAACCTGTTTTAATATCGTTAGGATTAATTATATAAGCAAAATCATCATGAGATGAATTAATTGGCAACATCATATTTTCTACTACGTTCCATTTTCCATTCAGCATTTTTGTTTTAAAAACATCCAAACCACCAAAACCGGGATGTCCATTTGACGAAAAATACAAGGTATTTTCAGCATCAACAAAAGGAAACATTTCATCGGCATAGGTGTTAATCTCTGAGCCTAGATTTTCAAATTTCCCGTACCTTCTGTTATCCAATATCATTACCCGATACAAATCTTTACCTCCCATACCATTAGGCATATCTGAAGTAAAATACAAATATTTATTATCAGGAGAAACTGCAGGATGAGCTACATTATAATTATCGCTATTGAAGGGTAATGAAGTCTCATTAATCCAATCTTTCGTTTTTGAATCGTAGCTAGAACTAAAAATTTTCAAAATGCTTTTATTCCCTTTTATTCGAACTGTTTTTGTATAATATATACGGGAATAATTATGCGAAAAAGAAATTGCACCCACATGGTATGGGAATTTAAGTTCAGATGAGAATTTTTTTTCAGTTGGAGCCAACTCGTTCTCTTTTAAATCAGCATAAAACAGATTCTGAAAGCCATAACCATGGTTGTCTATCCGTTTGCGGTTTTGGACACTTTGCTCCGGAGCAGAATAAACAACCCCGTTTTTATAATATTGAATACCGAATGATTGCCCTAAGTCGGATAAACGGGTTGGCTTTAACTCAACAGGAACCGAAGTGTTTGTGCGCATGGCCCATCTGGCAGCATCAATCATTTCGCGCAGATTAAGCGAATCTGCCATGTTTTTAGGCACATTATAATACCATTTAATGGCTTCTTTATAATTACCGGTTTTATGCAATGCGGTGGCATACATATAAATATCTTCGCCTTTTAACAATTCTCTATAATCATAATACGATTGATAAGCCTCCAGCATTTTATTTAATTGAAAATATGCACGCGCAATTTTTATATGCGTGTACATTTTTTCTTCAAATACTTTTGGCTTGATAGACTGATAACTCTCTAACGCCAAAAAATATTCGCCTTTCTTGTAGAACTGATCGCCTTTTTCAAAAATATCTTTTGCTGAAAGGAGCGTAAACAAGAAACTGAATACTAGTATTAATCGGAGTATTTTCATTCAAAAATCGTAATTAATTATTAGAAATACCGTATTGATTTCATTGTTGTTCTTCCAAACGAGAAATCAAATTGAATACCAATTTCGTGTGAACCATAATTTTTCACCTGATTAAGTGCACTAAACGGATAATCGTATGAATAACGGATTGAGAGTTTTTTATCGATTAAATATTCCGCTAAAAAAGTTAACTCTGAAGATGTTTTATACGATAAACCCAACCAAACCCTTTCTAACAACAAAAAATTAGCCGATAAATCAATTTGTATAGGAGCACCATATACCATTCTGCTTAACGCGGTAGGCTTAAAAGCATAATAATCAAATTCAAACACATAGCCTCCATACAAGTAATAATGTATGTTTTTATAATCGAATGTTTTTACATATTGCGCAGCTTTTGTATCATATACATTGGTAAAAAACTCCGGAATAGATAAGCCTGCAAAAAACTTCTCAGAATAAACATAGGATCCAAATCCCGCATTCATCGATGCATTTGACGAACCGTATAAAGTTGGATCTGAGTTATCAAGGGATACAATCAGGCTTTCATCCATCGAAAACGAATTTATACCAGCCTGAACACCTAAGGATAAAATATAGTCTTCGTTCAAATATACTTTGTACGCAATAGCCCCATACAAATCCAACATATGCGTAGCACCTATTTTCTCGTTAGTAATACTTAATCCTAAGCCTAAGTTTGAATTCGCAGCCGGAGCATGTAAGTTGAAGGCCTGAGTAACAGGAGCACCTTCTATTCCTATCCATTGATTACGAGCAACAAGTAGACCGCTCAAAACCTCTCTTGTACCATTATATGCAGGATTTAATAATCCTTGATTCGCAATATAATGATTATATTGTTTATAGTTCTGAGCAATTGTTACTATGCAACTGCAAACAAAAAATAAAATCAACCCAAATTTCCTCATATACTATAGATGAATTTAACCTCAAAAAGCATGAAGTAAAATCAAATTAATAAGTTCTAATAAAAATGCAAATATACTTTCTTATCTTCTTAACTCTATATAACCACTATACTTCTTATTGACAATATTGCCCTCTTGTTTAAACGAAACTGAATACACATAGAAATAGGTACCAACAGGCAACTCTTTTCCAACAGAAATTGACATACCTTTATTAGCCATTCCCTCCCAATCATTTAAATATTTTTCTCCATCAGACTCGTACACTAGGCTTCCCCAACGATTGAATATTTTAAGTACTGAAGATAGTTGATCTTCATAACCAAGAATCTCCAATTTATCATTCTTTCCATCGCCATTTGGAGTGAATGCATTAGGGATAAGAATATTTCTATCATCATCCAATTCTTTATTTCCTACTAAAATGTAAACAACCGCTGTATCAATTCTGTTCGGTCGATCGAGGTTTTTTATTTCATACAAAACAGAATCCTTGCCAAAAAATCCTTTCGCTTTTTCGTATGTAAGATAATCTTTATTAACCGAATCAAAGATTACCAGTCCTTTTGTATTTACAAAATCACCATTCGCATTAACCCACGAAGTAATTAAGGTATAGGCCATATTTACATCTACCAAGTCACTAATCACATCGTTTCCCCCATTTAAAGGATTTGACACAAACAAGCTATTACTCATTTGGTCATTGTTTAAATATAAGGTATCTGCAATTGCTTCGAAAGGAAAACACACAAGCGAAGAATCATCTTTTGTAATGGTTGATACCGCATTTGGTGATGAAGAACATCTGCCGGTAAGGTAAGACGCAACTAGAGTATAAACCCCATCTGTAAATGATTTACTAAAGGTAAACGGATTACCAACTTCAGCTAATGAAGGCAAATAATTATCTACACGAGTATTGCTTTGATTGTATAATTCGTAAACAATTTGTGGCTCAGATCCACTGACAGTAAAAGAGGCACCCGGATTGCCATAACATGTACTAACAGTTGATGGAGATAAAGCGAACGATGTCGGTTTAGTTTTTACTTGTAAATTCACCACCTTACTAGAAGTTTGTCCACAATCTCTATACCCAGGAAAATAACCAAACACTCTATAATCATCATTAGCACCAGCTAAGCCATCAACCTTCCAAACAACTAAATCAGTTGCACTATCTATTTCGCGAGCTTGCAACACATTATTTTTCATTAAATCATAAATAACTCCTGTTTGAACATTTGCAACTCGAACATAGCTTGAATCTCCTTCACAAATCAATATATCATCAATTGTAATATTGATAGGTGTTGTAGGAACGGGTGCTTTCTGAATAGTAATGAAAGAAGTAAGTAGTGTACTACATACACTTCCCCCCCAAGTAGCTGAAACAGCATAAACTCCTTCAGGTAAAGTAGCAATAATTTGAGGTGTTGCTTTATCTGTTGTTGCGAGATAAGTTGCCACCACATTTTTTGTTACTGTATCAGTAACCACATAAGTAATACCAGATTCTGTTCCACTAAGTATGATATCTCCTCCTAGAGATGTTCCACAATAAGTAGAATCATTTTTACTAACCGTATATACTTTAGGATTCGGTTTCTGAACAACAGAGACCGTATCATTCATATTGGAAGTACATCCACTAGGATTAACCGCATAAACACTGAAATCTCGTTCATCTGTAACTGCAGGGAAATTGAATGTTCCTCCGGAAGAAACAATTGAATCAACTAAGGTAAATCCAGGGCCATTGTCATATTGCAAGTAATATTTATAGCCAAGTTCCGAGGCATCTAGTCCAAGAACTGCTCCTGATAAAACATCACAATAAACACCTGATCCAACCACATTATATACAACAGGATTTGGATTAAATATAACCGTTACAGGATTAAGCATTGACATATCACAAGGAGGAATACCCGTTGTATCTGTTCCGGTAACATAATACAAGCCTCCTGTTGTAATTTTTGTAGGGAAGTTTTTCGCACTTCCATTTCCATACATTGTTTGCACCACTCCTACACCATTCAAATACAGATCATATCTAATATCTGAAGATTCTGTATCTTTTAATCCAATAGTGACACTATCTCCAACACATACTGAACTAGGAGTCATAACAACTTCCATTTTTGTAGCCACTCCAATGATAGCAATATGTATATCTCCAAAGTTGGTGAACTCTACCGAGCAGACTCCATTTTTCGAAGCAACAATATAATAATCCCCATTACTATCAACAATTCCAGGGAAAGAAATATCAGAGCCATTGCCTATTAATGAATATCCTGAAACAGGAAGACTTGTTCCTCTATTATAAATAGTATACAATACACCAAGCTCTGAATTCTCAACTGTAATTACTGTACCATTAGAACAACCAGAACCACTTACCCATGAATAATTTTTAACCAATGGATAAGTTACTTCTGATACATTTATAGAATCGGCTAACCAAATAGGACAAGATACAGGAGCTACAGTTCTTACTGCAGTAAACTTATAAGTACCCACCTGATTAACTAAGAATAATAATTGCCCACCATTACCCAAACTACTCACACCTGTAGTTAAACCATCTCTATATAAGGTATACGTAACACCTGCTTCTGAATTATCAACGTAGATAGATGCTGATCCTGAAGCACAAAATAAAGTATCTCCTGAAACAGTTGTATTATTAGGTAAAGCAATTTCTGTTACCGTTGCATTATTTGTAGTTGTCGTAACACAACTTAAGTTTGATTGTTGAACAGAATAAGTACCCACATTAGTATATAAACCTGGGAAATCAAGCACTGCACCTGCTAATGTTCCAACAACAGGAAATCCAATTGGTGAGCCATTTAATAATAATTGATAGCTAACACCTACTTGTTGATTACTCAGAGAAATAGATACTCCGCTTCCACCTTCACAAAATTTTCCATTATTTGAAGCACTTACAACATAAGCAATTGGTTTAAGGTCTTTTATAACAACAACAGAGCCTGCCATTGATTCATAACAACCATCATATACTACTGCTGTATAAGTACCTTCTGTTGTATATGTGCCAAAACTTATAGAAGCACCTGTACCAATAACTGTAGTAATCGAATCCACAACATTTCTATATAAAATATAGCTTTCACCAAGTGTTGAACCATTCAACAAAATCTCTACTCCGGCATCTCCTTCACAATACCTTCCATTAAATGGATTAGACGTTAAGTTATATATGATTTGTGTACTTGCATAATTGATAGTATACGAACCATTCATATCTAAAACACAGTCTCCTGCATCAGTTTCTGCTTTGACAGTATATATTCCATTTGGAATAATAAATCCAAAACTAATTTCTGCTCCTGTTCCGGCAACAATATTACCGGTTGGAGACCCATTTTTATACAGTTCATAAGTTACTCCTAATTCTGAGTCACTCAATTTAATTTCATAACCTGTACCTCCATTACAATCAGTTACTGTACCTGTTGGAATTACATTATACACAAGCGGTAGAGGAGATTCTGTAATATCTACTCTATTAGACATTTCCATTCTATCTCCAGGAAATGCGGGATAATATGCTTCTACTTTATACTCCTGGGAGCCTATTAGAGAATTTTTCACATTGGTCCAACTTACCACACTACCAGCAACAACCCCGGCGCCTAAGTTTTGAGTATCAGCAATTCGTATTAATTCATAAGTCACACCACTTTGTGGATTATTAACAAACACAGTAGCTCCCGTTGCAGCACCCTCACAGTATGCTGATGGACTAACTAAGACTGGTTTTACAACAACCGTTTCTAAAACAGACAAAACTAAGTAAGAAGAAGCTACACATCCGTTAGCATTTTTCACATTTACTTGAACGGTATCTCCATCGGTCAATGTTATTGAACTATATGTTGCTGTAGTACTATACGGCTGTACTTCTGTACTATTTATTAAAAACTGATAATCACCTATACCTGAAGCTGTAAAGTCTACATTTGTTCCCTCAATAATTGATGTTCCCGGATTGGCAACTAGTCCGGCAGTAGGATAAGCTACAACCGTCATATCAATTGCTGGTGCAGAACTATTATAACAGCCTTGCGGAGATTCTACCGTTACATATACTTGATCGCCATCATTTAATGCTGTAGTAGCATAATAAGGATTTGCTCCATTGTTAATAGGAGAAGCATTTATGTAATAAGTATAATTCACCATTCCACTGGTAGAAACAAAATCTACCTGATCACCATCACAAATAGTATTTCCACCGGCAGAGGTAATATTTAAGGTTACTACCGGAAGAGGGTTTACTGTCATTGTAATTGTATCGGTATCCTGACAACCATTGGCATCTGTTATAGTTACATATACTTTATCATTATCAGCTATAGCGGAAGATGAATAAGTATTTATTGCTCCACTTTGTACAGGTGAACCTGATACATAAAAATCATAATTAGTAGCACCTTGTCCTCCGCTAACTGTTGCCGTAAATATTGTAGCATCGCCATCACAAATTGTAGCGCCATTATTAGAAGATAGGGAAGCATCAACATGCTTAACAAATACATTATATATAGTTGGAGTAAGCGCATTACATCCATTTAGACCTGTATAACTAACACTTACCGTTTGCTCTCCTTTTGTATCCCATGTAACTTGAATAGCATTTGTTCCCGCCCCACTTGTAATAGTTCCTCCGGCAGACACTGTCCATGTGTAAGCACTCATACCCGCATCAGTTGAATAAGCAACACCGGTGCTTCCTTTGCAAACAGAATCGGTACCGGTGATAACGGGTACAGGGGCTGTTATAACACTCACAACACTATCTGTTGAAGCTAAGGCTGAACAACCATTGGCATCTTCATAATTTACAGAAACGGTTTGTACCCCATCAGCGTTAAATGTAAGCTCGATAGCATCAGTTCCGGCTCCACTAGTAATGGTTCCTCCGGTAACAGACCAAGCATAGTTACTCATACCAGCCTCTGTTGAATAAACATTTCCTGTACTCCCTTGACAAACAACACTTGATCCTGTAATACTTGGTGAAGGTAAGGCAATAACTGTAAAATTCTCTACCGTTGGCACTAAAGGGGCACAACCAGTAGGCGTTTGATAAGTAACATCAACAGTTTGTGCACCAGTATTTCCCCAAAGCACAGTAATTTCATTTGTACCTGCTCCTGAAGTAATTAATCCATCTGGCGATACATTCCACAAATAATTCATCATAAATGGCTCGGTCGTGTAAGTAGTAATAGATCCTATACATGCGCCATTTGATTCTGTAATAGTAGGAACAGGCATAGTAACGACAGAAACGTTGTGTACAACTGGAGATGCAGCAGTACAATTGTTTCCATTGGAATAATTTACACTTACAGTTTGTGGTCCTAATGTACTCCACGTAACTTCTATTTGATTAGTACCGACTCCACTTGTAATAGTTCCGCCGGCAGAAACATTCCAAGTATAGTTACTCATTCCGGCTTCTGTGGTATAAGTAATACCGGCATCTCCCAGGCATACCACAGGAGCTCCGATAACACTTGGCGATGGTAAAGGATTTACCGTTACACCATATAGTTTAGGGGTTTGTGCCGGACAACCAAATGCATTTAAATAATTTACTGTAATTATTTTAGCACCACTACCGGACCAAGCAACCGTTATTTGATTCGTACCTGCACCTGATGTGATCACTCCACCGGCCGAAACTCCCCAAGTATAAATACTCATCCCTGCTTCTGTTGTATATGTTACATCTGTTCCATCACCACATACTGTATTATTTCCAATAATTGTTGGAACAGCAGAAGGGTTAACAGTTACATTTTTAACTGTTGGCATTGCAGCTGGACAACCACCCACACTTGTATACGATACAGAAACTGTTCGAGCACCGTCTAAAGTCCAATTTACTGTGATTGCATTTGTGCCGACTCCTGAAGTAATCGTTCCACCAGCAGATACATTCCATACATACCCACTCATTCCTACCTCGGTAGTGTAAACAGCATTTCCTTTACATGTTGAAATAGGTCCTGTGATAGTAGGTACCGGTTTAGGTAAAACCTCTACTTTAAATACAGCAGGACTAACGGCTGTACAACCAAAAACATTTTCATAATTAACAGACACAGTTTGCGAACCCGAAGTATTCCAAGTAACTGTTATTTGACGTGTACCAAGACCTCCAGTGATAGTACCACCAGGAGAAACAATCCAATTATAATTTGAGAAAAAAGCTTGGGTAGTATATGTAACATTTGTAGATCCGACACATACTGTATCTGTTCCATTTATCGTTGGTGAAGGAGATAGAGAAACAGTCACATTAAACTGTGTTGCAGTAGATGCAGTACAACCGGAAACATTTGTATAATTCACTCTAACATATTTAGCTCCGACAGTATTCCATGTAACTGTAATTTGATTAGTTCCAAAGCCTGAAGTTATTGTTCCTCCTGATATTGTCCAGTTATAAGCCGACATACCGGCTTCTGTAGTATAAGTAATTCCGGAAGCTCCAACACATACTGTAGCTGTACCAATAATAGTAGGTTTTGGTATAGGATTTACAGTTACATTCTTAACCGTAGGTGTTGGAGCAAAACAACCAAAAGTATTTTCATAATTTACTGAAACAGTTTTAGCACCAGAAGTATACCATTTTACAGTAATTTGATTAGTTCCTAAACCTGATTGCACAACACCACCTGCTGAAACGATCCAATCATAATTCAAATATCCCGGATCTGTTGTATATGTTTTAATTGATGTTGTATCTAAACAAAAACTTGAAGGTCCGATAATTGATGGAATATTAATTGGTTTAGCAAACACATTATACACAAAAGGTGTTGCTGAAGAACAACCTGTTGTTTCTTCATAATTAATACTTATCCAATTATCTCCTGCTATATTCCATGTAACCTCTACTTGGTTGGTTCCTGCTCCACTCGTTATCGTTCCTCCTGAGATTTGCCAATCATAATTCGTTTTGCCTGATTGAGAAGTATACACAACACCAGACACACCTGTACATAGTGTATCTGTACCAATAATTGTAGGTGATGGTAAAGGGAAAACTTCAATATTATAAGCTGTTGGAACAACCGGAGAACAACCAAATATATTCACATAACTAACAGTAACTGTTTTACCCCCCAAGGCTGACCAGGTCACATCAATTTGATCTGTACCCTGTCCACTATTAATTACTCCACCTGCTGAAACAGCCCAAACATAACTACTCATACCTGGTTCGGTCATGTAAATAAGATTGGTATCAAGACCCAAACAAACTAAATCCTCTCCTAATACTGATGGTAAAGGTCTAGGGTTTACGGCAACAGGTAAAACAGTTGGTGTTAATGCTCGACAACCGGCTGCATTGGTAAAATTTACAGTCACTGTTTGACTTCCAGCCGTATTCCATGTAACCTCTATTTGATTCGAACCTGCACCGGAAGTAATAGTTCCTCCGGAAGGAATGGTCCAACTATAAGAAGACATACCTGCTTGTGTTTGGTAAGTAACTCCCGTTGTTCCTTCACAAAGAGAGGCAATTCCCAGTATGATAGGAATTGGCCTATCATTTACCGTAACAGGTAAAACAGTTGGTGTAACAGGAGTACATCCAAATTGATCTACATAAGTAACTGTAACATTCTGAGCACCTAACACAGACCAATCAACATTAATCGAATTTGTTCCCGCACCACTTGTAATTGTTCCCCCACCGGAGACTGTCCACACATATCCATTCATTCCAGCATCCGTTGTGTAATTTACAGTAGAATTGACACAAACACTTACCGATCCGTTTAATACAGGTATCGGTTTTGGTTGAATAGTAACACTATACACAGTAGGTGTAGCAGGTGCACAAAGATTGGTATCATCATAGCTAACTGAAACACTTTGAGAACCTACTACAGGCGACCAATTAACAGTAATTTCGTTTGTTCCTGCTCCAGCAGCTATAGTACCCCCACCCTGAATGGTCCACACATAATTTGTCATTCCGGCTGCAGTAGTATATGTTTTACCAAGCACATCGTCAATACATACATTAGTTGAACCTGTAATAACAGGAACATTTGGAGGATAAAAATCTATTTTAGCAGAACCAGACATGGTGGCACTACAAGCTGTATTACTAATATTCCTTGCAATAACTGTATAAGTTCCTGCTGTCGACTGAGAAAACGAAAGACTTGCACCTGTACCCGCTAAAGAATCTACAGGAGTGGCATCACGCAATAAAACATATCGTATATTTGTATCAGAACCGTCTAAAGTAAGATTAGCAGATTCCCCCAGACAAAGTGTTGTGTCATTTCCAAAATTATGATCGGTAGGAATACTATAAATATAAGTATAATCATATGTAGACTCTAAAGGGCCTAATTTATCATATTGAGTATAACTAATTAGAATCTTAAAAGAATCATTATATATCGCTGGTACTGCAGCAGGATTAAAATGTAAAACAGAAGATTTACCCGTACCTGTAACTGAATACCATGCAGGTTGATCTGGATTATATACTTGATTAACACTAACTTTCCAAACCATTATTTCACATGAGTCATTATAAGTATCTGGCACGATATCAACAACAGCTGCATTTTCACAAAATGTAGAATCTAAACTGGCAATACCATCAGGATATCTTGCTCCTCTAAGTTGAGGAGTATCACTAGGAAAGCTTTGACTAAAAACAGCAGTCAATGACATGATTAAAGCCAAAATTAAGAGGAAGATCGCATTTTTTTTCATACGAATAAAATGAATTAAAGCAGTATGAAACCTACACAGAGAAGCTTCTATTCAAAAAAGAATAGCCCTTTACTCGACCATGAGGTTACCTACAACATATTTTAAATCGATAAGAAAAATCACACCGCATGCATATTAACACATTATCAATCAGCCTATTAAAAAACAACACCGACAAATAAAGACACATACGAGGCCAACATATTTTTCACATCTGTTAACTATGTTAAATAGCCCTATTATTTACTATTAAATGCCTATTAACAGACAAATACAAAGTTAAAAAAGATTATGAACTTTTCAACATTTTTTATAAAATTAACAATCAAACTTGTAAAATTAGTGAAACATGCATGTTGAAAAGTTAAATTAACACTATTTAAACACTCAAAAAGAGGATTGGTTCACAGCATAAAACAAAAAAAGAGGAAAGACAATTGTCTTTCCTCTTTAGTATAATATAAAAAGCCTGCTTTATTTCGCAGGCGCTTCTGAAGCAGGATTTGCTGCACCAAAAGGCAAGGCTGTTTTTGGCACTTCATTTGATTTTTCGGCAGCTTCTTTTGCTTTTTCAATTAAACCCGATTTATTTTCATCGGCAGATTCGTCGTTCATTTTCATTCCCGCAGTAATAATACTTACAAAAGCAATAAAACCGACTAAACTCCAAGTAGCTTTATTTAAAAATTTATTGGTGTTTTGAACCCCCATAATTTGATTAGAGCCGCTAAACCCTTGCGCTAAACCACCTCCCTTAGGATTCTGTGCCAATACTATGATTACCAAAAGGATAGCTGCAATAACAATAAGAACCATTAAAAAACTCAACATAATATTATTTTTTAGTTTATTTTATAACATTTAGCTTGCAAAGGTAAATACTTTTTTCCTGATAATTCAATATCATAAGGAATAAATGATGAAAAAAAGCTTTTATATATTTCTTACCAATCGGCAACAGTTTGATTGTAAATTGTTTCGGTTAGTTCATCAATAATAACCGCAGTAAGCTGATCTTGAACATCTGTTAGCATCTTAGTGCTTGAAAAATTCTGAAAAGCACTGAATGAGCTCTCAAAATCTTTTGCTGGATTTGATTTGTTTGAAAAGCGCACCGTTACGGTAATAGTCAGTCTGGTTTCTGCCGCAATAGCATCTCCCCCAATAGACATTGGCATTAGGTCGTAGCCGGTAATCTCGCCTGCTATGGTCAAATCGCCATTCGAAGCAACAGGGCGCAAGCGAGTTTGTTTGGTAAAAATATCCTTTAAAGCATCGTTAAACATTGGAGCAAAAGAAGGATTAACCAAAGGAGCATAGTTATTAAAATCGGTAATTGCAATTGTTTTCGTTTTGGAATAATCTATAGACGCCCCATTGAACTTATACGAAATAGCACAAGATGAAAGTACTATAAGTATCGATAAAAACACGCATTTCTTACTACCAAACAACAATTTACTCCAATCCATATTCTTTTATTTTTCTATATAGGGTTCTTTCCGAAATATGTAAATCGGCAGCAGCATATTTTCGTTTACCATTATGTTTTTCCAAGGCTTTTTTAATCATTTCCTTTTCTGCATCAACCAATGACAAGGACTCCTCCACATATTCTTCGGTGTCTTCAATATTGTTTCGCTGAATTTTTATGTTTGACGGAGTCTGTTTAGGCATATAAGGCATGGCATCCAATTCATCATCAGCATCAAAAACAGCATATTTATCGTGCTTACTTACCTGTGAAATATCAATATTTTGTTTTGTTATTATATCGTGAACCAGTTGTTTTAAATCATTCATATCCTTTTTCATATCGAACAGCACCTGATACAATATTTCTCGCTCACTATCAAAAGACCTTGATTCTGCCCTATTTTTATATAAAGCAGGTAGATTTTTACGTTCATTCTGCGGCAAATACAAGGCTAATGTATCTGCATTAATATCTTTATTTTGCTCAATAACAGATATTTGCTCGGTTATATTTTTTAACTGGCGAATATTCCCAGGCCAATAGAAATTGCTTAAAAGCTGTTGTGCATCTTCCGTTAGTTTAACTGCGGGACGGTGGTATTTATCAGCAAAATCAGCAGCAAACTTCCTAAACAACAATACAATATCTTCTTTTCTGTTGCGCAAAGGAGGAACAGTAATTGGAATAGTGTTTAGGCGATAATACAAATCTTCGCGAAACCTGCCGTCGCTTATCGCTTCAGACATATTTAAATTGGTTGCAGCAACAATACGCACATTTGATTTTTGCACTTTAGATGAACCCAAACGCATATACTCACCGGCTTCTAAAACCCGTAACAACTTGGCTTGTACATCAGCAGGCAACTCTCCTACTTCATCTAAAAAAATAGTACCCCCTTCAGCTGCTTCAAAATACCCTTTACGTTCATTTTTCGCATCAGTATACGATCCTTTTTCGTGCCCAAACAACTCAGAATCAACTGTTCCCTTAGGAATTGCCCCACAATTTACGGCAATATAAGTAGCATGTTTGCGTCGACTATATTGATGGATTATTTGCGCCAAATTTTCTTTACCAACACCACTCTCTCCAATAATTAACACAGAAAGATCTGTTGGTGATACTTGAACAGCAACATCAATAGCTCGGTTCAACAAAGCAGAATTACCAATAATTCCAAACCGTTGTTTTATCATTTGAATTTCAGATAGTTGCATTATAGTAGAAAATATAAAATAAAAAATACTGCTATTATAACATGTTCGACTGACAAAATTACAAAATATTGCGTAATAAAAAACAGTATTTATCGAGTAATAAGAAATTTTAGTATTTCGTAATTGTTTTTGATACGGCTTGTTTTACTATATTTGCAGGCTAATGAAAAAAAACATATGGTTTCTCGAACGCTACTATCGTTAACATTCTTATTTCTATTTAATTACACTTTTTCAGCTGCGCCAAAACGGCAAATGCGGGCGGTTTGGATTGCAACTGTAACCAACCTAGATTGGCCTTCAAAAAAAGGGCTAAGCACCTACGAACAAAAAAAAGAAATGATTCGATTGCTTGATGAGCTTCAAGCAAACAATATCAATACGGTAATTTTTCAAGCTCGTCCATCGGCCGATGTGTACTATGAATCTTCTATAGAACCTTGGAGTATGTGGTTGTCGGGCAGGCAAGGTATTGCGCCCTCTCCTTATTACGACCCGCTACAATTTGTTATCGACGAATGTCACAAACGATGCATGGAAGTTCATGTATGGCTTAATCCGTACCGAGTGCTAAACTACGATGATGTTTCCTTATTTAACAAAGACCACTTGTTTTTTAAACGAAAAGAATTATTCGTTAAATACGGCAATAAATATTATTTTAATCCGGGCTTAAAAGATACACAAGAACACTTAACTACAATTGTAAAAGAAATTGTAAAAAAATACGATATTGCTGCTATTCATTTTGATGATTATTTTTACCCTTATCCGGTAGCCGGAGAAAACTTCCCTGACAACTGTACCTATCAAAATAATCCACGCGGTTTTTCGTGTAAAAACGACTGGAGAAGGGACAATGTCACCGAAATTATCAAGCAATTAAACCATACCATCAAAAGCATTAAGCCTTGGGTAGAATTTGGCATTAGCCCTTTTGGTGTTTGGCGACACAAAGCACAAGACCCTCTAGGCTCTGGCACTACACAAAGTTTAACTAACTACGACCATTTGTATGCAGATATACTTAAGTGGCTCAAAGAAGGATATATCGATTATGTGGTTCCGCAGCTCTACTGGGAAATTGGTCGAAAAAATTTCGACTATTCTGTATTGGTCGATTGGTGGGCAAAAAATGCCTATAATAGCAATTTATATATTGGTCTCTTTGCTTCTGGATTTGAAATATCTAATGCCCAAGCATGGAAAAAACCAAACGAGCTAATAAGGCAAATGGACCTAAACAAAATTTACCCTCAAATACAAGGTGAAGTTTTTTTTAGAGCTGGTACATTTATTAAAAACCACCAAGGACTAAACACCACGCTTAAAAACAAGCATTACAAGTATCCTGCATTAGTTCCCATAAGTAAAACAATTACGGGAGAGCAATCAGCACAACCAAAAATAATTGAATTTATTGAAGAAAATAACAAACGGATATTGTCCTGGCAAACCGTTAATGAAAAGGACGGAAAGGAAGTAGCTTATTATGTAATATATGCCTTTCAGGGTGATGAAATTGGGGATATGAATGACCCCTCAACCATTGTAGGTATTAGCGCCGAAAACAAGCTCGATTTAACTGATTTCTGTGCAAGCAAGCATGGATCTTACGCTTTTGTGGTAACATCCATAAATAAATACAAATTAGAAAGTGATGTTAAAACATACATAATTAAAAAACTATAATTATTCTTATTCATTTTTAAATAAGATACGGAAAGCTTCTTCTACCTTTTTAACACCGATAATTTTAATTTTTTTACTGGATAAATGGGTGTTTTTTAGATTTGCTTGAGGTACAATTATCCGTTCAAAACCTAATTTCTCGGCTTCGGCCAATCGTTGTTCTATTCTATTCACGGGACGAATCTCGCCCGACAAGCCAACCTCTCCCGCCATTGCTATTTGTTTTTCAATGGCTAAATCAAAATTAGACGATAAAATAGCCGACATTACCGCTAAATCAATGGCCGGGTCGTTAACCTTTAAACCGCCGGCAATATTTAAAAACACATCTTTTTGAGCCAATTTAAAGCCGGCTCTTTTTTCTAGAACTGCCAACAACATATTCATTCTTCGGATATCAAACCCTGTAGCTGAACGCTGCGGTGTACCATACGCCGCCGTGCTTACCAAGGCCTGCACTTCAATTAGGAATGGTCGTACACCTTCTATGGTTGCCGAAATAGCTACCCCACTCAAGCCTTCGTGGTTATCCAAAAGCAACAACTCAGAAGGATTAATCACCTCACGCAAACCCTCTTGTCGCATCTCAAATATACCCAACTCTGCAGTACTTCCAAAGCGGTTTTTAATTGATCGTAAGATACGATACATATAATGCTGATCTCCTTCAAATTGCAAGACGGTATCAACAATATGCTCTAAAACCTTCGGACCGGCAATAGCACCGTCTTTGGTAATATGACCTATTAGCAAAACAGCCACATTACTCTCTTTAGCATAACGGAGAATCGCTGCTGCACACTCACGAATTTGTGAAATACTTCCCGGAGATGAATCCAGTACTTCGGTGGACATGGTTTGAATCGAATCAAAAACCACCAGATCAGGTTTTAACTGCTGTATTTGCACAAAAATCTGCTCTATCGAAGTTTCGCTTAAAATAAAACAGCTATCGTTTGAAATATCCAATCTGTCTGCTCGAAGTTTTAATTGCTTCGGACTCTCTTCGCCGCTAACATACAAGGTTTTTTTACCATGCATATTAAGCACAACCTGAAGCACCAAAGTAGATTTTCCGATGCCAGGTTCACCACCAATAAGCACCAAAGAACCTGGAACTAACCCGCCCCCCAATACACGATTAAATTCGCCACAAGCGGTATCAATTCGCGCCTCACTTGTAGTTTCAATATCTTTAACTAACAATGGCTTTGCCTTGTTTTTATCTAACCCAGGTATAACCACTTTATGCGAAGAGCTATCTTTACGCACCAGCTCTTCAACAAAAGTATTCCACTCACCACACGAAGGACATTTACCCACCCATTTTGCAGCTTCTACACCACAATTGGTACAAAAAAAGCTTGTTTTAGTTTTAGCCATAATTGCATATTTTCTACCTTTCAAAGGTAAGTATAAATTCGAGGAATAAACTAAAAAGGATGACAGGCACTTGGCTTATCATCCTTTTTTTATTACCGTAAAATGCTCTAAGAATTTTTTGAATATGTTTATTTCTCTAACTCAAATAATAAAAATTCTTTAGGCACACGCACACCTTTTTCAACATTAATTTTTTTAATTTTTGCAGAAAAGGGCATATCAATTCTATTTTTCATCTTCATTGCTTCCAGAATCATTATAGGCTCACCTTCTTCAACGAAGTCTCCCTCTTTCACAAAAACATCTACAATTGTACCCGGAATAAAAGAAAATATTTCCATCGGATCCGGATTTTCCCAAAACTTGCGTTGTTTATATTTCCTTGTTAGTAAGGTTTTATACTTGCGAGCAGTAACGGCAAAATCAATAAATTCTTTGTCTTTGTTCTCTTTTGTTGACATAGCACTGTTTTTTAGTTTCTAATAATAATAATTCGCATTTATACAGCATATATCAAAACGGAGGAATTCCATGTTTCTTTTTTGGCCGTTCATCAACCTTTTTAACAGAAATAGATAACGCATGTAATAAAACTGAACGTGTTTCTGCCGGTTCAATTACACCGTCAATATATCCTTTTGAGGCAGCCACATAAGGATTTGCAAATTTATCAATATACTCTTGCACTTTTTCAGCACGCATAGCATCTTGATCTTCTGCTTCCATAATCTCTTTACGAAATATTATATTTGCAGCACCTTCAGGCCCCATAACAGCGATCTCTGCACTTGGCCAAGAGAACACAAAGTCGGCACCTAAATGGCGAGAATTCATAGCAATATAACCACCACCATAAGCTTTACGAAGTATGATAGTTATTTTAGGTACAGTAGCTTCAGAATAAGCATACAGTACTTTAGCCCCGTGGCGAATCACACCTTCGTGTTCTTGATCAACACCAGGTAAGTATCCCGGCATATCTTCCAACGTAACCAACGGAATATTAAAAGCATCGCAGTAACGGATAAAACGACCTGCTTTATCCGAACTATCACAATCGAGTACACCGGCTAAATAAAGCGGTTGATTAGCAACAAAACCAATAGTTTCTCCATTCATTCTACCAAAACCTACTACGATGTTTTGAGCAAATAATTCGTGTACTTCCAAAAATTCAGAATCATCAACTAACACCTTAATAATATCTCTAACATCGTAAGGTTGTTTAGGATCTGATGGAATAATGTTTTCGATACTCTTTTTAATTTTAGGCTCTTTAGGTTCAAAAGCCCGTGCTTTTTGATTATTATTCCAAGGAATAAAGCGAATAAGTTGTTTAATTTGTTCAAAACACTCCTGTTCGCTACCAGCATAAAAATGAGCATTTCCAGTAATTTCGGCATGTACTCTAGCACCACCCAAATCTTCTTGAGAAATTTTTTCACCCAATACTGATTCAATAACATTTGGACCTGTAATAAACATCTTAGAAATATTCTCTACCACAAAAACAAAATCGGTTAATGCTGGCGAGTAAACAGCGCCACCGGCACATGGACCTAGAATAACCGAGATTTGAGGAATTACCCCGGAAGCCATAGTGTTGCGGTAAAAAATCTCACCGTAACCGGCTAAAGCTCCAATACCCTCTTGAATACGTGCACCGCCTGAATCATTTATACCAATCAAAGGCACTTGTAATTTTAAAGCATGGTCCATAATTTTGGTAATCTTACGCGCATGTTTAAGTCCTAAAGACCCACCCATAACCGTGAAATCTTGCGCATAAATACAAATTGGAGCCCCATAGATGGTTCCAGTTCCGGTAATAACACCATCTCCGGCCAACTCCTTTTTATCCATACCAAAGTTGCGCTCTTCATGTTGAACAAATAAATCATACTCATGAAAGGAATTTTCATCTAGAATAGCAAGTATCCTATCTCGGGCAGTTAACTTACCCATAGCAACTTGTTTTTCAATAGCTGCATCTCCTCCACCCTTTTGAACAATGGCTTTTTTCTCACGCAAAGCCTTAATGTTTTTCTTTAGTGACATAAAATTTGTTTTTGGTAAATACTTTAAAACCAAACATTTAGATTGATTTTACATTATAGATAATCTTGTGCAAAAGTAATACTTATTATATACTACCACCTATTTTTATGCTTTAGTTTTCAACAAAATTCATTAATAAATATAGTAAAGCACATATAATCAATACAATAAGACATATTATTCTAGATCAAAAGAAGCTGTTCAATAACATAGTATTAAAGCAAAAACTTGTTTTAAAACAATGAATACAAATTAAGTCAACCAATTAAATGTGTTAAATTTGAGACAATAATCTTCAGTAGTAAAACACTTAAAAAATTAACCCGATGAAAAAACCTTTACACTTTGTTATTATTGCTTCAATACTTCTATTTAGTATAAGTTCCTGTGAAAAAGATGAACACAACTGGACACCTATTAAGACTGTTCGTTTAGGAGTTGTTTCGATAAAAGTACCGGAAACCTACAAGTACATCATCAACATCGACAGTGAAATACAATTAAACAATGGCTTTGACGGAAATTCAATAGTTTTATTAAAAGAAGCATTAACGGGAAGAACAGAAGAACAGGTCTTTCAAACCAAAACAGACAGCTATCCTTACGGCACCCCTACTGCATCCGACACTACCTTATTAGGACGAAACACCTTAAAATTAGAATACAGTATACCGGTAGCGCCAGGGATAGGTGGTGATCATAGTATGAAATCGTTTATTTTTATTGAAGATGATTTCGTTTACACACTCGAATTTGGTTGGACTAATGACTTACACTATTTAAGCCTGCAATTGATGTATGATATTTTACAAACCTTACAAATACAATAGTGCAATTAATGAAAACAAAACCCAAGGTTGATATCTTTTTGTCCAACCTTTATTCTGTACATGATTATGTGAAAGTAATCTTGCGGCTAAATCAGAGGTAAAACCAACATAAGTTTTATCAAAACCCTTTGAATATAGAATATATGTGTAATACATGGCCTG
>CAMDGD010000007.1 GCA_945897785.1 Paludibacter jiangxiensis
GATATTACCAATGATGGTTTTCTA
Organism: Paludibacter jiangxiensis; assembly: GCA_945897785.1. Taxonomy (GTDB): domain Bacteria; phylum Bacteroidota; class Bacteroidia; order Bacteroidales; family Paludibacteraceae; genus JAFGVL01. Next base: position 25 of record CAMDGD010000007.1, read on the forward strand.
TATGCCCGCTCAAACCCTGAAAAATTTAAAAAGAAAATAAAGGAAACTATTGATGAATTTTTAAACTAATGTGAGTCAGAAATAATAAATATTTACGGTGCACTGCACCTTGGAAATTATATGTATGATATTTCTACGAATATTTTTGGGACGCTGTCCCTTAGAATGAAGAGAAGAGGTGCAGAGCACCGATATATAGGTAGAAAACACATAGCCCCTAAATGAAGGTGCAGAGCACCGAAACATATTTTCGTCTAAACATATATCGAACATATTTTAAACTAATTAATTATGGAATTTCTAACCGAAATTTTAGGAAGCACGAATATGCCGTGGTTAATGGCTATTATTCTTGGTTTAATGACAGCTATTAGTCCTTGCCCTCTGGCTACCAATATTACAGCAGTAGGCTTTATCAGTAAAGATATCGAAAACCGTAACCGAGTATTTTTCAACGGATTATTTTATACCCTAGGCCGTGCGATAAGTTATACCGGATTGGCATTTATCATTTTCCTTGGGGCAGATCAATTTGAGTTTTCCGGTTTCTTTCAACGGTATGGCGACAAAATCATCGGACCCATTCTATTGATTATCGGGTTGTTTATGCTGGATGTTTTTACGATAAAATTTCCCGGCATGAACAAACTTGCTGATAAAATGGAGAAGAAAGGAAAATGGGGCTATTGGGATGCCTTATTACTAGGAGTTGTTTTTGCCTTGGCTTTTTGTCCGTATAGTGGCGTATTGTATTTTGGTATGCTTGTGCCGATGACTATCACTAGTGTTTCCGGTTTGTACTTACCTGTTCTTTTTGCCATAGCAACGGGAATTCCGGTAATTATCTTTGCTTGGATTTTTGCTTATACCGTTTCAAGTATAGGAGGTGTTTACAATAAAATAAAGGTATTCGAAAAATGGTTTAGAAGAGTAATATCTGTTTTGTTTATACTAGTGGGGGTGTATTATATAGTAAGAATGTTATAGTTTTTTTTTAGGCCTTACCTGTTGACATAGCTATTTTTTTATGCAAATTGTTAGTTAGTATGCTAACAATAAATAATGATTTTTAAAATCAGCTGTTTATTATGGAAACAAAAAATGAATTGAAAATTCTGTTTTGGATTATAGTTGTATTTGGATTGGCTTTTTTCCTGCCTATCGAAAGTGCTCGTTTTAATACGGCCATTGCAGCAACTTTTGATTTGGTAAAATGGTACGCCCGCGAACATGTTATATTATGCTTGTTGCCTGCTTTTTTTATTGCCGGTGTGATATCTATATTTGTTAGTCAAGCTGCCGTTTTGCGATATTTCGGTGCCAATGCTAAAAAATGGCTGGCGTATACGGTGGCTTCTGTTTCGGGTACTATATTAGCCGTTTGTAGTTGTACTATTTTGCCCTTGTTTTCTAGCATTCACAAACGAGGAGCAGGTTTAGGTCCGGCAATTGCATTTTTGTACTCGGGTCCTGCTATCAATATTCTAGCCATTATTTTAACAGCGCGAATACTTGGCTTTGAAATGGGACTAGCACGAACTATAGGTGCTGTTGTGTTTAGTGTAGTTATTGGGTTGATTATGTCGGTGGTGTATAAGAAAGAAGAAAATGCAAAAAAAGAGGCACAAATGAATATTGAATTACAGCCTGAAAAGCGCCCCATGTGGCAAACTTCTTTTCATTTTTTTACACTAGTGTTGATTTTGGTTTTTGCCAATTGGGGGAGTCCGGCAGAAAGTGATACTAGTAGTGGTTGGTACTACATTTGGCATTACAAGTGGTATATTACCGGCTTTTTTGCTTTGTTTCTAGGGTATTCCTTAATTATGATTCTAAAAATTAACTGGACTTGGGTGCTATTATCAGCCGTTGCTATTGTTGTATCGGCCGTTATTTCAAACATTTTTATTGAGGATGCAAAGCTCTCTCCATTGGTGCCAATGATTGTAGGTATTATTGTGTTATCTATTATCACTTTAAAAGATAAAGGAGATGAAGATAATAGCGAGTGGACTATCTCTTCCTGGGGTTTTGCTAAGCAAATATTGCCATTGCTTGCTGTAGGTGTAATAACTGCCGGTTTTTTATTGGGCTCTACACATGACGGAAAAACCATTGCCGGAGTCATTCCTAATGAATGGATTCTGTGGTTGGTCGGTGGCAACTCCGTCTTTTCCAATTTTTTTGCTTCCATTGTGGGTGCGTTTATGTATTTTGCGACCCTTACCGAGGTGCCTATTTTACAAGGCTTAATAGCTTCGGGTATGGGTAAAGGACCTGCCTTGGCTTTGTTGTTAGCCGGACCATCATTATCTTTACCAAATATGTTGGTGATTCGTGGTGTACTTGGCAACCAAAAAACCATTGTGTATGTAGCATTAGTGGTTGTTATGGCTACGGGTAGTGGACTTTTTTATGGTGCATTGTTTTAATCTGTAACTATGAAAGGGAAAGTTTTTTTTTTATGTTTGTTTTTTACGCTGTCAATCTCAGCTCAACATATTCAACGAGTTGCACCCGAAGCGTTTAATCTAATGCTTCGTAATTTTAATCCAGAAGCTGAGGTGTTGATTGACGGAAGAGATAGTGCAAAATTTGTTGGAGGTCATATAGAAAATGCAATTTATATTGATGCTTTTTCTGATTGCGCTTTAGATGGTCTAAAGCAGCACCTGGCTAAAAAACAAATTTTTCTTTATTGCACTACGAATAATAGAGCAGAAATTATTCTGAAAATGCTTATTGAATTAGGGTACAAGAGCAGTGTTGTTTTTCTGACTGATGGAATTGTTGCTTGGAAAGAAAGTAGCTTTGATTTGATAATAGAGGATTAATTGATAGTTTTAATTTGTGGTAATTAGTTTTGTTTTTACGTGTAGTTTTATCAATAGTAATAATAAAATAGATAGATTAATATGAAAATCCCCAAAAAACACGAAATGAAAGTCACCCTAACCGTTATGGTTATATTTATGACATTTATCGTTACATTTGTTAGTGTATTTGTTAATCATGGATACGAATCCGGTTTTTTACAGAAATGGATGAAATCATGGGGGCTGGCTTTTGTAGTAGCTTTGCCTGTGGTTATGGTTATTATGCCGGTAATTAAAAGAACAATTTCAAAATATATTGAATAAATTTAATTTTTAAAATTATGAAAAAACTCTCATTATTACTTTTAATAAGCTTATTAATAATGCCAAGCATTGTAAGTGCTCAAGAGACAAAATCAAAAAAAAACAAAGCAGAGGTGCTTTATTTTAAAGACAAATTACCTTGTTGTCCAGGTAGAGCATGTAATATATTACAATCGGATGTTGACTCCGTTGTAACAAAAAATTTTAGTGATAAAAATGTTGACTTTAAAGTGATTTATATGATTGCTCCCGAAAATAAAGTATTGGTGGAAAAATATAAGGCAAAATCGCAAAGCGTTATACTAATCAAAACGAAACGGAAAAAAGAAGTGGTTGTTGATTTAACGCCTATAGTTACTAGCTACAAGAAAAGTAAAGACAGATTGAAATTTGAAACTGAGTTAAAAGCAAAGATTAACTCAGTACTTTAATTTTAAAAAGATGTATTATGCCGACAAAACCTAAAAACAGGACTTTCTGGCCTCTCTTTTTTATGGTTTTGTCGGTATTGTTTTTTATTTGGTTATTTTCTTCGGAAGATAAATTGACAAAACTTTCGTCGGAATTTATGAAAAAACAAATTTCTAGTACAGGAGAGCTTGCTGTTGTTAACTATATTGACACTCATTTTAATTACTCAAAAAACGGCTTGCCTTATAAAAGTACTTTTATTGAATTTGGTTCGACTACTTGTAGAGCATGTAAAGAAATGGAAGAAGTGATGATCGAAATCAAAAAAAATTATCACAAAGAAGTTAATGTGGTTTTTGTTGATATTTCAAATAAACAGAATCAATCCCTTATACGCTACTATGGAGTTTCGCTTGTTCCAATGCAAGTTTTTCTTGATAGTGTTGGTGATGAGTATTTTAGACATACAGGGTTTATTTCAACCGATTCAATTAGTAAGATATTGCACTAAGAATCTTCCCTTATATAGAAAAATAGTACTTACTGAGTCCTTATGGATTTTATTTTTTAAATAATATGTCGTATGTTTACAACATACTTCAATTCTCAAATTATGAACAAGAAAAATGACTTCAATTCAGAACTGCAAGAGCTGGCTCGTTTTGCCAAAGCAATATCTCATCCTGCTCGATTATCAATTTTAAAATATCTAGCTGAAACTAAAAGCTGTATTTCTGGTGATATTTCGGACAGTTTACCGTTAAGTAGAACTACTGTGTCGCAACATTTAAGAGAATTAAGAGACTTGGGGTTGATACATGGAGAAATAGATGGCTTGAGAATCAATTATTGTTTGTGTTGTTCTACCATTGGAGAGTACTTAGAGCAGTTCAATATTTTTTTTGAGCCAATAAAAAAAGTAAATGTAGATTGTGTTACTGAATGTGTCACAAAATCAAATTAAGAAAATAGAACTTAACTTTTATTTGTATGAGAATTTTAATTTTATGCACCGGCAATAGTTGCCGTAGCCAAATGGCACACGGATTTTTGCAAAGCTTTGATGCTAGTATAACGGTTTGCTCGGCGGGAACAGAAGCTTCCGGTAAACTGAACGAAAAAGCTGTAAATGTAATGAGTGAGGTAGGCATTGACATCAGTCACCATACTTCCGATAGTGTTGAGAAATATCGTAAAGACAAGTGGGATTTCGTTATTACCGTTTGTGGTGGAGCGAACGAAGCTTGTCCGGCTTTCTTCGGAAAAGTAAAACAACGCATACATATTGGTTTCGACGACCCATCGCATGCTGTTGGAACAGATGAGTTTATCTGGTCGGAGTTCCGTAGAGTTCGGGATGAGATTAAGGAAGGGTTTTATGCCTTTTATGTAGAAAATATTCAATCATAAGGGAATATACTTTATGCCGTCGCAGTCAATTATAAATCCACTTAGGCTGATGCCTTTTGCTGCTCGTGTGCCAAAAGTAACGAGCGAGTTAAATTGGAAAGATAAATTAGGAGCCGTAAAAGCCCGTTTGGCAATTAACAGACATGCCTATATGGTTAATGCCGGATTGTATGCCATAGGCAATCCGAATAAATCGTCGGATGTATTTGTTACTTCTAATTACAAACTAACTTTCGATATTCTTCGTAAAAATTTAGCAGACTTTAATGCCTGGATGTTAGTGCTCGATACCAAAGGTGTGAATGTGTGGTGTGCTGCCGGGAAAGGTACTTTTGGTACTGATGAACTGGTAAAACGAATCAATAAAACATTTTTAACTGATATTGTATCGCACCGAAAACTGATTCTGCCACAGTTAGGAGCCGTAGGAGTAGCGGCACATAAAGTAAAAGAGCAAACGGGCTTTTCGGTAAGTTATGGTCCTGTCAGAGCCGAAGATATTCGTGCGTATGTAGCCCGTGGATATAAAGTGACACCCACCATGCGTAAAGTTGCATTCCCTTTGCTTGAACGATTAAAATTAGTGCCCGTAGAAATCGTGTTGAGTTACAAGTATTTCTTTGCAGGGTTACTTATATTAATGGGGCTTTCCGGCATACATCCCGATGGTTATTCGATAGTATCAATAGCAGAAAAATGGGTGTCGGTTACACTAAATACGCTCGTAACCTTTTTAGCCGGAACTTTTTTCTCTCCCTTGTTATTGCCCTATATTCCTTTTCGCAGTTTCTCGGCAAAAGGATTGGTTGTTGGTTTGTGCAGTGCTGTGATATTATTGATGTTTAATGCATTGGGTGGTAATTTTGTGGAGAATATTGCTTGGGTATTTTTATTCGGCGCCATCTCTTCTTTTTTTGCCATGAACTTTACAGGAGCTTCGACTTACACCTCTTTATCGGGTGTTTTAAAAGAAATGAAAATTGCTATTCCCATTCAAATTACCCTAGCAATAGTAGGATTAGTCTTGTTTACTGTTGCGCAACTTATCAACTAATCAAGTTTTATGTATGAGAAAGTTCGTTTATTTAAAGAATGTGGTAACGTTACAATTAGATAAAGATAAATGCAACGGGTGTGGCATGTGTATCAAAGTATGCCCCCATGCTGTATTCGAGATAAGCAATAAAAAAGTAGAAATACTACAAAAAGATGCTTGCATGGAATGTGGTGCTTGTGCGTTAAATTGTGCAAGTGAAGCACTTACTGTGAAAACAGGGGTTGGTTGTGCTGCAGGTATTATTGAAGGCATGCTTAAAGGTACTGAGCCTACTTGTAGTTGTTCTTCTGCTGGTTGTTGTTAGTGAAATTTAAAAATATATTTTATGGAAACAAAACAAATCGGTTTTTTCGAGAAATACCTGAGTGTATGGGTAAGTATCTGTATTGTTCTAGGTATTGGTATAGGTTATTTTGTTGAAGATGGTGTAACCGTATTAAGTAACTTAGAAATTTTTAAGGTAAATATTCCCGTTGCCATACTTGTTTGGCTGATGATTTATCCGATGATGTTGCAGATTGATTTTTCCAGTTTGAAAAATGTGGGGAAGAAACCCAAAGGATTATTGCTGACAGTAGTTGTGAATTGGTTGATTAAGCCCTTTACCATGGCATTTTTTGCTTGGATATTTTTCTCCAAAATATATGCAGCATTTATTACCCCTGAGCTAGCCGGCGAATACATTGCCGGAGCCATTCTTTTAGGAGCAGCACCTTGTACAGCAATGGTTTTTGTTTGGAGTTACCTCACCGACGGCGACCCAAATTACACCTTGGTACAGGTCTCGGTTAATGACTTAATTATTTTAGTTGCTTTTGTGCCTTTAGTAGGTTTGCTGTTAGGCATAACGGATATTAAAATCCCTTACAATACATTGGTTGCCAGTGTGATTGTCTTTGTGGTAGTTCCTTTATTAGCAGGATTTCTAACGCATAAAATATTGATTAATAAAAAAGGAGAGGCTTGGTTCAAATCAGAATTTCTGCCCAAGTTTAAACCTGTTTCCATTATTGCCTTATTAAGTACATTGGTGTTGTTGTTTGCTTTTCAAGGCGAAACCATCCTACAAAAACCCTTAATTATTTTATTGATAGCCGTACCACTTACTATCCAAACTTATTTTATCTTTTTTGTAGCATGGTTCGGTGGTCGTTTTTTGAAACTACCCCACAAAATTTGTTCTCCCGCTGCGATGATTGGTGCTAGTAACTTCTTTGAATTGGCGGTGGCGGTTGCCATTGCTTTATTTGGACTACAATCTCCGGCGGCCTTGGTTACAGTAGTTGGTGTATTGGTAGAGGTTCCTGTGATGTTGTCGCTAGTGAAGATTGCCAATAATTGGAAGTATTAGGCAACAAACTGTGTTAAATTAGCTATATTTAGTTAAAATTTAATACTTTTTCTATGGCAGAGTTTGGCAAATCCTTCTGCTTTACTACTTTATTTTTGAAAGGTTGTTTTTTTTGAAATAGAATGAAGTACTTTGAAACGCTTATGTAATATTGAAGTAGAAACGACTTATTATATAAGTTTTTGCCGGCGAGTTGACGCTTTAACACTAGAAGTCATACCTAATAACACAGTGTTTAGATAAAGATTTTTGTCCGGAGTACAATCTGTTGATTGATATTCGTTCAGTAAGTGCTACAGCTCCTATGCACGATGTTAAAACCTATGTTGATTTTGTTATTGAAATTGGCAACCGCATTGGTAAACGAAATTATGCCGTACTCGTTTCTACCCCTAATCAAATAATTTATGCCAAGCAATTAGAATGTTTAAAAGGCTTATTACATGATTTAGCTGTATTTACTACTATGGATGAGGCGGCTAAATGGTAACAACAGCGTTGTCGGTAGTAGAGTTAGAAGCTGTTATTGCCGGATTACGGAAAAACCCTCCGTTTAGTTATTATTCTGATTGCGACTAGTAGAATTGTTCAATTGTATAATAAGCAAGTTTTTTATTTGATTATATTTCGAACACACTGCCATCTTCGGCGGCAAAAGTATTGTTAAATACTGTTTTCGCTTCTTCAACTAATTTATCTACTTTGCCATATCGTGCAGAGTAGTGTCCAATAATTAATTTTCCTGCATTTGCTTTTGTGGCTATTTCGGCTGCTTGTAAGGCAGTGCTGTGGAAAGTCTCTTTGGCTCGATCTTTTTCCGATTCGGCAAAAGTGGCTTCGTGATATAAACCATCGATATCATGTAGCAAAGGGATGTTTTTCGACAAGGCTATCGTGTCAGAGCAATAGGCAAATCGTTTGGGCTTTTCGGCTTCGTGGGTAAGTGCACTGTTCGGTATCAGTTCACCGTCTGTAGTGATAAAATCTGCTCCTCTTTTTATAAGGTGCAATTGCTTTACGGGAATTTGGTAGAAATCAATTTTATCCGCAATCAGGTGCCTGTTTTTGGTCTTCTCTTCGAATAAAAAGCCGCAAGAAGGGATACTGTGTTTTAAAGGAATGGTAGAGATTTGAATGGTTTTGTCTTCAAATATTACCGTATTTTTTCGTGGGTTTATGGGGTTAAAAACAACTTGATAAGGCATCTGCTGACAAAAATAGTCTATTTGTGGTTGCAGTATTTTTTCTAAATCAGCGTGTGCATGTATGTACAGGTTCGATTTCCGGTTAAGCATGGCAAAAGTACTAATTAGGCCTATTAGTCCAAAACAATGATCGCCATGCAGATGGCTGATAAAAATGTGGTTGAGGTTATGCGTTTTAATTTTATACTGGCGCAATTTTATTTGGGCTCCTTCGCCACAATCAATCATGAAATTCTTATCGTCAATGCTTAAAATGTGTGAAGTGTTAAATCGTTTCTCACTCGGGTAAGCGGAGCCTGATCCTAATACGGTAAGTGTCATCTTTGCCATGCCCAAAGATAATTATTAGCCCTTTATTATCCTAAAAAAGAAAATGAAAATTGCCGGCATAGTTGTTTTATACTCTTAATTAGTATAGATTTGTAGTTCACGAATACCAATAATTATGGGAACTGTCGATTATAATAAGAAATTTAATGCCTTTGTGGTTGAAGAGAAAAACGGTTCGTTTATTCGTAGTATTCAAACCAAAATCTTACGCGATCTTCCGCGCAACGAATTGCTAATTCGAGTGTATTATTCTTCTTTAAATTACAAAGATGCACTTTCAGCCACGGGTAATAAAGGGATTACTAAAAAGTATCCGCATACGCCGGGGATTGATGCCGTAGGGGTGGTAGAGTATTCATCGGTAAAGGCTTTTTCTAAAGGGGATCAGGTTATTGTTACTAGTTATGATTTGGGCATGAATACCCCCGGTGGTTTTGCCGAGTATATTAGTGTTCCGGCTGCGTGGGCGGTTAAGCTTCCTGATGGTTTGGGCATGAAAGAAAGTATGATTGTTGGTACAGCAGGATTTACGGCTGCTACTTGTATTTATAAAATTACCGAAACCGTAAAACCTGAAGATGGTAAAGTGATTGTATCCGGTGCTAGTGGTGGGGTGGGCTCTATGAGTGTTTCCTTGCTTAAACAATTGGGGTATGAGGTGGTTGCTATATCCGGAAAAACAAAAGAAAATGCATATTTACGACAATTGGGTGCCGTTGAAATCATTTCTCGTATAGAGTTCCAGGAAAGAGATTTGCGTCCGTTGTTATCTGCTCAATACGCTGCCGGTATCGATACTGTTGGGGGTGCTATTTTAGAGAATATTGTTAAATCGGTACAGCCTTACGGCATTGTTACTTGTTGCGGTAATGTTGCTTCTCCTGGTTTAAATCTTACAGTGTATCCGTTTATTTTGCGCGCAGTGTCTCTTGTTGGTATTTCAACACAAAATTATCCTATGGATAAACGGAAACTTATTTGGCAAAAAATTGCAGGTGAGTGGAAACCCGAATTTTTAGCTACCATGTCTACCGAAATTCCTTTAGATGGCTTAGATGCCTCTATCAATGCTATATTAGAAGGAGGCTTGCGAGGTCGTACGGTTATTAAATTGATTAATTAGTGTTGTGTGTACATGACAAAAGAATAAAGAGTAAAGAACAAAGACAAAAGACAAAAGACAAAAGACTGGGTTTTACAATCAAAATTGAAAACTTGCACAACTGAAATTCGTGTTAATTAGCTTCGCTGAACTTTGTTTCGTGGACCTGTATTTTTTTTGACTTTAACTCTAATCCGTGTCAATCTGTGGTTAATTTAGAATTAAGAGTTAAGAACCAAGAATCTAGACAAAAGAACAAAGAGTAAAGAATAAAGACAGCGTTTGTGTATTAATCTCAGAATTGAAAACTTGCACTACCGAAATTTGTGTTAATTGGTGCTAATTAGCTTCGCTGAACTTTGTTTCGTGGACCTGTATTTTTTTCATTTTCAACTCTAATCCGTGTCAATCTGTGCAATCTGTGGTTAATTTAGAGCCAAAAGCCAAGTTTTTCATTTACATAAAATATTCTACAGTGTGCCAAAGTTAAATAATCTTATAAAGCTCTTATTATAATATCTATTGCTAATTTTGCAACCGCATTGGTATGGCTGTTGTATAGAGTCAATGCCTAGCTTGTAATTGGTTTTTGCTATTTTCTTAATCAGTTATATAAGCCAATGAAACTAATTTATGTCGAATTAAACTAATTATGCTTGTGAAAACTTTAAAATCTATTGCTTGTATCTTGTTGTTTTTTGCATTTCTTCCATTAATGGCACAAAAATCATCGGAGGCCGAAAATATCTTTAAAAAATATTTAGAAAAAGAAGAAACCACTGTCGCAAAAATTATTGTGAATATAAACGATAGTTTGTATAGCGAGTACTGTAAAGCGATACTTGCCGACAATTTAAGCAAGAAGAGAACACATTTTTTTAGGTTTATTTCTTTAGATCCACCTTATGGGGTTGCGCGGGCTTTTTATAATTTAGGTCTCTCATATGCTCAAGCCAACAAGCTCGATTCTGCACTTTTTTATTATAATATTTCGTTGCGCAAAGATTCCACTTATTTATACAGTTATTATCATAGGGGAGAGTTGTATTCAATGTTCGAACAACATCAAAAAGCTATCAGCGATTTTAACATGGTAATAAAAATGAGCCCTTCTTTTGCCAATGCATACTTATTGCGTGGAAATAGTTACTTGGCAATAAAAGATTACCCCAATGCGTTGGCAGATTTTAATAAAACTATTGAATTTGATGCTTACTCCGATCAGGCCTATTTGATGCGTGGAGTGGTGTATCGCGAACAGAAAGATTACCTGATAGCTATTGAAAACTGGAAACAAGCTAAGAAAATTTCCAGCCTGAATGATGAGGTTGCTGATCAGTTGATTCAAGAAGTGAGAAATCTAATCAAGGATGAAAAGAAGAAAAAATAATTCGTAATATCTAGTTTTTAAAAAACCACAGCAGTTATTTGCTGTGGTTTTTTTGTGGTGTAGAATGTATTTGTAATTTATTGCTTTGCAATACTGTCTGTTTGGTTTACTGATTCCTCAAGTATATACACCTCGGTACGGCGATTTTTTTGTCTTCCTTCTGCAGTATCATTGCTGGCTATAGGTCTTGATATGCCATATCCAACAGGTTTTAATCGATTGGACTTAATGCCTTTTTTTACCAGATAATTTTTTACGGCATTGGCTCTATTTTGAGATAAGATTTGGTTGGGTTTTTCTCCGCCAATATTATCAGTATGTCCGGCAATCTCTATTACAATGCTTGGCTTGTTATTTAAAAATTCTACTAGGTCGTTAAGCATTGAAAAAGATTCCGGCCGTATGCTTGCTTTGTTGGTGTCGAAATAGACTCTATCTAACCGGATGGTACGTGGAGGTTCGTATTTAAAGGTGTAATTTATGGTTATAAATTCCGGTTCTGCCGGAACAGTAAATTGACGCATCAGTGTGTCTTTGCCTAAAACGGTTACTACAATGTCATATACCGTTCCTTTGGGTATGAGTACATCAAATCGACCTTCTTTGTTTGAGGTTCCGCCAAAGGCTTCTTGAGTGGTTTTGTTAACGAAATTTACTTTATCTCCATTGCTAGGTACACCATCAATGGAGGTTACGAGTACTTGTAATAGGGCCATTGTTTCTGTTGGCTCCAAAGCTTCTGCTGTTGGTTTTAGCATTGTTTGTGCTTGTACCTGTAGCCCTGCGAATAAAAGGGCGGTAATTGCTAAACTAATTTTTTTTATCATATAGCTGAGGATTTTTAAAGAAGTAATGGTATTTCTTTGCTTTTTTCTATTCAATACAAGGGGTTATTCGTATAAAATTCTAACTTCGGTACGGCGGTTTTTTTGTCGGCCTTCAGGTGTTTCGTTGGTGCCGATAGGGCGTGAATAACCAAAGCCTATCGCTGTTAGTCTCCTTTCAGCAATGCCGTTTTCAATCAAATACCGTTTTACCGATTCGGCTCTGCCTTGCGATAAAGTAATGTTGTAATCAAAACCGCCTACATTATCTGTATGTCCGTATATTTCCATTTCTACCTCAGGTTTTAAGCGCAGTAGTTCTGCTAAATCGTTTAATGACTTAAACGACTCTGGTTTGAGGGTTGTTTTGGCGGTATCAAAATAAACATTTTCTAGTACTATGGTTCGCGCCGGACTGTAACTTAGTTCATAGTTGTAAATGCGAAGCATGCTGTCAACGGGAATTTCTAGAATTCGTATTACGGAATCTTTGCCTAAGGCGCGTATCCGTAATTCCATCCGTTCGCCTTTGGGTAGGAGCAGGTCGAAACGACCGTTTTTGTCGGGACGCCCTGAATAGGTATTTTCGCTTATTGTACTCACCAACCGAATTCTGTCGCTCGATATAGGCTCGCCTTTTGGGTTGGTAACAAAAAACTGAAATAAGGCCATGGTTTCTGTAGGTTCCATAACTACCGGCGCACTTTGTAGCGATTCCATCTGTAGGTCGTCTACATTATCTTGTAAGCCCGATTGTCCGTTTGCAAATACGGCACTTAGCAAACATAAAAGCGAAAGGGTACATTGCTTCATCATATCGATTTTTTTTAAAACCTAAAATTACCATCGGAAATATTGGAAGTATTTTATTGTTAGGTGTTTAGGTTATTTGTAAAATACAATAACCTCGCCATAGCCATAAGGACAGTTGACGATACACACAAAATTAGTGGAATTTTTTAGAAATCTATACGGAATGATAAAAAATGCATGTGATTGGATAATTCGGACAATCCTTTGTTGTACATTATCTCTCCTAATAAAGTATAATAAAAATACCTCCAAAAGGGTGTTTTTCTTTTTGGAGGCATTCGTTATTGTTGAGTTTTGGAGGTTTTATTTTCTTTTCTTGGCAGCTTGTTTTTGCATTTCCAATTGCTTTTTTTGTGCTTCCTCTAGTCGTGTTAGTAAGCCCGATTTTTTTTGTTTTTTCGGATTCTTGGCATTTTCGTTTAGTTTCTGCAGAATCTTTTCTTCGTCAACAAAACCACGAATAGCATAGGTTTGGATGATGGTTATTAAAGTAGCAATGAAGTAATAATAACTTAAACCTGATGCGTAATCGTTAAACATAAACAAGAACATTACCGGCATTAAATACATCATAAATTTCATTCCCGGAATCTGATTAGACGAGTCCATCGTTGTTTGCATATTGATGTGTGTATATGCCAAGTTGGTAATAGTCATTAATATACAGAAGAGGCTTAAATGATTACCAAAGTATTCAGACAACAGCGGGATATGTACATCCCAAGTGAGTATGGCATCGTAAGAGGATAAGTCGGTTGCCCATAAAAAGCTTTCTTGACGCAACTCTATTGAGGCAGGGAAGAAGCTAAACATGGCAAACAATATTGGCATTTGCAAGAGCATAGGCAAGCAGCCTCCCAGTGGGTTTACGCCTACTTTTCGGTAAAGGGCCATGGTTGCTTGTTGTCGTTCTTGTGCTTTGTTGGCCGGTATTTTTGCTTGTATTTCATCTATTTGTGGTTTTAATACCCGCATTTTAGCCGTAGATAAATATGACTTATAGGTAAGCGGAAACAATACTATTTTAATAATAATAGTAAGGAGTAAAATGATAATACCAAAATTATTTATATACAAGCTTAAAAAGTTAAATACAGGTATAACTACAAAGCGGTTTATCCAACCAAACATACCCCATCCAAGGGGGATGAGTTTTTGTAAGTTTAATTCTTTTTCAGATGGCACCCCTTTGTCGTATCCGTTTAAAATTTTGTATTTGTTTGGGCCGAAATAGAACGAAAAATTGCTAGGGCTTTCTCCCGTAGGATCAAAAGCTATATGCATATCGGCTTCGTATTTTTTTAAATAAGGCGAGTCGGTGTTTTCAATGGAGCTTTTTAATCGACCTGATAAAAAGGCATCTTCGGCAATTAAAACGGAACTAAAAAATTGATCTTTAAAAGCTATCCATTTTACTTTTGTGGTAAAATCTTCTGTTTCGTCTTTTGTTTCGCTTAGCGATTCAAAATCATCGCCTAAAAATTTATAATGAATAGTAGCATAGCGCGATTCAAATTTTTTACTTCGTTCTTGTTGTTTGACTTTTGATTTCCATTGCATAGGCAAAAGATTGATGCCGGGAGGCAAAATTTTCCCCATTTGATTTCCTTTAATGGAGTAGCCCACCATATAATCGTCGGCTTTAACGGTGTATATGTAGTCAATATATGCTCCCACTGTGCTTTTTAGGCGGAAGGTGAATGACTTTTCGCCACTGCGAACCGTATTATTTTCTTTCATGTTTACGGCTTCGAAATACATATCCGCAGTATTTACGATGCGGTTGTTTTCTGTAACAATGGTAAAGCCTAAAGCAGCACTGTCTTTTTTACTGTCAAATAAAATAAGCGCATCGCCGTTGTATGTTTTGTAGTCCTTAAGTTCAACAGAAGAAATTTGACCGCCTTTATTGCTAATAGTAATCTTGATATGGTTGTTTTCGATTACGAAACTTTTTTCTTCACCAATAGTTGCCGGAGCAAAAACACCAAATTCGTTTATCGCTGCTTGATTCTCAGGGATTATCGCTGCAATAGGTTCTTGAGTTTGTTCAGTTTGTGATTCTATTTCCGCTATTGCTTGGTTTTTTTTTGTTGTAATGCTGTTAATGGAATCGGTGTAGTGTTTTTGTTTAGCCAATGCTTCCTCAGAGGGCTTATTCCACCAAGAGAATCCAAAAAGAATGCCTCCTATAAGAAGAAATCCTAAAATTGTATTTTTATCCATGTATCTATTTTTAGCTTAAATCAGTATGATAATTGAGTTCGTTATTCGAGAATTGTTTTAATGAAATTGACAAAAAGTGGGTGAGGGTTTAATACTGTACTGCTATATTCCGGATGAAATTGCGTGCCCAAAAAGAATTTTTTTCCGGGAAGTTCGATAATTTCTATTAAATTAGAATCAGGATTAATTCCACTACACTTCATGCCACCTTTGATAAACTGTTCTTTGTAATCGTTGTTAAATTCAAAACGGTGGCGATGTCTTTCCTTAATGGTATCTGTACCATACATTTTGTAAGCTAACGAATCTTTTAATAGTTTGCATTTGTAAGCCCCTAGGCGCATGCTTCCACCAAGGTTAAAGAGCCCTTTTTGTTCTTCCATTAAGTCAACTACATTGTGTCGTGTATTCGGGTCAATCTCTGTTGAGTTAGCATCGGCATATCTCAATACATTGCGTGCAAATTCAATAACCATACATTGCATACCCATACAGATACCTAGAGAGGGGATGTTATTTTCCCGTGCAAATTGAATGGCTGTAATTTTTCCTTCAATACCCCGATGTCCAAATCCCGGTGCAATGATAATTCCTTCTAAGCCCTCCAATGTTTCTGAAATATTTTCAGGTAGAATATCGTCTGATGAAATTAGTTTTATATCAAGTTTACGGTCGTTATATGCACTAGCATGAATAAGTGATTCAATAATTGACTTATAGGCATCGGGTAATGACACATATTTACCTACTAAACCTATACGGATTGTTTTGCTTGCATTTTGCATTTTGCTTAAAAACCTAGTCCATTCTTTCATATCAGGCTTAGAATTGTAGGGTAACCCCATTTTGCGAAGCACAATTTGGTCTAGTTTTTCTGCCTGCATTTTTAACGGAACCTGATAGA
Organism: Paludibacter jiangxiensis; assembly: GCA_945897785.1. GTDB lineage: Bacteria > Bacteroidota > Bacteroidia > Bacteroidales > Paludibacteraceae > JAFGVL01. The sequence goes on from CAMDGD010000007.1 coordinate 16,188, forward strand.
TGGTAGGTACATCAATCGATTCAATAACGGCATCAGGTTCTACATTGCAAAATAGAGCAACCTTGCGGCGCACATCGGCTGTAAGTTCATGTTCAGTGCGCAACACTAAAATATCCGGTTGTACCCCTTCTTGTTGTAAGGTTTTAACTGAATGTTGTGTGGGTTTGGTTTTAAGTTCTTTGGCTGCAGCAATATACGGAACATAAGTTAGGTGTATGCATAGGCAATTTTTACCCAATTCCCAGCGAAGCTGCCGTACACTTTCGATGTATGGTAACGACTCAATATCGCCAACAGTACCTCCAATTTCGGTAATAACAAAGTCGTATTTATGTTTGGTGCCAAGTAATTTTATGTTCCGTTTTATTTCGTCGGTAATGTGTGGGATAATTTGTACTGTTTTTCCCAAGTAATCTCCACGTCGTTCTTTGTTAATCACCGTTTGATAAATTCTTCCGGTAGTGATGTTGTTGTCTCGTAGGGTTTGAATATTTAGAAACCGTTCGTAATGCCCTAAGTCCAAATCAGCTTCGTGTCCATCTTCGGTTACATAACATTCACCATGTTCGTATGGGTTTAGCGTGCCCGGATCAATATTGATGTATGGGTCGAGTTTTTGGATAGTAACTTTATATCCTCTGGCTAGAAGTAATCGACCCAAAGAAGCCGAGATTATACCTTTGCCTAACGATGATGTTACTCCTCCGGTAACGAAAATGTATTTTGTTTCTTTCACAATAAAAAAAATTTGTTTTTAACTAAGCTTAGAAAGCTTTAGGGTCTCAACTGATATAACACGGAACAAGGTGCAAATGTAAATAAAAAATACAAACTGCTGAAATGATTTGTTGCTAAAAAAGAAACAAAATACAATGTGAAAAATCTTTTATCTAATATTATAAAAGGGCTTTTGTTTGAATCAAGAACCTAGACAAAAGAATAAAGATAAAAGACAAAAGACTAGGGTTGCGTTTTACTATCAAAATTAAAAACTTGCACAACTGAAATTCGTGTAAATAGGTGCTAATATGTGGATGCTTTTTATTTTTTAATTCTAATCTGTGTTAATCTCTTATAGGTAGTGACTTTGTAAATACCTCAATAATTTAATAGTGGCAAAAAACATCAAATAAATTGTAAATCAAAAAAATGTTATGATAATTAGTTGTTAACTATTGATTAGTTAATCGTAGCACCATTATTCCGGCATGTGTTTTATTGGCCTGCAAATAGTCGAAAAGTGGCTTTTGGGATATGCACACTTTTTTTTGGGAAGAGGAGGCATGCAGTAAAAAAAGTTGTTGATTTTGCCAAAGTGCAAAGCCTACATGTGCTATATCTAATCCTTCGATTGTAGTAGTTATGGCTATGATATCTCCGGATTGAATGTGTTGTTGGAGTTTCGGAAGTTTGTTTTTGGGTATATGGAAAAATGGTTGGGATGAAACCTTTCGTTCTATACGGGTAATTTGGTGTAAGAAATCGCGGTTGCTAGCCAATTGTTTGTATTGTTGCGGATGCCTACTCATATAATTTAGTTTGATGGGTAGCGTATCTCCGCCTATAGTTTGGGTAAGATCTGTTATAATGCCTAATGCCTGGTTGTTGCTAATCCATTCGGAGAAATAATGTTTGCGCGATGTGAAGTCAGTTTTTATCCCGTCTCTGTACCGAATTTTTTCTAATTCTGAGCAATACACATCCAAGCCCACATCGCCCCATCTGAGCGTACGAGTAAGGGCAAGACAAGTTTCGACAAAAGTGGTGCAGTCGAGTTCGCGAAAGTTTACCACCAGCCATTCGTAGGTGTCTATATCTAGTGTTTTGCTAACATAGGGGGTGTTTAAAAAATCCGTCCCTGTTTTTATCAAAAACTCTTGCAAAGGCAATGTTTCCCATTTGTTGGTAGCAACTTTCCGTTTAAAATTTTCGAAAAACAAGCTGTCAGCTTCGGTAATCAACATGGCTTTTCGCGAAAGCTGTTGTGATTGAACTTCCCAGAACGAAAGGAATAAAAGAAGGCTGATAAAAAGCTTCATACTTACATTGTTTAATGAACTATTACTTTGTGTTTTTCAAAATATGCCCCATTCGTTCTTTTTTAGTTTTCATATAGTCGTAATTGTATTTATTGGGGGCTACTTCTAGGGGGATATTTTCTACTACCTCCAACCCGTAGGCTTCCAACCCAATTCGTTTGATGGGGTTGTTTGACATTAGGCGCATTTTTGAAATGCCCAATTCGCGTAAAATACTTGCTCCAACACCATAGTCTCGTTCGTCAGGATCAAACCCTAGGTGAATATTTGCATCTACTGTATCTAGACCATCTTCTTGCAGTTTGTATGCCGCAATTTTATTCATTAAACCAATGCCTCGTCCTTCTTGGTTCATATATACTAATACCCCTTTTCCTTCTTTTTCAATGGTATGCATGGCTTTGTGTAATTGTTCACCACATTCGCAGCGCTTGGAGCCAAAAATATCTCCAGTCATGCAAGAGGAGTGTACCCGTACCAATACAGCTTCGTCTTTTTCCCAGCTGCCTTTAATTAGGGCAACATGTTCTAACCCATTCGAAACTTGTTTGAATGGAATTAAGTGAAACGAACCGTATTCTGTAGGCATATTTACTTCAACCCCTTTTTCAATGAGCGATTCATTTTTGAGGCGGTAAGCAATCAAATCTTTTATTGAGATGATTTTAATGTTCCATTTTTTAGCCACCTCGATAAGTTCCGGTAAACGAGCCATGGTGCCATCTTCGTTTATAATTTCGATTAGTGCTCCAGCCGGATATAACCCTGCTAAACGGGCCATGTCTATAGTTGCTTCTGTATGTCCTGCACGACGCAATACCCCGCGGTTTTTTGCTTTCAGTGGACTAACATGTCCGGGGCGGGCAAGGTTTGTAGGTTTTATTGTAGTATCAGCTAATGCTTTTATTGTCATTGCTCTATCGTACATTGAAACGCCTGTAGTGCAGCCATTTCCAAGTAAATCTATTGTAACGGTAAATGGAGTTTCGTGAACCGATGTATTTTCAGGGGTTTGCATTTCTAATTCAAGTTCAGCACAACGGTCTTCTGTTATCGGGGCGCAAAGTAAGCCTCTGCCGTAAGTTATCATAAAATTGATTTTCTCAGGTGTAACTTTTTCTGCAGCAATAATAAAATCACCTTCGTTTTCGCGGTCTTCGTCATCTACCACAATTAAGAATTCTCCATTTTTAAAATCGTCAATAGCCTCTTCTATAGTATTTAGTTTAAATAATTCTTTCATAGCTAATTCTTTTTTTTTGTAAATAATTTCTTGATTTTAGAGAAAAATATAGTGTAAGTTTCGGTGTTAAAAATAGGTGAATCCATTGCCGCTTTGTAAGTTAAGAAAACACCAATTGGAAGAAGGAAAAATGAGCTTAGCCATATACCTACCCAAACAGGCCATACATCTTCTCTAGCTAATTTGTATCCGGAAAAATCGATAACATAGTAAAAAATAAACATTACAACAGAAATTACCACCGGCATTCCTAGTCCACCTTTGCGAATAATTGCCCCAAGCGGAGCGCCAATAAAGAAAAATATAATGCATGCAAAAGCAAGTGTGAATTTACGGTGCCATTCAATTAAATGCCTTATTAGTAGGTATTTTTCGCTGTTAAGGTAAGTTTGGTTGGCCGTAATATCGTTGTTATATCTGTTGGCTTGTTCTATGGCAAATGTCAGGGCCTTTTCCATATCTCGTTTTTTTAGACTAAAGAAAAGAGAATCGCTGTTTATGTTTTCTTTGCTGTTGGTAATTACAGTCAGGGTTTTTCCTTCAAAAATAATACGATCAAAAAAATGACTGTTCTTATAACGAAGCGCAAACTGTGTAGATAAACTGTCTATTTTATGTCTTAACGAATCTATGGAAAGAGATAAAGCCTCCATATTTTTCGTCATATACTGGTCTTTTAATATGTTTTCGTCGATGCGCGAAAAATTAGTATCGAAGTCGATAATAACTTCTTTTTTTGTAAAACTTTCCCTTCTATAAGGAATAGAACTGCTTGGCGTTTGGGATTGTTGTTTCCGTAAGTTCTCGAATGATTCGCCCGAGTAAAGCGTAAGCAGCAAATAAGTTTTGTCGGTAGATAATTTTAACCGAGCAGAATCTGCAACTGTTACAGAAGCATTGTTAAAACCTTTGGTGAAGTCGTATATCATTAGGTTTTTAAGCAACTTACGCTTGTTATCTTTTTCTCTTACATAGATATTATAGCCTGTTATGCCGGAGTAAAATTCACCTTTCGGGATGTCTAGTTCCGGCGTAGTTTGTCGTAAAGAAAAAATTAATGTCCACAATTTTTTCTGTGTAACAGGTAGCACATTATTCGAAAAAAAGAAGGCTCCTAAGCTGATAAAAGAAATAAATACCAGTAGCGATAACATGATTCGGAAAAGCGAAATACCTGATGCCTTTAAGGCGGTAAGTTCCATCTTTTCACCTAAATTACCAAAGCTCATTAAGGAGGCTAAAAGTATGGCTAATGGCAATGCCATGGGGATTATAGAAAGAACGGAGTAATAGAAAAACTCGAGTAGAACCCTTGTCTCCAGTCCTTTACCCACCAATTCGCCAATGTGTTTCCAAAGAAATTGCATTAAAAAAATAAATGTGCAGATAAAGAATGTAGCAAACAAAACTTCTAAAAAGCGAAGGAATATGTATTTGTCCAGTTGTTTTAAGTGGAACATGCCCTATGTTTAAAATAAAAACACAAAGTTAACGTAAAAATCCGAAAGAAGAAGCTAAAAAAAACCAAATAAAAAGAGGATTTGAGAAAGAAGAAGCAGAATAAACTGTAACAACAGTTATACAATCAAAACTAAAAAGGGAAGCCTTTAGGTAAGGCTGTTTTAGTAATGAAATAGTTGCTTTTTTGCGGCAATTCAGTTAGCTTATAAACCAATTTTTCTAAAAAGATCTTTAATTTGTTTGTCCCAAAGAATTTTTGCATCATCAACATCCTCGGGTTCAGCAAAGTCGGATATTACTAAGGCAGCCTCGCTCGTAATTTCATCTACCGTAATTTTAAATTCGAAATAGCACTTTTCATTGCTATCTTCTTGCCATCGAAAACGAATAAAATTATTGGCTCTAATTGAAATTAAGTCGGCTACTTGTTCCGAATCACCCCAAGTAAAAACGAATTCTTTGTCTTTAACAGTGATTTTATCGGCAAACCATTCTTCTAAACCGTTTGTTGTACTTATTGATTGCCAAAGCATGTTTAATGAAGCTGATTTAACAAGGTACTCTAGTTGAAATTTTACTTTTGCCATAAATTTGATTTTTGGCAATATTAGTATTTTTTATTTAAGGATAAAAAGAATTGTGAAAATTTTTAACAAATAGTTATTAACATGCGCTTTATTGGCTAATTAAGTAGCTGAAATTAAGTTGGTTGTTTTATTTCAGTGTAAAGGAAAAGGGAAGTAGTTCGCCGGCTTTTTTTATGTGGTATATTTCCTGTTCGCCGTAAAGGATAATTTCGATATTTTGGTTAAAACGAAGCTCGCATTCTACTAAAACTTGCAGGCAAGAACCGCAGGGAGCTATTGGTTTTTTTACAAAAGAATTGTTTGTGTATGCAGCTATTGCTAGAGCTTTAATAGGAGTGCTTGGGTGTTGCGAATTAGCATAAAATAAGGCAACCCGTTCGGCGCAGAGTCCTGATGGGTAGGCTGCATTCTCTTGGTTGTTTCCCCCTATTACCTGACCATCGTTAAGTAACACAGCAGCTCCAACAAAGAATTTTGAATAGGGAGCATAAGCCGATTTTGTTTGTGTTTTGGCCAGTTCAATCAGTTTTTGGTAATCGGTAGGCAATTCCTCTAAAGTGACCTGTTGTAGGTTAGTGTGTATGCTAATTTTTTTCATGGTGCGTAGTTCTTTTATTAGTATAACAAAGCAGGATAACGTTACTTTTTACTATATGCAAACTTACTATTTTCTACGAATACTGTTTAACGGTATTATTGTAAATTTCACTAATTACACCGCCTAAATTTAGGTAACTTTTGTTGATAACAAAGCTGTAAAAGTAATCCATTCTTTTTAAAGAAATTATATTTTTGTACAATAAATCTTTTGTTGCGTATAGCCTAATATGCTTGTATGCAGTATAAAGATAAGTTTCTTTAGTAACCGCAATAATATCAATCCTAGTGAAAAAAACAGTTATTTTTGTTTTAGTTGCCATTTTTTGCTTGCAAAGCTTTGCGCAAAATCAGCAATATTTGGAGTATATAGAAACGTATAAAAGTATTGCTATTCAAAAAATGCAGACTTACGGTATTCCTGCTAGCATCACCTTAGCACAGGGTCTTTTAGAATCAGGAGCCGGCAAAGGTAGGTTGGCTATGCAGGCCAATAATCATTTTGGCATAAAATGTCAGAAAAACTGGACTGGAGCTACTATCTCGCATGATGATGATGCAAAGGGGGAGTGTTTTAGAAAATATGCCGATCCGATGCAGTCGTACGAGGATCATTCTGCCTTTTTGAAAAGTGGAAGTCGTTATGCTTTTTTATTTAATTTTGAATCGACAGACTATAAATCGTGGGCTTTTGGTTTAAAGCAAGCCGGATATGCTACCGATCCAAAATATCCGGTTAAGCTGATAAATCTAATCGAAGCGTATAATCTTCAACAATACGATACGATGCAGCCGGTGGTAAAAAACGACGAACAAAAGCAAGTCTCTGTATCGGAAAATGAACCGATAAAAAAATCGTTTTTTGCTCGTTTATTCAGCAAGTCCGATGTATCACAAACAGCAACTACAGAAGAGAATAAAGTGTATAACGATGGTGTTTATTTGGCAGACATTGAACCGTTTCGCACACATGCTGTCGAAGAAATTAATGGAGTTAAATGTGTAATAGCTAAAGAAGGGGATACCTATGCCGGAATTGCCGATGAGTTTGCTATGTTTGAAAAGGAATTATTGAAAGCAAACGAAGTAAAGTATGGTTCTAATCCGAAACCGGGAGATATTGTTTTTTTAGCAAAAAAGAAAAAAAGAGGAACCGGCGATTCTTATTTGTTTAGAGAAGGCGATACGATGTATAATGTTTCGCAATTAAAAGGCATACGGGTAAGAGCATTGTATCGAATCAATAATATGATTTATGGAAAACAACCCGAAGTAGGTGCTGTTATTAAATTGCGCTAAATGAGGAGACGAAATGCACAAGCCTTAGGGGATGTTATTAAGGAGCTGTTGAAGCTGCAGCGATTGGATAAAAAACTGAATGAAAAGGAACTGCTGCTTTCGTGGGACAAAGTTGTTGGTCCGGCTATAGCAAAATATACGATTGAAAAGTATTTAAAAAATAAAGTGTTATTCGTGAAACTAAGTTCTTCGGTTTTGCGTAGTGAATTGATGATGTCTCGACAGCATTTAGTCGACAGCCTTAATCGTCAGGTTGGGGTTGAAGTAATTAATGATATCCGCTTTTATTGAATTTGTTATGTCTTTGGAAACGGTAATTGAACAGAATCTTTCGCGCCGATTGGTGGATGATTTAATTCTCGAGATTAAGGAACATCCTGCATATTTTGAGATGGTATTTTCCTATTTGTTTTCTCCAAAACAACGGTTGGCTTGGCGTTCCGGGTGGATTTTATGTCATCTACAACAACAAGCACCGCATTTTTTTGTTGCCAAACAAAAAGAAATGATGGATTTATTGCTAAGTACACCGTATCATGGTGTTCGTAGATCCTTGCTATTTCTTATTTGTCATTCGGAGCAAACAGATTATCCTGTTGCCTTTATCAATCAATGCTTTGAGTGGATGCTTTCGCCAAAACAACCACCAGCAATTCAGGTATATAGTATGTATTGTTTGAGTAAGGTATGTGCGCTTTATCCCGATTTTACCACCGAACTACTTGTCTGTTTGGAAAATGTTGAAACAAGTGATTATTCTAAAGGCTTTACTAGCGCCCGAAAAAAAACCCTTATCGACCTATTGCATAAAAAGCAATAATTATTGTATTGTAGTTTTGATGCAATAGTTTTGTTTTCGCATTTAAAGCTGTATATTTACTTCAATAAATTTATTATCATGCAACTAATTTCAACACATACCATTTTAACCAGTGATTTGGGCGTTAAAGGGAATTTATTTGGAGGTGTTTTTGTTACCTGGATTGATTTAGCCGCCTATAATCTTGCTGCTGAGGCTATCAAAGACCCTAATATTGTTACCTTAAAAATATCGGAGTGTTTGTTTCTGCAGCCGGCAAAAATTAATAATATTGTTAAAATTTATGGTAGAATTGCCCGTGTAGGTAATACTTCGGTTACAGTTGAAATAGAAGCAAGAAAAATTGATGTAATTAAGGGTGATGAAGTGGTGCTTTGCACAACAAGCGTTGTTATGGTGTTGGTAGATGTATACGGAAATCCTAAAAAAATAAAAAAAGCTGCCATAAAAGACAGCTTTTAGAAATTTTTTGGTTGCATGAATTATGCAGGATGAATTGCTTCTGAAGGACAAGCGTCAGCACAAGTACCGCAATCGGTACATACTTCAGGGTCAATAACATAGATGTCGCCTTCTGAAATAGCATCAACAGGACACTCGCTAACGCAAGAGCCACAAGCAATACAATCTTCTGTAATAATGTAAGCCATTTTTCAAAAAAATTAAATTAGTACTAATTACAAGTGCAAATGTATCCTATTTTGTATATATACAAAAATTTTTTGTGGCAAATTTTTGTAAAAGATGTGAAAATTGAACTTTAGGAATATCATTCAATACTAAAAAAAGTAAAAAAAAGTACGCTAAGAAAAAAATCAAAGTACTTTTGTAGAAACATATAATACATGTCCATTCTTTTGAGAAAAATATTTTTTACATTTTTTCTATCGCTTCTTATTCTTCCCCTTGTTGCACAGCGAAGGGTGGTAGAGCACCTTCAACAAGCAGATCAGAAATTGCTGCACTTTGGCTTTACGCTAGGGATGCATACACAGGAATTTGCCTTTCAGCCAAGTGAGGTTGTTGATTATGAAGGGATTGTATGGTATGGAGATGTAGTTAATCCATTACCAGGTTTTACTGTGGGTATAGTTTCTGATTTGCGCTTTGGGGAGTATTTTAACCTTCGTTTTATACCAACATTAAACTTTGGTGATAGACAAATTGTTTTTTCAGGGTTTCAAAATGGGGTAAAAACAAGGGAATATTCTACTAATGTGCTGTCAACTTTAGTAGCTCTACCGTTTTATGTTAAATACCGTTCGGAGAGGGTGCAAAACTATCGTCCATACTTGATTGCCGGTGGTGGAATTATGGTTGATTTATCGCGAAAAAAGGACTTGCCAATTTTACTTAAGCCTATGGATTACTACATCGAATTTGGTGTAGGTAGTGATATTTATATGCCATATTTTAAATTGTCTCCGGAGTTTAAAATGTGTATTGGTTTTGCTAATATGATTGAAAGAAATAGGCCTTTAATACAAAATGAAGCAAATTTAAAATATACCGATGCCATAAAAAGATTGGGCTCACGGTTGTTTGTGTTGACATTTAATTTTGAATAATAATTTCAATAATATCAAGGCGCGCATTTCGCGTCTTTGTTTTTTAATCCAGTTAGATTATGAAGAGTAAAAATTTATTGCTTAGTTTGATACTTCTTTTGTTGGTAGGCTCTTGTTCTAAAAATAGGTTTAAAATTGATACCAATGAGGTGCCCTTAAAGCTTGAAATTGAACGTTTTGATCGTGATTTAATGGCTTTAGATACGGCAATTATTGACCAAGGTGTTCGCAAGCTTCATGATAAATACGGTGAGTTCTTTCAACGGTTCTCAGGTAGTGTTATTATGTTAGGTCAGCCGGAATCAGACGATTTTTTACTGCATCTCACCGGTTTTTTAGCGGATAGTATGGTGCAGGAAATTTATAAAGAATCGCAATTGGTTTTTGATGATGTTAGTGGTATTGAGACAGAAATAACAGATGCCTTTAAATACATCAAGCATTATTTTCCGAAGAAAAAAATTCCTAGGGTAGCTATGCATATTTCCGGCTTTAACCAATCTATAGTTGTAACCAATGAACTTATTTCTGTTAGTGTTGATAATTATTTGGGCGCCGATTATGCTCCGTATAAATCGATAGCATATAGTTATCAGTTGCAACACATGACACCGAATAAAGTGGCTCCAGATGTACTGTTGGGGTATTTGATGACTGAGTTCCCGTATGAAAACAATACCCAGCTATTGGCTGGTATCTTGTCGAGAGCCAAAGTGCTGTACTTGCAAAGTGTTTGTATGCCTCAACGAAATGAAGCCGATTTAATGGGGTACACCCCCGAGCAACTAAACTGGTGTGTTGAGAATGAGAAAAACATGTGGACCGTTTTGGTTGAAAACAAGCATTTGTACAGTACTTCGCAGTTAGTTGCGTCGAAATACTTAAATACAGCCCCGTTTACTTCATTTTTTACCGAGAACTCTCCCGGACAAGCCAGTATTTGGTTAGGCTTGCAGATTGTTAAAAGCTATATGCAAAGCAATCGTGCTGTTACTTTGCCCGAATTGATGGAACAACAGGATTATCAACTTATTTTAGAAGAATCAAATTATAAACCTTCCTAAAAGGGGTTTTAATTATATGTTGCGTGGATGGATAGATTGCGTTTTGTGAGTTTGGCTAGTGGGAGTAGTGGTAACTGTTATTATTTGGGTACTGCAGGGTACGGTATTTTAATTGATGCCGGTATTGGGTCGCGTACTATAAAAAAGAGGCTCAAAGTATTGGGTGTTCCTTTTGAACATATTCAAGCGGTATTTGTAACACATGATCATGTCGATCATATTAAAGCGGTAGGTACTTTAGGTGAGAAATTTTTATTGCCTATCTATGCCACGGAACTTACTCATAAGGGGATAGACCGCTCTTATGGAGTAACTCAGCAGTTGTCATCCAGTAAAAAATATATTGAAAAAGGGCAGTCAATACAAATTATTGATTTTCGGGTAGAGGCTTTTGCTGTTTCACATGATGCTACAGATAATGTAGGTTTTACTATTCATTATAAAGGAAAACGATTTACCATTGCTACCGATTTAGGGCATATTTGTGCTAGTGCTTCGGAACATATTCGTTTGGCAAATTATTTAGTTGTAGAAGCAAATTATGATTTTACTATGCTACGCAATGGGTATTATCCTGAACGGTTAAAACAACGAATTTGTGGTGAAAGAGGTCATTTAGATAATGATGAAACAGCTGCATTTTTGGCAAAAAATTACCATGCGGGTTTAAGTCATGTTTTTCTTTGTCATCTTAGTAAAGAGAATAATTCGCCCGAAATTGCACTGCAAACTATCTCGGGAAGTCTAGTGAAAAGTGGCGTAAAAGTAGGAGAAGAAGTACATGTTCAAGTGCTTAGTAGAAGTTCGATGACCGAATTAGTGGTTTTCGAAAATTAAAATATAACTAATGACTCAACCTAGTTCCGGAAAAGTAAATGCTTCTCTTTTGTTAAGCATAACCATGCTTTCTAGCTTTTTTAATCCCATGCTTGGGGCTGCTGTTAATATTGCTTTGCCATATATTGGCAATGAATTTTCGGTTGGCGCAGTACAATTGAGTTGGATAACCATGGGTTTTTTATTGTCGTCGGCTGTGTTTTTAGTTCCTTTTGGTAAGGTAGGCGATATGTGGGGACGGAAAAAGATGTTTCTTTTAGGGAATGTCTTTTTGGGTTTTGCCTCGCTCATGTGTGCGCTGTCTGTTTCAGCCGATTTCTTAGTAACAGCTCGTTTTTTGCAGGGTATCGGTAGTGCCATGATGGTTGCTGCAAGTATGGCTATGGTTATATCGGCTTTTCCGGTAGAGCAACGAGGAAAAGTTATAGGATTGAATGTTGCCGCAGTGTATGTTGGTCTTTCAGCTTCGCCAATTTTAGGAGGCGTTTTAACACAACATTTGGGTTGGCGTAGTTTGTTTTTTATTAGCGCAGTAGTTTCTTTTGTGGTAGTATTATTAGTGATATGGAAAATTCGTGCCGAGTGGGTAGAGGCAAAAGAAGATAAGTTTGATTGGAAAGGTACCTTAATTTATATACCTTCAATGACTTCCTTAATGTACGGTTTTTCTAATTTGCCTACTACGGCTGCTTTTCTTTTTGTTATCTTTGGTATTTCAGGCTTACTATTGTTTGTTTTTGTTGAACTAATAGTTCCTTTTCCGGTTTTAAATATGCAATTGTTTTTTAAAAACAAGGTTTTTGCCGCATCCAACTTTTCTGCTTTTATTAATTATGCTGCCACTTTTGCGGTGAGTTTTATTTTGAGCCTCTATTTACAATATGCTAAGGGACTAACACCTAGTGAAGCTGGCTTGATTTTGATAACACAACCTTTATTAATGGCATCGGTTGCCGTAATTGCCGGTCGGTTATCTGACAAAAATAACCCTCAGGTTTTAGCCTCTTTAGGTATGTCTATTAGTGTTGTAGGTTTGTTGATGTTGGCATTTATTGCTGTTGATAGTTCGCAAGCATATATAGTTTCAGCACTGGCTATGTTGGGCATTGGTTTCGGAATTTTTTCCTCTCCAAATACTACTATGATTATGAGCTCAGTGGAGCGGCGGTATTTAGGTGTTGCTTCGGCAACGGTAAGTACGATGAGGAGTACAGGTATGATGTTTAGTATGGCAATAGCTACGCTTTCTGTTTTTTTGTTTGTAGGGAACGAAATTATTACCGAGAAGAATTTGCCTTCCTTTATAAAAAGCGCACAAACTGTTTTCTTTATTTTTTCCGTGCTTTGCGTGTTTGGCGTTTTTCTATCTTTAATGCGTGGAAAGAGAAAAAAGGAAAATATAGTAATTAACAATAGTAATTTGTAATAGTGTGATAATATTTTGTTAAGAAAAACTAAATCAATATATTGTATAATTAATAAATCATGTTACCTTTGTCAAATATAATTTTTTTTGATGATAAAATGAAGAAATTAGTATTATGTGTCCTTTTATGTTTAAGTGTGTTGACCTTGTTTTCACAGCGAAGTAGAGGGTTGCGGAAATTTAAAACATACAGCGGAAAAGATTATTTGATTTTTGGTATAGGACCAAATTACATGTTTGGTGATGCTGGTGGTACTGCCTCTGACCTTCGGTTATGGGTGAACGACTGGGATTTAAAGTATACCAGACCATCGGTTACCTGGGGATATAAACATGAATACAACGATATTGTTGCCAATAAACTAGTGTTTATGTATTCCTTGTTTAGTGGTAACGATGATGAGTCGCGAAATGAAAGGCGTTTTTTGTATTATGCCAACGCCATTGAAGCTTCTTTACAATTTGATATTTATTTTTTTAAGGGTAGGTATAACCGACAAGATTTTGATTTGTATCTTTTCTTTGGGATAGGAGGTATGGCTTATAATACCAATTGGAAATGGGTTGAAAATTCTACCGGAAATTTATATTATTATGACCCTTACAGTCCAACTGTTCCTTTACCAGGTCGCTTGTATTTTTCAAAACCTGATGTTGTTCCTGAAAATAGCCGAGAATTATGGAATCCAGAGACCGAATATTTTGAGTATTCCGGAAAATCGTTGATAATCCCTTTTGGTATAGGGGCTCGATTTCCTATTAATAGACTTTGGTCATTTGGAGGAGAATTCGGATGGCGCTATTTGGTTGGTTCTGATGCTGACTTTTTGGATGGTTTTTATACCTATTGGTCGAGAATGAATGATTCGTATTTCAACATAAATTTTAATGTTTCTTATAAAATAGCCGGTGGAGACGGTTGTTATTCGCAATACTCTCGTAAACAAATTAACTGGAGAAGGAAGCTTTATTTAAGATAATAATAACATGGTTGATTTTGTACTATAAAAAAAGGGGCTGTCCAAAAAGTATCGGACAGCCTCTTTTTTGTTGTTTTTATTCGAGGTAAACCTCTGTTCATTTTCAAATATTCAATTTTCATTGAGAAATTGCTGCCTTTTTTTGGACAGCCCCATTTTTTATACTATAGTATTAGTTGTATTTAAACCTCCCTAGAGGACTAATAATAATTAATTCCTTGCTTGTTGCACTTTCGCATCTTCCAATTATTTGAGCATCAATGTTAAATGATTTTGATATCGCAATAACTTGTTCTGCATATTCTTTCGGAAGATAAATTTCCATGCGGTGCCCCATGTTGAAGACCTTATACATTTCTTTCCAGTCTGTATTGGATTCTTGTTGAATAATTTCAAAAAGAGGGGGAACCGGAAAAAGATTGTCTTTAATTATTTTTAGTTCTTCAACAAAATGTAGAATTTTTGTTTGTGCTCCGCCCGAGCAGTGAACCATGCCATGAATATGAGGGCGAAGTACATTTAGTATTCGTTTAATAACTGGAGCATAAGTGCGCGTTGGAGAGAGAACTAATTTTCCGGCATCAATTCCTAGTGCTTCGATAGTATCGGTTAAATTATACCTGCCAGCGTACACTAAATCTGCAGGTACAGTATTGTCGTAGCTTTCCGGGTATTTTTTGGCAAGATAGTTAGCAAAAACATCGTGTCTGGCTGAGGTTAAGCCATTGCTACCCATGCCTCCGTTATACGATTGCTCATAAGTGGCTTGTCCGCTCGATGATAAACCAACAATTACATCGCCGGCCTTGATGTTGCCGTTGTCAATAATATCCTCCCGTTTTAATCTACAAGTAACGGTGCTATCAACAATTATTGTTCTAACTAAATCACCTACATCGGCTGTTTCTCCGCCGGTAGCATAAATAGTTATCCCCATCGACTTTAATTCTTCAATTAATTCGTTGGTGCCGTTGATAATTGCACCCAACACCTCGCCCGGAATTAAGTTTTTGTTTCGACCTATGGTCGATGATAATAAAATATTTTCTGTTGCACCAATACAAAGTAAATCGTCAATATTCATAATTAGGGCATCTTGTGCAATGCCTTTCCATACAGATAAATCACCTGTTTCTTTCCAATATAAGTAGGCCAAACTCGATTTCGTTCCTGCGCCATCAGCATGCATTACATTACAAAAGGTTTTATCTCCTCCCAGGTAATCGGGTATTATTTTGCAAAAAGCTTTAGGAAAAAGACCTTTGTCAATTGTTTTTATCGCGTTATGCACATCTTCTTTTCCGGCCGAAACGCCTCGTTGATTGTATCGTTGGTCACTCATAAGTTTTGAATAATATATGCAAAAGTAAGGTATTTTGTTAACTTTTTAATGCTTAGTACTTGACAAAAATTTATCAATATTAAAATAAAGAATTGTCAGAACTAAACCTTGATTTAGATTATCTATTAGCCGATTTTTTTGGTTTTAATAGTTTGTGCAAATAGCTCGTTCTTTAATTGAAAATTTAAAGGAAACCCCAGTCTTTTGTTTTTACTCTTTGTTCTTTTGTCTAGGTTCTTGGCTCTAAATTAACCACAGATTGCACAGATTAACACAGATTTGAGTTAAAATTCAAAAAATTCAGGTCCACGGATTGCACGGATTAACACGGATTGAAACACAACCCCCGTCTTTATTCTTGGCTCTAACGAAACGATTTTAGTGAGGGCGTCACTCAAAGTGACACTCTCACTCTGTTTATAGAGCTATCCCCATAGTCGAGAAACCCCCGTCTTTTGTCTAGATTCTTGATTCTTTAGAGATAGTGGGGGCGCGACTTAAAGTCGCACTCCCACTCCTAACACTAACTAATTAAAACACAAACCCCGTCTTTATTCTTTACTCTTTGTTTTTTTGTCTAAAAATTAAAGTGAATAGACCGTAAATAATGCCATCGAACGCTTTCTGAATTAGTCCTGTGGTTTTACAACTCCATTTTCAACGGTAAAAATCAGCGAATCTTGCTGAATAGATTTTACTATCTGGTCTAAATGCTCGCGGTTGGTGTCGGTAATAAAAATTTGCCCAAATCGTTCTTCAGAAACCAATTTTACAATTGCAGTCACTCTGTCGCTGTCAAGTTTATCAAAAATATCATCCATTAATAAAATAGGATTAAACTGAACAATGCTTTTAAGGAAATTAAATTTGGCTAATTTCAATGCAATTAAGTATGTCTTGTTTTGTCCTTGCGAGCCTATTCGTTTAATGGGATACTCCCCCAAAAACATTTCCAATTCATCTTTGTGTATGCCGTGTGTAGTATACCCGAGTATGGAGTCTCTGTCGCGGCTGTTGGATAGGCTTGTCTTGAAATTAATGCTATCGAGTTGTGAGCTGTATGCTAAACTTACGGTCTCTTTTCCTGCTGATATGGTTTGATAAAAGTGATTAAATATGGGCGAAAAATCGGCAATAAATGTTTTTCGCATGGTAAATAGTTGCTTGCCGTACTCAACCATTTGCTCTTCTAATATATCGAAAAGTGAAGCATCTTGACTTCCCATTTTAAGTAAGGAGTTACGTTGTTGTAAGCAGTTGTTGTATTTTATTAGCCATTGCAAGTATTGGTTGTCGTATTGGGATATAATCGTGTCGATAAATCTTCGTCGTTCATCGCTTCCTTCTGAGATTAAGGCAGAATCGTTGGGCGAAATAAGTACTAAAGGCAATAATCCGATGTGCTCTGACAAGCGATCGTATTCTTTTTTATTCCGTTTAAATTGTTTTTTGTGTTTTCGTTTTAATCCACAGTAAATATGCTCTTCGCGTTCATTTACAGCATAATTTCCCTGAATGACAAAAAAATCGGCTTCGTGAGCAATATTTTGTTTGTCGATGTTGTTGTTGTGACTTTTACAATACGAAAGGTAATAAATAGCATCTAAAATAGTGGTTTTTCCCGCTCCATTTAACCCAATAAAACAATTTATTTTTGGAGAGAACTGTATTTCTGCTTGCGAAATATTTTTATAATTAACTAAAGATAGTTGCTTTAAATACATGGTTATTTTTTTGCAAAGGTATAAAAAACTTGCAATTTTTCGTGTAATTATTGGTGTAACACCTCTTGTAATCACCGTGTCTTTTATTCTTTTTTTTCAAAGTTTGTAACCTAATAAAAAATTGTTCGAATATTTCTTTTATAAAGTAGAATAAACTATTTTTGCCTTTCATTAGCAAACCGAATTTAAACTAGTAATTGTATGTCAAAAGATAAAAAAAATGATGTTTCAGGTGTTGGCGAAGATATTGAAGTAGCTGTAAGTAGAACAGAGGCTTTTATTGAAAAGAATCAGAAACAACTGATTTACGCTGTGTTGGCTGTTGTTGTAATTGTATCTGCGTTTATCTTGTTTAATCGTTATCATTTGGCGCCACAAGAAACCGAAGCCCAAAACCAAATGGCTAAGGCGCAAGTCTATTTTGCTCAAGACTCATTTAAACTTGCATTTACTGGCGATGGTTTAGATGCTAAAGGTTTTAAACGAATTATTGAAGATTATGGCTTAACAGAATCGGCCAATTTAGCGCAAGCTTATGCCGGTATTTGTTTGTATAAAATGGGAGAATATAAAAAAGCCATCACTTACTTAGAAGATTTTGATGGGAATGGAGATGTGAATTTTACGCCCACAATCAATGGATTAATTGGTGATGCTTTCGTCGAACTGAATGAAACCGATAAAGCATTAAGCTATTTTGCAAAAGCATATAAATTGGAAAATAAAATGTTGAGTCCGGTTTTTTTGAAAAAAGCGGCTTTACTGCATGAAAGCAAAGGAGAATTTGATAAAGCTATAGCACTGTATACGGAAATTAAAGATAAGTATTTTGATAGCGCTATTGCTCGTGATATTGACAAATACATAGAAAGAGCTTCTTTGTCGAAATAAAAATTACTAGGAATTAAACCACTGTATTACCTGCGGTGGTTTTTGTTTTTTTTTAACAAATATAGCGTGGCTACACAATACCAAAATTTATCGGAGTACGATTCCTCTACAGTGCCAAATGCAACCGAAATGCGTTTTGGAATAGTAGTTTCTGAATGGAATCAACCCATTACCTCGGCTCTTTTGCAAGGCGCGTATGCTACCCTTGTTGCTCATGGAGCAAAAGAAGAGCATATTTTTGTGCATTATGTGCCCGGAGCTTTTGAACTAACTTTTGGCGCAAAACTACTTGCCGAAAAGCTGAGAGTAGATGCTGTAATTGGATTAGGTTGTATAATTCGTGGAGAAACACCGCATTTCGATTTTATATCGCAGGGGGTTACACAGGGTTTTGTTGATCTAAATATGCAGTATCAATTGCCTTTTGTTTTTGGCGTACTAACCAACGATACTATGCAGCAGTCTTTTGATAGAGCGGGAGGTAAGCATGGCAATAAAGGCGATGAAGCTGCTGTTACTGCCATAAAAATGGTAGCTTTTGCAAAAAAACTAGCATAATAAATATCAATATTTACGCGCATTTTGTTATTGGGACTTGTCATACAAAAAAAAATCATTACTTTTGTAGCGCTTTACGGGTAGTTACCAGAGTGGCCAAATGGGGCAGACTGTAACTCTGCTGGCGTAAGCCTACGGTGGTTCGAATCCACCACTGCCCACTTTAATTACCAATTGATATATTGGAATTTAGTTTTGCGGGAATAGCTCAGTTGATAGAGCATCAGCCTTCCAAGCTGAGGGTCGCGGGTTTGAGCCCCGTTTCCCGCTCAAAAATAAATCCGGTTGCATGCAGCAATCGGATTTGTTTATGTAAAAGGAATTTGATACTTTTGTTGCGGTAAAATTTTAAATAATAATGCATTATGGCAAAAGAAAATGGAACAAATAACGGAATAGCACATAACGCACTAGCTTTTGGTAGTTGCGTAAAAGGAAATATTGTTTCTGATAGCGATTTCAGAGTAGATGGTGCTGTAGAAGGCAAAATTGAATGTTCCGGTCGTATCGTAATTGGTCCAAAGGGATCTTTAATTGGAGATATATTCTGTACTAATGCTGATATAATGGGCGATTTAAAAGGAAATATTAATGTTTCTGATACCCTTTCGTTAAAATCAACTTCGCATGTAGTGGGTGATATTAAAACAAAAATATTGGTTATTGAGCCTGAAGCTATTTTTTCAGGTACTTGTGATATGGGCGTAAAAACAACAGCTCAAAAATCAAGTGAATATTTTGTTGAAGACGATAATTCGGCTGAATTGGTTGATAAAAAGAAGTAATTAGATAAAGAAGAATTGTAAAAGCGAGGTTGAAACGATGGGTTTTTATCTCGCTTTTTTAATAAGGTTGCCATGAAAAGGTTTTTAGCTATCAGTTTATTCTTATTTTCTTTTGGTTTTGTGGGAGCGCAAACGCTTTCGGAAAATGCGCGAATTAGTTTGCTGAGCTGTGGTTACGGCAAAGAGTTGTATGCTCAATTTGGACATACAGGTATTCGTATTCAAGACCCTGATTTGCATATTGATTGGGTATTTAATTATGGTACTTTTAATTATGAAACAGAGGGGTTTTACCTTAAATTTGTTAAGGGAATTACCGATTATCAACTTGGGTTCGATTTAGCTGTTGATTTCTTTATCCGCTACAAATACAGAGATATTTCTGTTTGGGAACAACACTTAGCGCTTTCTGCCGAAGAAAAACAACGGATGTTTGATGCGTTGATGCATAACTTTAAGCCTGAAAATCGCTTTTACAGATACAACTTTGTGTACGACAATTGTGCTACTCGTCCGCGTGATATGATAGAACTGGCTGTGCAAGATTCGGTTCTTTATACGAATAAAAATGAACAGCAGACTTTTAGACAGCTTATTGCTGAGTGTGTAGGCACAGATACTTGGAATAAGTTTGGGATTGACATTGTTTTGGGATCATCGGCCGATAAATTGGCTACAGATAGAGAAAAAATGTTTCTGCCGCTAGAATTGATGTTTTACCTTAAAGCGGCTAAAAGATATAATGGTACATTGCTGGTTAGTAAAACAGACGCAGTTTATATAAGCTCTGAGCAAGACATAAGTGCCGCTTCTTTACCTAAGCCAATAGTCCTGGCCTTTACATTATTGTTTTTAGTTGTTGTTATAGGTTATTTGGGTAGAAATAAAACGATGATCTGGTTAGATATGCTGCTCTTTGGGGTTTGTGGGTTGATGGGTGTTGTGGTGTTCTATTTAAACTTTTTTTCGCTTCACCCATTGGTTTCTGAAAACTATAACCTTCTGTGGCTTAATCCTTTGCAGCTTATTTTTGCTCTTTTACTTCCGTTTAAAAAGATTCGAACTGTATTGGGTAATTTCCATTATATAAACCTTTTGTCGCTATTATTTGCTTTAGCTGGTTTTGTTTTTCTTCCACAAGCATTTAATATTGCTTTTTTACCTTTGATGCTATTGCTATTTTCCCGTAGTTTGTTTATTATTTATTATCAACGAAGAAATTAGTTTATCTATATATTTATGAAAAAGTGTCTATTAGTCCTTTTTTTAGCGTGTTTTTATCTTTTTTCGTTAGCACAAAACGAACAGGTAAAACCGCCTCGAATTATTGTTACAATAGCTATTGATGGCTTGCGTTCAGATTACCTGTCGTTGTTTTGGTCAGATTTCACTGATGGTGGATTTCGTCGATTAATCTCGTCGGGCAGTTATAGTAAAAACATGACTTTCCCTTATTTAAGTTCGGGTAATGCTGCCGATTATGCATCCGTTTTTACCGGTACAATTCCTTCCGATCATGGTGTTTCAGGCAATACTTATTTTGATGCTAAAACTAAAAGCGAACAAAGTTGCGTTTTTGACAGTCAGAAAAAGGGCGTTGGAGGGGACGCACAAGTGTCTCCTAAAAACTTATTAACCAGCACTTTTACTGATGAAATAAAAATTTTTACGCAAGGAAAAGCTAGGATAGTTACCATTGCACTTAATCCTGAGGAAGCCATAATGATGGCCGGCCACTCCGGCACTGGTACTGTGTGGATTGATGAAAATTCCGGTAATTGGATGAGTTCAAATTACTATGGAAACGCATTACCCGATTGGGCTATCAGAGCCAATTATGTAAGCCAAGTGCAAAATAATATCCAACGCAATTGGAGCAATTTGTATGTGGGGTCAAATTATAAAGCAAACGCCGCACAAAATGGTATATCGTCCTTTTTCGCTTACCCGATGTTGGAAACCTTGGGGAAAAATAAATCATTTAAAAAATACAAGCAATCGCCTTTTGCTAATACTGCTGTTAGAGAGCTTGCTGTAAGAGCATTAAAAGAAGAATATATTGGCTTGGATGATGTGCCGGATGTGCTTAATCTGCAGTTCTCTGTACGTGGTTTCGACCAAGCAAGTGCCGGTGTGTTAACTGCCGAAATACAGGATATGTATCTTCGTGTTGATAGTGAGTTAAAGGTGTTGATAGAAGAAATTGATCGCATTTGTGGAGCAGATAATGCATTGTACATGGTCTATGCGCCACAAACGCAGTATATTTCACCTGAAAAAATGAAGTCGTATAATGTGCCTACGGGTTATTTTATTGTTGATCGTTCGTTATCTTTGTTAAGTACCTATTTAATGGCAATATATGGTCAGGTCGATTTTATTGACGGGTACGCTAATCACCATTTGTATTTAAATAAAGAGGCTATTGCTTCAAAAAAACTTGATATAAAGGAAGTTGAGGAAAAGGTAGCCGATTTTATGGGACGGTTTACCGGAGTGCAATACGCCATTCGTTCAGAAGATTTGCATCAGCTTAGCTGTGATAATATTCGTACACAAAAGGCCAGAAACGCTTTTAATCGTAATAATGCCGGAGATATTGTACTGTTTTTAATGCCGGGATGGGTCGATGTGCCTAATGATACAGAAAAAGTAGGTATCTCAAGTAGAATTAATAATTACGCCCCATTTATTATGTCGGGGTGGAAAATAAAAAAACAAACCGTTGAAAAACCCTTTTCAGTAGTTGATATTGCTCCAACGATTTGTAATATGTTAAACATTTCCTATCCAAATTCAACTATAGGCGAGCCTTTGCTAGATGTGTTGTATTAAAAATTGGAAGTATGAACCTCCTTTTAGAATCGAGCTGGCAGAAAAAATTACACGAGGAGTTTAGTAAGCCATATTATGGTCTTTTACTTGATTTTGTGCAAAAAGCATATGCCACAAGTACGGTGTACCCTCCGGCTAATCTTGTTTTTAATGCGTTTAATCAGTGTCCTTTCGATCAGGTTAAGGTGGTGATTATCGGACAAGACCCTTATCATGGAGCGGGACAGGCTCATGGGTTATGTTTCTCGGTAAACGATGGAGTGCCCCTTCCACCTTCATTACTTAATATATATAAAGAAATAGAAAGAGATTTAGCTATTGCTATACCTGCATCAGGAAATTTGGAGCGATGGGCAAGGCAAGGAGTATTGTTGATTAATGCGACTTTAACTGTTACCGCGGGGTTGGCTGGTTCGCATCATAATAAAGGATGGGAAAAATTTACGGATGCCGTAATACAAAGACTTAGTGAAGAAAAATCGCATATCGTATTTATGTTGTGGGGAAGCTATGCTCAGAAGAAAGGAACTGTTATTGATACCAACAAGCATTTGGTGCTAAAAGCCGTTCATCCATCGCCATTGTCCGCCTATCGTGGTTTTATTGGATGTGGGCATTTTGGTATGGCAAATATCTATTTAGAAGCTCACGGAATTACCCCTGTAGAGTGGTAATTGTTTTATCATTTTTACATATACTTTTCCGAAAAAGCGACCCAATTACGGTATAGTTCTTCCATGCTCGAAAACACCAAATCGGCACCAGCATCGTGTAGTACTTTTTCTTCTAATATTCCTGTTTTTACAGCGATGGTGAATATATTTGCGGCAACAGCAGCTTCAATACCTAGGGGAGCATTCTCAATTACAACTGCTTCCCAAGCTTCTACGCTTGCTTTCTCTAATCCCATTAAATAAGGTTCCGGATGTGGTTTGCCATATGTAACATCGAGAGAGGTTACCATGCGCGAGGTGTCAAATAAGTTCGGGTAATTGCTTTCTATCATTCCCCATAAACTTTTTTGCCCTGATCCTGTAACAATTAACCGATCAAGTCCTTGCGCCTTTATTTTTTCAGCTAATTCAAACGAAAATGGAATCCGTTTTGCTTTTGGATATTTCTCGAATAAGGCTGTTTTGAGGGCATAAATACCTTGGAACTCTTCGGCAGTAGCATTGCGTTGAAATATTTTGTTAAACCCGTAGTTTACGGTAGTGATTCCGGTTCTTCCTTCATTTAAATACCCTTCGTATTCGGTAAAGGGTAAGTCGTAAGCTGCCATGGCCTCGACCCACGATTTGGCATGTCCCGGCATGGAGTCAAATAGCACCCCATCCATATCAAACAATACGGCTTTTATTGCTAAGTTAGAATGATTTGTTCTTTTTAGGTACTTGGTAACAGCTGCTTGAAACATAGTTTTTTTGCTTAAACTGCAAAGGTAACTATTGGTTGATGATTTTGAAAATCAATCTGCAAAATTATTACGGATTACTTATAAGGCTGTCTATTACTGGAGGGGTAACTTGCAATTCTTCTGGTTTAAATCCATCCATTTTTAGTAATTCAATATCAAAAAATGGATAAGTAATATGTTTTATGGGAAAAATCTTTGATCCTCCCTCTATATTTAAAAATTGTATGTGCGTATAATGCGCTGTTTTTTCATTGATAATAAAATAGTAATACCCTAAGGTGTCTGCAATAGCAATTAGTTTAGAATCCATTTTGTTAAATAAGTAAACCATGGTTCTTGCTCCGTTAGCAGTAATGGTATCTATGCTAATTGTTTTGTTTTCTGTTTTTTTTATGGTTTTCAGGGTGATAATTCCTTTTACTTCAGTAACTTGAGCAGAAATATTGAGAGAGGTGAAAAGCAATAATAACAGTGCTGTTGTTTTAAATCTCATAGGTGTAAATAATTACTTTAGTGGCTTCAAATGGATTTTGTGAATAAAAAACGCTTGAGGAACAAATATAAGATGAATATTTCGGAAATGCACATGCATTTACTTTCTTTTTAACGAAAAAGTTCGGCTTTTGGTGTTTTTTGTATGGAAAATCAGAGAAAACCTAGTCCGAATTTCAATCGGATATGAAAAACTAAACGATCCATTTCGCTGTAGCCTGTAAAGTTCGATGTGCCAACAATGTCTTCGTACGACTCAGACAGTATGCTATTTATAATGTATCTTGCACCTATGTAGCACTCAGGCGAAAACAATACATTTCGTTTTTTTCGTCCTTGCAAATTTCGTGAAAAAAACTGACTTACTCCAATGTTTAGTTCGGGTCCTTGACGTAGTAACTGAATTTTTAATTCGTTGTGATTTTTTAGCAAATATTCATTATACATTAAGGTAAGTGTTTCTCCATCATAAATGTATATATGATACCCGCCTTCTACAAAAAAGTAATCAATCCATTTGCCTGTATTACTAAAGGGGTAGTGTCGTAAAGTGATAGCACTTATGTGTTTAGCTCTTCCTGTGCGTAAAGAATAAATATGTATGCTATCGTTAGCTGCCGATGTAAAACTTTCTTCCAAATATATTTTTTGTGAGCCGTAAGTAAGGGTGGCATGCCAATAATTACTTAGTCTGACAGTAGCCTGAATATCATAATACGAAGCATTAGGCTCTATAGTAAAAAGAGCCAAAGGCTTTAAAACTTCTGTTTTAAGGTATAATATATGGCCCAATTTACCAGTATTGGTGCTGTCTGTTTGTGCTGAAGCCACCATCATTACCATAAGGAGAAAAATAGTGAGTAGCGATTTCTTCATAAATTCCAACTAGATTAAATGAGCGAATGCTAAAACCTTTTTTTTACGAACCCGTATTTTTTTTACGATTTCTAAAAATAACTAAATTTTAGTAATATTTGTTTTTTTTAAGGATTTTTTTTTAAGATATGTACATAATTATTGTGAATATTAGAAAAGACACAAGACAAAAGACTGGCTTTCTTTTAATCAGCTAGGTTGAAAGCTCTTTAGTATTAATTAGTGCTAAAATACCTCGATTTAGTTTTGTAATTGAAAAAATCGCTAAATGCACTAAGAGTTTGTTTTTTTTAGCAAATAAATATGTTTTACACACATAAAGTTGTATTATGTTTTTTGTGTTTAGATTGAAAAGAGGATTTTTTAATAAAGTAGCATGAAGCAAAATATAACTGTTTTGGGTGTAATTTTGCTCCAATAATACCCGTTTATATTATGATTCAAAAGAGAATCTCATTTTTATACGCAAGTAAAAAAGTCCAACCGAATATAAGGTTGGACTTTTTAAATTAAGTTGTTATCAGGCTAAACAGGGTTATATCCCCATGCCACAGTGTTTGCAAAAAGTAGCATCAGCTTTGATTATCTCTGCACAATGCGGACATTTTTTAGTAATGCCGAATGCTTCAAAAGAAGGGAGTAACAATATGGCAACTACTAGCAAAGGGAATAATGCACATAGTATAAACCATAAAACGTGATTTCGGCCTTTGTATTTAGCTAAAGAGCTTCCAACATAGCCAAAAACGAGCGCAAAAATGAGCCCAAAAATAATCATTCTAGTCATAATTTATTCTCCTACTCCGATAAAAGGAACAGCTCCTGCTCCCGTAACATTAGGTAATTTCCCGTCCCATTTTTCAATGGCTTTTAAGGTTGCCTCTATTCTTCTTAGTTCAATCAAATCTTTAGAGATATTCATTTTTTGCAAACGCAAGGCTTCTGCTTGCGCTTGAGCCGCAGTAATGGTTTGTTCTGCTTCCACTTTTATTCTGTCTAAGTCTCGTTTTGCTTTAAGGGCATTTTGTTCTGCAGTTTGCTTTGCCTCGATAGCATCGGTAAATATTTGTGAGAAATTGAAGGAAACAATAGAGAAGGCATCAACAGCAATATTATATTCCAATAATCTTTCCGTTAAAGTTTCTCTCATCTCGGCACTTACGGCAGGTCGTTTGGTAATCAACTCTTCTGCAGTATATCTGGCCGAAACAGCCTTCATAACTTCTTGAATAGCAGGATCAATAATTCTTTCTTTGAATTCAACGCCAATGGATTGATACACTATGTTTGCCTTATCCGGAATGATGTGGTAGTTTAACGCAACCGCTAGGGCAACATCTTGCAAATCGGATGAGGCTGAAGCAGCATCAGTTACGGCTTTGTTTATCCGTACATCCATTATTTTAATTTCTTGCATAAATGGAATTCTAAAATGCAAGCCTTCGTCGAGTACTTTATCTTGTACTGCACCAAAGTTTAAAACTATTCCTCTTTCGCCGGCACCAATTTGCGCCCAAGGTTTAATTAAAAGGAAGATAAGTAAGATTACTACGATAATAATCAGATTTCTCAATGTTCCTTTCTTCAGAATGTTTTCAATGTCGGGAGTGGCCATGTTTTTTGTATTAGTATGTATGAATAAAAATAATATTTGTATTATAAGCGTGTTTTAATTGCTTTTGTTTCTGCTTCGAAACCAGGTTTTTCAAGTAAAGCAAACATATTTTTTTTATATGCTTCAACGCCAGGTTGATCGAAAGGGTTTACTTCTAATAAATATCCGCTTATGCCACAAGCTATCTCGAAGAAATACAGCAATTGCCCTAGGTAATATTCGTTTAATTCCGGTAGTTCAATTTTTATATTAGGCACACCACCGTCAACATGTGCAATTTGAGTTCCTAGCTCGGCCATTTTGTTTACTTCATCTACCCTTTTTCCGGCCAAGAAATTCAGTCCGTCAAGGTTGTCTTTATCCGATGGTATAAGCACTCTTTTGTTAGGGTTAGCAATAGAAATTACCGTTTCGAAAATTATCCGTTCGCCTTCTTGTATCCATTGGCCCATGCTATGTAGGTCGGTAGTAAAATCGACGGCAGCCGGAAAAATTCCTTTGTTGTCTTTTCCTTCGCTTTCGCCGAATAACTGTTTCCACCATTCAGATACAAAATGCAATTTAGGATGATAATTCACCAAAATCTCTATCTTCTTACCTTGCTTGTATAGTTCGTTGCGCGTTGCAGCGTAAATTGCGGCAGGGTTATCGGCAAATGGAATATTTTTTCCGCAGGCTTTTTCCATATCAACAGCACCTTTCACTAGCTCACGAATGTTGTATCCGGCCACAGCAATAGGTAATAAGCCAACGGGAGTAAGTACAGAGAATCGTCCTCCTACATTATCCGGAATAACAAAAGTTTTGTAGCCCTCTTGTGTAGCTAATGTGCGTAAAGCACCCTTGCTTTTATCGGTGATTGCAATAATCCGTTGTTGAGCTTCGGCTTTACCTACCTGATTCTCCAGTTGTGTTTTCAGCAAGCGAAAGGCAAGAGCTGTTTCGGTAGTCGTTCCCGATTTAGAAATATTGATAATGCCAAATTGTTTTGTTGTTAGTAAGTCGGATAGTTCGGACAAATAATCTTCGCTGATATTGTTTCCGGCAAAAAGTATAGTAGGGTTCGTTTGCTCTTTTTGTAAGTGCTGAAAGCTGTTTGATAAGGCTTCGATTATGGCTTTTGCACCCAAATAGCTTCCTCCAATTCCTGCAACGATAACTACTTCGCATTTTTGGCGCAATAATTTTGCGCTAGCTTCAATTTCTGCAAATTGAATGTTGTTTATAGAAGCCGGAAGGTGTAGCCAACCTAAAAAGTCATTGCCTTTTCCGTTCCCTTTTTCTAACATATCGCTGCATGCTTTCACCTTATTTTCGTAAGCATAAATGCATGATTTTGAGGCGAAAATTGCCACTTTATCAATGTTGATGGAAATATTTTTCATAAGGTTTTAGTTCGTTTTAGTTTGTTACTTAGGTAATTAATTATCTAAATTTTTCTGTTAACTCTCTAATTTCTATAGTTGGCGAAATTCTATTGTATAAGATGTTATATACAGCTTCGACGATAGGTAAGTTTGCCTGGTATTTATCATTTATTTCTTTAATACATTTGGTAGCATAGTAGCCTTCGGCAATCATTTCCATTTCCATTAAGGCTGTTTTGACAGAATAGCCTTTGCCTATCATGGTTCCAAACAGGCGGTTTCGACTAAATTTGGAGTAAGAGGTAACCATAAGGTCGCCTAAGTAAGCTGATTCGTTAATATTTCTGGGAATAGGATGTACGGCATTACAAAAACGATTTATTTCCTGAATAGCATTGGCAATAAGCACGGCTTGAAAATTATCTCCATATTTTAACCCGTGACAAATTCCTACGGCAATAGCAATAATATTTTTCATTACTGAGGCATATTCAATACCTTCTACATCTTCTGTAGTATTTACAAAAACAAAGTTTGATGAAAATGTTTGTACCAGTGCCTTAGACTTATCGCGGTCTTTGCATGCAAAAGTTAAATATGACAACCGTTCTAAAGCAACCTCCTCTGCATGGCATGGCCCAGCTAAAACGGCAATATTTTCTTCCGGAACATGGTGGAGCTTGTGAAAGTAATCCGAAAGAATCATGTTTTCTTCCGGAACTATTCCTTTTATACCTGATATAATAAATTTATCTGCAATAGATAACTTAAGTTTTTTTAAGTGTGTTTTTATAAATGGAGACGGAGTAGCAAAAATTAAAGTATCTGCTATTTTTATTGCTTCGTTGATCTTGGAGGTGAAATGGATTCTATTTGTATCGAATTTTATGCCTGATAGGTATGAAGGATTGTTGCTGAGACGAAGAAATTCATCAATTTGCTCTTGTCTGCGCATATACCACACGATATTATCTGCATTGGTAAGTACAATTTTTGCAATAGCAGTAGCCCAACTACCTCCGCCCATAATGGCTATTTTCCCTGGAAAATTCATAGTTTTTACCAATGTTTAATTACATAAAAATGAATCAGAAATGCAAATGTAAAGAAAAGTTGACGAGTAAACAAGCAGGATGCCGTTTATCGATAGATAACAAAAAAGTGCTTGAAATAAACCCCTTCAACAGGTATATTATCAAGCACTTGTGTTTATTGTAATTTCTCTATCCAGGTAGTAATGGCTTCTTTTGTTGGGTTTTCTAACCCTAATTTAAGTTTTTTATTTAATCCGCAAATATCTTGATGCAGTTTGTTAGGGTTTTGTTCTTTCAAGGCTGATACAGTTATAAAACCCGCTTTTTGTATTACAGAAACCCATGCCTCCGGTATGCCCAAGGCCATAAATTTTTCGGGTCCATCTATTTGTTTTGTTTTTTCCGGACGCATTTGAGGGAAGAACAACACTTCTTGTATAGCTGCTTGGTTGGTCATAAGCATAATCAAACGATCCATGCCTATTCCCATTCCTGAGGTAGGTGGCATGCCATATTCTAGAGCACGTAAGAAATCTTGATCAATAAACATAGCTTCGTCGTCGCCTTTTTCGGTTAAGCGCAATTGTTCTTCAAATCGATTTCGTTGGTCAATAGGATCATTTAATTCCGAGTATGCATTGGCAAGTTCTTTTCCATTAACCATTAGTTCAAACCGTTCGGTTAATTCGGGGTTTGAACGGTGTTGTTTGCATAAGGGAGACATTTCGATAGGGTAATCGGTAATAAAAGTAGGCTGAATGTAATTTCCTTCACATTTAGCCCCAAAAATTTCATCAATCAACTTTCCCTTACCCATGGTTTCATTTGTTTCAATGGCTAGAGTTTTACATACTTCTCGTAGGGCTATCTCGTCCATTCTGTTGATGTCGATTCCGGTAAATTCCAGTATAGAGTCAATCATGCTTATTCGTTTAAACGGTCGTTTAAAGCTGATGGTTTTATCTCCCATCGGAACTTCTGTTGAGCCGGTTACTTCTAGTGCAATACGCTCTAACAATTCTTCGGTAAAATTCATCATCCAGTTATAGTCTTTGTACGAAACATAAATCTCCATGGCTGTAAACTCGGGATTATGCGTACGGTCCATGCCTTCGTTTCTGAAATTTCGGGAAAACTCGTAAACCCCCTCAAAACCACCAACAATAAGTCGTTTTAGGTATAATTCGTTGGCTATTCGTAAGTACAAAGGAATATCTAAGGCATTGTGGTGCGTAATAAAAGGACGCGCCGATGCACCACCCGGTATGGGTTGAAGTACGGGAGTATCTACTTCGATGTAATTTTTTTCGTTAAAGAAATTGCGCATGGCATTAAATACTTTGGTGCGCTTAAGGAAGATGTCTTTTACTCCTTCGTTAACAATCAAATCAACATAGCGCTGACGGTACCGTTGCTCGGGATCCTCAAAGGCATCGTATGCAACGCCGTCTTTGTATTTTACTATGGGCAAGGGGCGTAAAGACTTACTTAACACTGTAAGTGTTTGTGCATGTACCGATATTTCTCCCATTTGGGTGCGAAAAACATATCCTTCAATGCCAATAAAATCACCTATATCCAATAGTTTTTTAAAAACCGTGTTGTATGCATCGGGCAAGGCTTCGGTGGCAATGTCATCTCGACTAACATATACTTGAATACGGCCTACAGAATCTTGTAATTCGATAAATGATGCTTTGCCCATTATTCGTCGGCTCATGATGCGTCCGGCAATGCTTACAGTTTGCTTGGGTGCATCATCGTTGAAATCTTCTTTTAGTTGATTTGAGTATGCTGTAACGGTATATTCGGCGGCAGGATAAGGGTCAATTCCTAGTTTTCGTAGTTCGTTAAGCGATTGGCGGCGTATTTGTTCTTGTTCTGAAAGTTCTAAGCTCATGTAAAAATTGTTTAAATATGTTTTTAGGATACAAAAGTACTCTTTTTAATACACAACTTCAAGTCTCACGTTTATCAGGATAATTAATTTGTTGAATTATTTACAACTTTCAACCACTCGTAAAATGCTGTCTTTTTCGCCTACCAGCCAGAGAATGTCGTTAAGTTCAAATTTCTCCGTAGTATCGGGATTCATTTTTGCGCTTCTGCCTCGTTCGATACCAATAACCATACATCCGAATTTTCTACGAAGCGAAGCGTTTTGTATGGTTTTACCTATCAATTTTGACCCATCTTCTAAAAGCATTTGTTCTAGTACAACATCTGACTTTTGTTGTAAATCATTACTGTTGGCAAACTCCTCCATTAAATAGTTAAAACGCATTAGTTGTTGGTCGGTTCCTACAACTACAATGCGGTCATAAGGAAATAACATTTCGTCTCCGTTTGGGATATTTATCCGTTGTTCTCCACGAATAATTGAAACGATATTGACACCGTAATCTTCTCGTATGTGTAAGTCTTTGAGTGGCTTACCGATGTATTGAGAATGTGGTTGAATTTCAAAATCTGCCAGGTGGATATCTCGTGAGAGCAAGTGTCGTACAAATTCAGTTTTCATGGGTTTTAAACTCTCATCGTATTTTTGTCGTTCAGAAAGATTTGATAAGAAACGGTTTTCAATACGAATGGAGCCTTTTTTTAGCCATTTAGAGAAAATGGTAAACGATATAATGAGCAAGGCAATTAGTAAAATAATAAACCAAGCTAGGTCGAATAAATTTCCAATTACAATCATTACTAGTCCTATGCAAATAATAATTCGTGCGCTTATAAGGGTGATAAGCGGCCCTTTGCTCATGTTCCTTTTTTGTAACATCAAGCGGATGGTTCGGTTCTTCTTTATCATTATTGCCCGTAAAAAAGGTGCCATTGCAAGAATGATTATCCCTGCCGAAAGAATATTGGCACTGATGCCCGAAACAAAACCGGCAATAAGGGGTACTAAATAGATAAAGCCTAAAAACATGATAGTTAAAGTGATGGCTAAATAAATTGTGATGGTTTTTAGCAAGTTTTTTAGCAAATTTAGCCACATGTTTTCTGTGTTTATAAGATGGGGCGATGCGGAAAAACGGTGAATGGCCTTTAGCCAATGTGCCGGCAAGTTGTGGCTAATAAAGTGGTATACGGGAACAGCCGATTTGATAAAAAATGGTGTAAAGAAGGTGGTTATTATTGAAACAGCCACAATAATAGGGTATAAGTTTTTGTCGATAACATTTAAGCTTAAGCCCAATGTGGCTATAATAAAAGCAAATTCGCCAATTTGTGTTAAGCTAAAACTTGATTGTATGCATACCTTTAGAGGTTGACCGGATAAAATCATTCCGGTAGTTGCAAAAATAATTTGACCAAAAATAACTACTAGGGTAATGATAAGTATGGGGAACCAAAATTCGCCCAATCCTAGTGGGTTTATCATCATCCCTACCGATACAAAAAATATGGCTCCGAAAAAATCTTTAACCGGACGAGTGAGGTGTTCAATTTTTTCTGCTTCCAGTGTTTCTGCAAGTAATGATCCCATAACAAAAGCACCAAGAGCAGCTGAAAATCCAATTTTTGTAGCTATTAGCACCATTCCCAAACAAAGCGCCAGTACAACCACTAAAAGAGTTTCGTCGTTCATCCATCGCTTGGTTTTCTTTAAAAAAGTGGGTAATAAATAAATGCCCGAAACAAACCAAAGCAGAATAAACATGCCCATACGCAGAATGCTTAACACTAAATCGGCACCATCAAAATTGTTGCTGGTAGATATGGTTGAGAGTAAAACCATTAAAACAACGGCGACTAAATCTTCTACAATGAGTACGCCAATAACTAAGCCCGCAAAAAGTTGTGTTTTTAAGCCTAAGTCGTCGAACGATTTAATGATGATGGTAGTAGAAGACATGGCAAGCATACCGCCTAAAAATAAACTATCTATATGCGACCAGTCGAGTAGTTTTCCTGTTAAGTAGCCTAGTGTTAGCATGCCACTTACAATGGTAAATGCGGTAATAAAAGAAGTGCGCCCTGTTTTAAAAAGTTTTTTAAAACTGAAATCCAACCCTAAGGAAAAAAGCAAGAAGATAACCCCAATTTCTGCCCAAGTTTTGATATTTTCAATATCGGTAACATGAAACAGATTGAGCGATGGCCCGGCAATAATTCCCGCTAACACATACCCTAATACCACAGGCTGTTTAATTGCTTTAAATAAAAGCGTAATAAAACCGGCTGCTAAAAGAATAACAGCCAAATCGGAGATTAGTGGAGGTAAGTGCGCCATTGAAAACTTATTTTGCTAAAATAAGGCTTTTGTCTATAAGTGTATTAATTTTTATCAACCTTTTTATAGCCGTTTTCGTTTTAAGGTTCTCAGCATCTTTCATTTCTTTTCTAAATACCAAGTAATTTTTATGTCGGTCGTTTTCTAAATCGCTCTCTTTTTGTAGCGCCTCCATAAGTTGTGTCATTCTTTTATTCTCATTTTCCAAATTATCTTTTAATAACTCTTTGGTTATGGTGTAAGTCTTGAGTTCGTAGTGATAGCTTAGTAAGTTATCAGAAAAGTTGTTGATGGCTTCTTGGTACAAGGCGTCTTCTTTACTATCCACGGTTGAACTCTTTTTTGCAATTTTAAGTAAATTTAGTCGTTCTTTTAAGAAGTTGGTGTATTCACGAATTAAATTATACAGTTCCAACTGGTTGTTTGATAGATTGATAAGTAAAGTGTCGATGTTCTCTTTATTTATTTTATCGGCTTCTTTGTTTCGTAGCTTAAGCCAATCTTTGTCGATATTTGTAGTAGGGATATGCACCAAAAACAAGTTTCGCTTATTGGCTTTGGTATTATCTTCGAGTGTTTTACTAGACGACTCGTATAGTGCAAGGGCCTGTTTTTCGTTGTTGCATAGCGCAATAACTTTTTCTTGATTGTATGCTCGAATAACATTTTCAATTTTAAACAACACCCCTAACGTGAGTTTGCGAATAGAATCTTGCTGACGGATTAATGACTCAGCTTCTTTTTCCATAGCAGGGTCGGCTAGTTTTGGGCGCTGTACTGCTTCAAGGTCTTTTGTTATATATTGCGCTTTTCGTTCGTTTAGATGTTGCGTAAGGCTGATGCCTTTTTGATACAATTTATCAATGTTTTTTAGGTTGCTATTGTTTGCTCTGATTCTTTCTTTCAGGTCGTCTTTATGTAGTTTGTTAAAGGTTTTTAGGTTCATTTTCCAGTTTTCACTTCGCTTTTGTATTTGCCTATATTCCAGTTCGTTATCTTGCAAGCTAAGTTTAAGTGCCGCATCGGCAGTAGTCACTTTTCCTTTTAGTGCTTTAAGTTCCGTTTTGCTTCCTGATAAGATATTCTTCTCTGTATTAAGTTGTTCTTTTACATTATTTTCAATGCCGGTTAAATAAGCCAACCCTTTGGTGCGGTTGTCGAATGGGTTATTTGTTTTACCGGTATCACCCAAGTAAAATTGTTTTTCGGAAGCATTTTTTTGATAATATACATCTTGAGCTATATTAACGTTTTCTATTTTTCGGTGTTTTCTTAAGTGGTTTTCTACGGCAGTTTTTCCTAATCGAAAACTATCTAAGGGTAGGGGTATTTTTAGCAACTGAAATTCGGGTAAAATTGGATAGTGGCTAAAAATAAGAAAATCAGGTGCTGTAAAAATCCATTGCGGATTGAATTTCTTTTCAAAGTTGGCTTTGCTGTGGTAGGGTAGGTTATTTATTAACGAATCGTTACTTTGATTGGTAGCGTCTGGAGTTATAATTCTTCCAGCAGCATAAGTTAGGTCGATGAGTTGCCACTGCCCGTTTACCTTTACGGCCGACCACGAATGTTCTGCCCTAAACAGGGTATCGTTAGGTAAAAAGTCGAAAGGGCGGGTATAGCCATCAACAACAACAGATTGCAGGTTGGCTTCATCGCAAATTGCAGTAAATAGTGCTGCATATTCTCCACAAAGGGCTTCTTTTGTTTTTAGTACCATTTCTGGAGTGTATGCTTCTATCCGTCTTTCAATTTGTCCTTTAAAATCGTAATCGATAGCATTGCATATCCAATAGCTTATGGCAAAAGCACGGCTTGGTTCATCAGAAAACTCACCCGCAAAGTAGTTGCCTAACGCGTTGGTCGATTTTTTATTGGAGGAGGGTATTTTTGCTACTTTCTGATAAATACTAAGAGTGTCAATAGTAAAACTTGTTGCATTTGCTGAAGTAAAAAGTAAAAAGCAAACAAAATTAGATAACAAGAATTTTTTCCAATGGTTTATCATGCTAATACTGTTTTTTGGGTTAATTAAAAATGCAAAGGTGCTAAAAATTTAGGATATTTTGAACTTGTTTTAGCTTTTCTTCCTCCGGTAAAAGAGCATCAATCCAGTGTATGGTAAACCCTCTTCGCTCCATTCCTCTGAACCAAGTCATTTGTCGTTTAGCAAATTGGTGAATGGCAATTTCGAGCTGTGAAAACATGTCGTTAAAGGATAACTGCTTTGTGCAATACAAGGTTAAGTATTTGTATTCCAAGCCATAGTATATTAGGTCGTTTGCCGAAATTCCTGAATTGAGCAAGCCCTGTACTTCATCAATCATCCCTTCGTCGATTCTGTTTTTTAGTCGAGCGCTAATTCTTTCACGTCTTTTTTCTCTGTTGATATCCAAGCCAATTATACCGCTTTTTAATTGCGGATAATCGGTTTCGTTAACTAGATTGTGTTGATAATAATCAGCAATTTCTATGGCACGAATGGCTCTTTTAGCCGTATCAACGTCACTTTGGTTGTGCGTTTTTTTGTATGCGTGTAGCATGTTGCTCAATTCCTCAAGCGATTTATTGGCAAGCGCATCTCTAAGTATCTTGTTTTCTGGAACCGACACCAATTTATATCCTTTTAGTACCGCCTCGATATATAATCCTGTACCGCCACATACTATAGGTGTTTTTTGTTGGCTTATAATTTGGTTGTAGGCTGATACAAAATCTCGTTGATATTCATATACATTGTATTTGTATCCTGCATCAGCAATATCAATAATATGGTAAGGAATGGTTTGGTTGTTTACCCTGTATTCATTTAGATCTTTACCTGTTCCTATATTCATGCCTCGATAAACCTGTCGGGAGTCGGCACTGATAATTTCTCCACCTATTGTTGCGGCAAGCTGTGTAGCGAGTTTTGTTTTTCCGCTAGCAGTTGGTCCAAGTATCGTTATCAAGTTCATGCAATATTAACTTAACCGGTTTTTTTCGTAATGCTTCTGTACATAAAAAACAAAGATACAAATAGAAATGATAGCTGCTATGGCACCCAATAAAAAGGCATTGGCATATTTTCCGGAATCGCCAATTTGGGGAGTGATAAGTAGGCCTATGCCAATACCAATTTCCCAAGTAGTCATGTAGGTTGAGTTTGCCGTGCCTCTTTTGTTGTGTGTAGCTAGGTTGATAAAAAGTGTGTTCATGGCAGGGAAAACAGAGCCATATCCAAAGCCTACCAAGAAAGCAGCACTATTAAACAATAACATTGTTGCTTTTTGTGAGCTGTTTGATAAAAAATGCGCCCCATAAATAATGAGTAAGGCAATTGATGTTAGTATAGTACCTAGAATAATTACTTGAGATAGTTTACCACGATCTGATCTTTTGCCCGAGTATAAACGGGATAAGATAGTGCCAATAGCCATAAATGAGTAAAACCATCCGGTATCGGTGCCCAAGCCAATTTCTTTCGAAAATAAACTGATGTAGCTGGTTATCATTCCGTATGGTATACCAAGCATTAACAAAACGCTTCCTGCAGGGAGTCCTTTAAATAAGATGAACCGATCCCATGATATGGGTGTTCTTTCTACGGCTTCTCTAGCAGGAGGATGTATAAAGCCTGCTCCAATAATAAACGCAACCATACCCAGTATTAATGCGGTATAAAAAACAGCGTTATATCCCCAAAATTGGTGAATGTAAACGGCAGTCATCGGGCCAAAAACCATGGCTGTTGTGTTTGCAATGCCGTATGTGCCAAGTGCTTCTCCTCTGCGCGATGCAGGAGAAATGTCTATAACTAAGGTGTTGGCTGTTACGGTAAGTACGCCAAAGGATAAGCCGTGTAAGATTCTAAAAAAAACAAACAGGCTTATGCTTCCGGCTATTGGGTAACCGGCAAAACAAAGTATAAAAAGGAGCAAGGCCATTGCATACAGTTTTTTTCGGTTAAGGGTATCAACCAAAAAACCTCCAAAGGGACGAAAAAGTAAGGCTGCAAGGGTATAGCTTGCAATGATAGCTCCAGTAATAATTTTATCTGTAGAAAAATTTTCGATAAGGTATAAGGCTAAAATTGGCAATAAGGAATAAAAGCCAAAAAAATATAAAAAATTTGCCGTGCAAGCTGCAATATAGTTGCGGGTAAATAGTGGCTCTTTCTTTATGGATGGCATGTTGTGGTGGTTTGGAATGCGTAGATGCTATTTATGTAGTTATTGTCTTTTGGCTAAATGCAAAAAGTCCCGAGCTAATTATTACTCGGGACTTTTATTTTATGTGAGTTGGATTATTTTACAGTATCCATGTGAGCAATAAGATCAAGTACTTTGTTAGAGTAACCCCATTCGTTATCATACCAAGAAACTACTTTTACAAAGTTGTCGTTAAGTGCGATACCTGCACCTGCATCAAAAATTGATGTGCGTGCATCAGTTGTAAAGTCTGTTGACACAACTGAATCTTCAGTATAACCTAAAATTCCTTTCATCGAACCTTCAGAAGCTTTTTTGATAGCATTTTTTACATCATCATAAGAAGCTCCTTTTTCTAAACGAACTGTTAAGTCAACTACAGAAACATTCGCTGTTGGTACGCGGAAAGCCATACCGGTTAATTTGCCATTTAATTCAGGAATAACTTTACCTACAGCCTTAGCAGCACCGGTAGAAGAAGGGATGATATTTCCTAAGATAGAACGACCACCTCTCCAATCTTTTTTCGATGGAGCATCAACGGTTTTTTGTGTGTTGGTAGCTGCGTGAACAGTTGTCATTAACCCTTCAACAATACCAAAGTTGTCGTTAAGCACTTTTGCAATTGGAGCTAAACAGTTAGTAGTACAAGAAGCATTAGAAACAATATCCATGTCTGCTTTGTATGCATCTTGGTTAACACCCATTACAAACATTGGAGCGTCTGCAGAAGGAGCAGAGATAATTACTTTTTTTGCACCGCCTTTAAGGTGAGCAGAAGCAGTTTCTGTAGTAGTGAAAATACCGGTTGATTCTACAACATAATCAGCACCAGCGCTTCCCCAAGCAATTTCTTCTGCTTTCATAGAAGCAAAAAATGCAACTTCTTTACCGTTTACGATTAATTTACCGTTTTTGTTTTCTGCAGTTCCGTTAAATCTTCCGTGAACAGTATCGTAATTTAACATGTAAATTAAATAATCAAGATCCAAAAATGGATCGTTTACTGCTACTACTTGAATGTCGTTTCTTTCTTGTGCGGCTCTAAAAACCAAGCGTCCAATACGGCCAAAACCGTTAATACCTACTTTAATCATTTGTTATTCTATTTATAAATTAATAATTGTTTATTTGAGACGCACAAAAGTACAACTATTTTGTTGCTATACAATATTAAAAAAGGAAATTTTAGTGTAAAATTTCCTTAATTTTCAATGCTTTTGTATGATGCAATAGTATAAAGCTTGAAGGTTGTTTTTTTTTCTTTTAGCCTTGTTGTTCTACGCTCAGAGTTAGTTGTTGTGAATATCCTCCGGAACCTGGACAACCTTGGGTTCCTGGTCCTGCTGATTGTGCACAAGAGGCTAATAATAATAAAGTTGCAATTAGTAAAGCAGGTAATAAGTGGAATAACCTTTTCATAGCTGTGTTAGTTTTAGGGTGAGTTTTATGCGTTATATTTATATGCTTTGTTTTCTATTGTTTTATAATTAATATTGTTGCCATATCCGGCACCTCCGGGACAACCACAGTCGCTTTTGCAAGAATGAAACATCAAACAAAATGTTACTAAAAGTATGGTTATAATATTCCGTATCATTGTGTGAGTTGCAATCAATAAATATGTAAAATTGCTAACAAAAATAATGCTTTAAATAGACTTATGTTGATAATCTTAAAAAAAAACAGTTGTATATGAGTAAAAGGTATAGAAAAATATTTTATTGTTTAACTGTTTTTACTGTTTAATTGGGAATTAAACGCACCCCCCCGTCTTTTGTCTTGACTCTAATTACTCATCTACTCCCGTATTTTGCTACATAATTCTTTAGCTAACGCTTCAATTTCGGTGTTGTTGTTTTTTGTGCCTGCCATTTTTTGGTCAATGCTAACTTGGCAGCAGTCCCATTGCATTTCTGCTCCAAATTCCTTGAGCATATTTACAGAATTTCCTGCCCAAGTAAATGATCCGAAGCAACCAAAAACTCGATTTTTTATAGCTCTGGTTTTTAGTTTAGCAAGTAACTCGTTCACTTTTGGGTATAACTCGTTGCTGTAAGTTGGGCTACCTAGCACTAAGCCTTTATATTTGAAAATATCCCGCAAAACCTCTGATGGGTCTGATTTGGAGAGGTTATGCACAAGTACATTCGGCATTCCATAATCAACAAGATAAGAAGCAAATAGTTCGGCCATTTTTTCTGTATTTCCATACATAGAGCCATAAGCAATAACTACACCTCTATCGGCTTCGTATTTACTTAATTTGTTGTAAATTGCTACGGTATCAGCAATGTTATCTGTCCATACCGGTCCGTGTGTGGAGCAAATCATCTGTAAGTCAATGCCGGAAAGCTTTTGTAGGGCTTTTTGTACCGGAACACCGTATTTTCCTACAATATTGGCATAGTAACGCCGCATCTCATCCCAATATAGCTCGGTGTTAAGTTCGCTGTCTAATACGCCTCCATCCAACGCTCTGAATGACCCAAATGCATCACCCGAAAATAAAGTGCATGTTGTTGTATCATAAGTCATCATTGTTTCCGGCCAATGCACCATGGGTGTTAAATAAAATTGCAGTTGGTGTTTCCCTAAACTTAAAATATCGCCATCTTTTACTTCGTACATATTTTCGGTTAGTCCAAAGAAACCGTCTATCATTCCAATAGTTTTTGAGTTTCCAATAATTTGCACCTTGGGAAATATCCGTTGTATCATTTTTATCGAACCGGAGTGATCGGGTTCCATGTGGTTTACAATTAAATAATCCAATGGTTTTCCGTTTAATACAAGCAAAATATTTTCGATAAATTGTTCTGAAAAAGAAATTTCCACCGTATCTATTAGTGCTGTTTTTTCATCGGTAATTATATACGCATTGTATGATATGCCGTAGGGTAGGGGAATCATGTTTTCGAACAAATGGGTATGTCTGTCGTTTACCCCTACAAAATAGATATCATCCGTAAGTTTTTTTATTCGACTCATAGCAGTAATGATTATAATTTCGTCGTATTCATTTTATTTTTATACGATGTATATAGTAGCCAAGCGCCCCAAAGAATTAAAGGAATGCTTAGTAGTTGTCCCATATTCAACAGTAAATTGTTTTCGAATTGTTCTTGGTTGTTTTTGATAAACTCGAGTAAGAAGCGGACACCAAAAATTATAAGCAGAAAAATACCGAAAATTTCACCTTTGTTTTCGTAAGCATTCTTTTTCCAGTATAAAAAACTGTTTATTCCGAGAGCAAGCAAGCAATACATTATTTCATAAATCTGTGTGGGGTGTACGGGTAATGCTCCGGAACCACCTTCAGTTAAAGGTTTGTGCCAGTTGGGGTCGCGTAAAAACTCAAAGCCCCAAGCTAAGCTTGTTGGTTCTCCATAAATTTCGGAGTTCATTAAATTGCCAAAGCGAATAAATGCCCCAACAACAGCAACAGGCATTACCAAGCGGTCGAAAATCCAAATAAACCCTTTTTTAGACACATTACGGTTAAAAAAGTACATGGCAATTAAAATACCTATGGCACCTCCGTGGCTTGATAGACCACCTTCCCATACCTTTAGTAAGTTTAAAGGATTGCTTATGTATCCTTCGTGTAGGTAACCGTTTACATCAACCCAATCGAACCACCGTTCGTAAAACAAACAATGCCCTAATCGAGCACCTACAATGGTGCCAATAAACATGTAAATAAATAATTTATCGCCCCATTCGGCAGGTAGCTTTTCGTGTTTAAGAATGCGAGTCATTAGCTCGTATCCTAGTATAAATCCCAACCCCCACATTAAGCCATACCAGCGCACGGTAATTGGCCCTAGTTCAAAAAGGATAGGATCTACATTCCATATTATTGATTGAAGCATGTGCTATTTTTTTAGTTAATTAGTTTTTTATTCTGCACCGTGGCAGTTTTTGTATTTTTTGCCGCTACCACAAGGGCAAAGGTCGTTTCTTCCAACCTTTTTTTCTACCCTAACAGGTTGAGTTGGTTGTTTTTCGCGGGTATCTTGTTGTCCCGGTGTTTGAATTTTCCCGCTGCTTGTTTCGTCTTTCTGTGTGCGGTATTTGCTGTAATCTTGTCGTCTTTGTTGCGAAGCTTGTTGCACTTGGCTAGGTTCGCGCATTGGTAGTTGACCACGCAAAAGAATAGCCATTGATTTGCGGTTGATGCTATCAATCATCGTTTTAAATAAATTGAACGACTCCAATTTGTAAATCAGCAAAGGATCTTTTTGTTCGTAGGTAGCATTTTGTACAGAACTACGGAGTTCATCCAATTCTCTCAGGTGTTCTTTCCAAGCTTCGTCAATAATATACAGCAGAACTACTTTTTCGAATGAGCGCACCACTTCTTTACCTTCGGTGTTATATGCTTGTTCTAAATTTACCGTTACATTAAACGTTCTTTTTCCGTCGGTAACGGGAACTAAAATATTTTCGTATTGCCCCCCTTTTTCTTCATAAACCTGTTTGATGACTGGATATGATATGGCAGCCAGATTGTCCATTTTTCGTTTAAAAGAATTCAATACAGCTGCATCAACCTGATCGACTAAAGCCGGAAGTTTTGTTGTTTTAAATACCTCTTCGGAGAAAGGAATGTCGATACTAAATGTGGCAATAAGCTCTAGCGAAAGCCCTTCGTAGTCGTTCGATTCATAGGCATTTTCTACGATTCCCGAAACGGTATCGTATATCATGTTTGATATGTCAACGCCAATCCGTTCGCCCATTAAGGCATGTCGTCGTTTCGAGTACACCACTTCTCGTTGAGCATTCATCACATCATCGTATTCGAGTAGTCGTTTACGAATTCCGAAGTTATTTTCTTCTACTTTCTTTTGTGCTCTTTCTATTGATTTTGAAATCATGGAATGTTGAATCACTTCCCCTTCTTCAAAACCAAGGCGGTCCATAACACCGGCAATTCGTTCAGATCCAAACAAGCGCATCAAATCATCTTCCAAGGAAACAAAGAAAACCGAAGAACCCGGGTCGCCTTGACGCCCGGCACGACCACGAAGCTGTCTGTCAACACGGCGCGATTCGTGTCTTTCTGTACCCAGGATAGCCAACCCACCGGCCGCTTTAACCTCCGGCGATAGTTTGATATCGGTACCCCGACCGGCCATATTGGTTGCAATGGTAACCGTACCTGTTTGTCCCGCTTGGGTTACAATATCCGCTTCTTTTTGGTGCAGTTTAGCATTCAACACATTGTGTCTAATTTTTCGTAGGGTAAGCATGCGAGCCAATAGTTCGGATATTTCTACGGATGTTGTACCAACAAGAACCGGTCTTCCGGCTTCAACTAAATCGGCAATTTCCTGAATAACTGCATTGTATTTTTCCCGTTTGGTGCGATACACTTTGTCTTCTGTGTCGTTGCGAGTAATAGCTCTGTTGGTAGGAATAGTTACAACATCCAACTTGTATATATCCCAGAATTCACCCGCTTCAGTCTCTGCAGTACCAGTCATCCCTGAAAGTTTATGGTACATGCGGAAATAATTTTGTAGGGTGATAGTTGCAAAAGTTTGTGTGGCAGCTTCAACCGTTACCCGTTCTTTTGCCTCAATAGCCTGGTGCAGTCCGTCGGAATAACGACGGCCATCCATAATCCGTCCGGTTTGTTCATCAACAATCATTACCTTATTATTGATAACCACATACTCTACATCTTTATCGAAGAGGGTGTAAGCCTTAAGTAACTGATTAACAGTGTGAACTAGTTCTGATTTTATAGCATATCGTTGTAATAAATCGTCTTTTTTAGCTTGTTTTTCTTCGGTGCTGAAAGTTGATTTTTCTATTTCGGCAATTTCGCCGCCAACATCAGGAAGCACGAAAAAGTCGGGGTCGTCCGAAGCTCCGGTTAGTGCATCAATCCCTTTGTCGGTAAGGTCTATATTGTTATTTTTTTCATCGATAACAAAATACAAAGGATCCGTAGCTACATGCATGTTGCGGTTATTCTCTGCAATATAAATCTCTTCTGTTTTAAGCAAAGTATGCTTTACCCCTTGTTCGCTTAAAAACTTTATAAGCGGATTGTTTTTAGGTAAAGCCTTATATGAGCGGAACAAAGCTAAAGCCCCGGCTTCCTGCTCTTTTTTATCATCCGATTTAAGCAATCGTTTGGCATCGGTAAGGTAATTGGTTGCCAGGGTTCGTTGTAGGCTTACCAGTTTTTCTATTCGAGGCCTTAGTTCTTCAAACAATTGAACTTCACCTTTGGGTACTGGTCCTGAAATGATTAATGGAGTTCGAGCATCGTCAATCAGTACAGAATCGACCTCATCCACAATGCTGTAATTGTGTTTTCGTTGCACTAGGTCTAGTGGCGAAGTAGCCATATTATCGCGCAAGTAGTCGAAACCAAATTCGTTGTTTGTGCCGAAAGTAATATCGGCCTCATACGCTTTTCGTCGGTCGTCAGAGTTGGGTTGATGTTTATCAATACAATCGACCGATAATCCATGAAACATGTATAAAGGACCCATCCATTCTGAGTCGCGCTTTGCTAGGTAGTCGTTAACAGTAACAATATGTACACCGTTGCCGGTTAAGGCATTTAAGAAAACCGGAAGCGTGGCAACAAGCGTTTTTCCCTCGCCTGTAGCCATTTCGGCAATTTTTCCTTTATGCAATGCTACCCCACCAATAAGTTGTACATCATAATGGCACATTTCCCATGAAATTTTACTTCCACCGGCTGTCCACTTGTTATGGTAAATAGCGTTGTTTCCTTCTATAGTAACAAAATCGTAAAGTGTAGCCAGGTAGCGGTCGTATTCGTTTGCCGTAACTACGGTTTGTTGGTTTTCTTTAAAGCGGCGGGCGGTATCTTTAGCTATGGAAAAAGCTTCGGGTAAAACATCGTCAAGCGCTTTTTCGTATTTTTCGGTAATTATTTTTTCGAGTTTATCTATTTCGTTATATAATTTTTCTCTATTGTTGATGTCTATAGATTCAATTTCCGCTTTAAGAGATTTTATTCGACTTTGCTCATCAGAAACGGTTGCTTTAAGTATATTTTTAAGCTCTTCTGTTTTAGCTCTTAGCTCATTGTTTGTAAGTTTTTCTATGGAAGGATAGACTGCTTTTATTTTTTCAATGTAAGGGTTAATTTCTTTTAAATCTCGTTGCGATTTATTACCTAAAAACTTGCCTAGAAATTCATTAAATCCCATGATTTATAATGTGTTAGATTGTATGTTTTTTATTGTTTTTATTGTTTTTTTACTAAAACTCACAAAGATAACAAAAATACCTTAGTATGAGACAAATAAATTTCATGAA
Source organism: Paludibacter jiangxiensis (assembly GCA_945897785.1). Classification (GTDB taxonomy): domain Bacteria; phylum Bacteroidota; class Bacteroidia; order Bacteroidales; family Paludibacteraceae; genus JAFGVL01. The sequence goes on from CAMDGD010000007.1 coordinate 60,786, forward strand.
TTGTTTTTATCGTTTTATTTCGGAGGTATTTACGAAGTTCTATTTTTATTTTATTTAACTGTTTGTGCATAAATTTCTGCAAATCTAAATTAAGTAAAGTTATACAGTTAAAATATCGTAAAATAGTATTAATGCTTAACGAGTTTGTATTTAGGTAATATATTACCCAAGAACAGTTAAATTCTAAAACACTTCAATAAGCTTTTCTTTTATCATAGCAAGAAAGTTGAAAGGTTCATTTTTGTACATTTTTTACTTCCAACCTTTATTTGGTATTGTATTCATTGAGAAAATTAAACAAAAGCCTTAGTTTTTTAGCTTCTTTCTGTGCTTTACTTAACTACAAAAGCCACTTCAAAAAAATATGAAGTGGCTTTTGTAAAATTAATAACTTTTTTTAGGTATTCATCCCACCGCAAACATTAATAACTTGTCCGCTAACATAACTAGATAAATCGGATGCAAGAAATAATGTTACTTTAGCAACTTCTTCGGGCGATCCGCCTCTGCGCATAGGAATAATTTCGTTCCACTTAGCCCGTTGTTCTTCGGTTAGCGCATGTGTCATTTCTGTTTCGATAAAGCCTGGAGCAATGGCATTGGCACGAATACCGCGCGAACCTAACTCTTTGGCAATAGATTTTGCTAATCCAATCATCCCTGCTTTTGAAGCAGAGTAGTTTGCTTGTCCGGCATTACCTGAAACACCAACTACAGAACTCATGTTTATGATAGAACCCGATTTTTGTTTCATCATAATAGGGGTACAAGCTTGAATAAAATTGAATGCTGATTTCAAGTTTACATTAATTACCATATCCCATTGTTGTTCTGTCATGCGCATCATTAACCCATCTTTGGTTATGCCTGCATTATTAACTAATACATCAATTTTGCCGAATTCTTTAGCAATTTCGGCAACTATTTTTTGTGTATCATCAAAACTGGCTGCGTTCGAAGCAAAGCCTTTTACTTTAACGCCTAAGGCTGCAATCTCTTTTTCAGTTGCTTTACCGTTATCGTCAATGGTTAAATCTGTAAATGCAATAGCAGCACCTTCGCTGGCTAATTTTAAGGCAATAGCTTTACCAATACCTCTGGCGGCACCTGTTACTATAGCTACTTTTCCATCTAATAATCCCATAATGTAGTTTGTTTAGAATAAAAATTACGGGAACAAAAGTAAGTATTTTATTGATAAGGTGTGAAAAAAAATATGAACAGTTTTTTTTAGAGCCAAGAAGCAAAAATATAGACAAAAGAATAAAGACGGGGTTGTGTTTTAATTTGTGTATGTGGTAGGAGTGGGAGTGCGACTTTAATTTGCGCCCTCACTATCTTTAAAGAATTAAGAATCTAGACAAAAGACCTGGGTTTCTCGACTGTGGGAATAGCTTTATAAACAGAGTGAGAGTGTCTCCTTGAGAGACGCCCTCACTAAAATCGTTTCGTTAGAGCCAAGAATAAAGACGGGGGTTGTGTTTCAATCCGTGCTAATCCGTGCAATTCGTGAACCTGAATTTTTTGAATTTTAACTCAAATCTGTGTTAATCTGTGCAATCTGTGGTTAATTTAGAGCCAAGAACCTAGACAAAAGAACAAAGAGTAAAGACAAAAGACTGGGGTTTCGTTTAAATTTTCAATGAAAGAACAAGTTCTTTGTGAATAACTAATTAAACCACTAAAAATCAGGACTTAGGAAATGCCTCAGCAGTTAAATCCCGAAAAGTCGTGACTTCGGGAATGCCTCAGCAACTTATGTCTACTCATCAATTAAACAAGTGTTCTCGGCATAGCCCGTAGCAAGCAACTCTGGTTCGCCATCAATAATGTTGAATTGTATTTTTGCCCAACCAACAAACCATGTATCGCCCGACAAAAATTTAACCCCAATATACGCCGGATTCATTCTGTCCACACTATTAACGGTCCACAAAATATCGGCATCTTTTTTACTTATCACGTGCCGTATCAAATCTGAAAAAACTCTTGGTGCAGTAGGTGTAGCAGTTACCGAATCATCCTTTAACAAAAACAACGATTCGCTAATGTTTTCGTCTGTTAAAAACTCAGAGTTGCCTAAGGGAAATATATAACCAATCATTTCTTCGCGCTCTTCGTGGGTTAGCGTAGTGTTGTATTCTATCTTTAAATCTGAAATCCCGTCGTCGTTTATATCTATAACTAAGGCTAAAGGAGTAAGTTGTTTTCCGTCGTCAAGAGGATTTTCTGTGTCGGAGCAAGAGAAAAATAAAGCAGAAAGTAAAATAGAAAGGAGTAGAATTTTTGTTTTCATTCGTGTGTTTTTAGTGTTAGTAATAGCTCTAACCAATCAAATTTTAGTGATAGCTTGGTTGAATTTTTTTAAGGTTTTTAACTTATTGTTATACAAAAATATAAAATATATTGGGTTGAAATGTTAAAAAGGTAAAAATTATACTGATTTAATTTAAAAGAC
>CAMDGD010000008.1 GCA_945897785.1 Paludibacter jiangxiensis
TACATATAATTTCCAAGGTGCAGTGCACCGTAAATATTTATTATTTCTGACTCACATTAGTTTAAAAATTCATCAATAGTTTCCTTTATTTTCTTTTTAAATTTTTCAGGGTTTGAGCGGGCATATAGAAAACCATCATTGGTAATATCCTCTTTTTTACTTCCTTTAACAATAAGTAAGCTTTGGCCATACACCTTGTGTTTTTTTGCTAATGGGCCTGTTGTTTTATCTTCGATATCTAAAGATTTAAACGAAATTGTACCAGCCTTAACTAAATCTGGATAAAGTGCTTCTACATTCTTTTTTGCCTCTGCTTCTACAATATTACAAGTTACACATCTTGCTGTAAAATGAAAATACAACACCTCTATTTTTTCTGTAGCAGTTGTAGTTTTCACTACTTTTGGCTTTGCTTGTCCATTACAGGCTAGAGTTGACAAAAGCAATCCCATCGCTAGTAAAAATTTAATTGTTTTCATACGATTTATATATTTTAAAATTAAGGTTGTATATAACTCACGATGAATTTTTATTCATGCCTATTTGTGATTATCGCATTCAAAAATTCATGTTCGTATCATGGTTATTTACTATTTAAGGTTAATAATGATGTTAATTCCGGAACGGAGGCTACTTTTCCTTTCAAAATAATACGTCCGTTAAGCACCAACGCTGGGGGAGACATGATGCCGTAATTCATTATTTCAACAATATCGTCCACTTTAGTAATGGTAGCTTCCAGTCCTAATTTTTCTACAGCTTCTCTGGTGTTTTGTTCCAGTGTTTTACACTTGGGGCAGCCTGTGCCTAATACTTTAATTTCCGTCATGTTGATTTATCATTTATTGAGTTAAAATTTACTAGTTACAACAAAAATAGCTACTATGACTTGAGCAAAAAAAATCAGGGGCATTCCAACAACAAATTTGAGCTTTCTTGTTTTGTGATGAAAAAAATACATCGCACTCCATGCACCTGCCGAACCCCCAAGCAAAGCCAAAAAAAACAAGTATATTTCAGGCACCCGTTGTTTATTTCTTTTAGCTTGGTATTTATCCAATCCAACAAGTATAAACGACAATGCCGTTACTACCAATACATACAATACTATCCATTGAGCATTATTCACAACAAGAAATATTTATCACTTTGGATTGACTAAAAAACGAAGCAAACAAAGCTTGAGCAATAGCCCAATTTTCTTTATTAATACAATATTTTACCTTAGGTGGCTCTATACTCCCCTGAATTAATCCTGCCTCGCGCAATTCCTTTAAATGCTGCGATACCGTAGCTTTTGCTATGGGCAGTTCGGCATGAATATCACCAAAATTACACTGATTTAACCCTGCTAGGTAATTCATAATTAAAACCCGTGTAGGATGCCCTAGTGCTTTAGCAAAACGAGCTAATTGTTCCTCTTTATTGATAGTCATACACATTTATTGTTTGTTGTTCGCAAAATTACGAACAATATATTACATTCAATCAAAAAAATCAAAAAAATATCACCCAAGATTAAACTTTTTACATACGAAGCAGTCATAGCTCCATAAATATAAAAAAGTAATCATTTAAAAATTACCCCTATGAAAACAAAAAAAGTATTTGCTACATTAATCGCCATTATGATGGTAGCTACAGTAGTTGCTCAACAAGGGCAAAAAAAAGGAAACAGAACCCCAGAAGAAAGAGCACAACGACAAACTGAATGGATGAAGCAAGACCTACAGCTAACCCAGGAACAAACGACTAAAGTTGAAGCAATCAATTTAAAGTACGCTATCGAGTCAAACAACATGCAGCAAGAGTTCAAAACTAAAAGAGCTACACACAGGGCGCAAAAAGATGCTGAACTAGACAAAGTATTAAGCCCTGAACAAGTAACAAAACTTAAAGAAATTCGCGACAACAGAAACAATATGCGCCGTGAACGAAAACAACACATGCGAAATTGCATGAAAGGATGTAACAACCAAGCAAAATAAATTTCCTTCCTGTTTTTCACACTTAAAAAATCCCAATACTGTAACAACAAAAAAAACACGAGTTCTCAGCTCGTGTTTTTTAATGTTATATTGTTTCTGTTGAATCCGGACAATCCGGTAAACAAATATCAAATACCGATAGCTGACGCTTAAATATTTCATCCAACGAAAGCTGAAAGGTTTCGGTTGTTAACACGCCTTCAATGACAGTTAATCGTTCTAAAATTAGATGCAACAAATGGCGGTTATCTTTTGCATAAACCTTAACAAACATAGCATATTTACCTGTGGCATAATGACATTCAACAACTTCGGGAATGGCTTTTATAGAGCCAACTACTGAATTAAAAAACTTCAAATCTTTTAATACAATACCAATAAAAGCACAAGTTTGATAGCCAATTTTATAGGTGTCAACAATAAACTCCGATCCGGTTAAAATACCTATATTCATCAGTTTCTGAATTCGCTGATGAATAGCTGCACCCGACACATTACACGCACGAGCGACTTCTAAAAAAGGAATTCGTGCATTTTTTGATACCATTTCGAGTATCTTTTTATCCAATTTATCTAACTGATGGTGTGCCATAAATACCGACATTATAAATATATAGCAATAATACAAAATTTCGTGATAGAAAGAACTATTTATCAGATAAAAATTGCACCGTTAAATAAGCCATTACGGGTACGGATGTTTTAAAAGCATCCAAATCAATTTCAAAAGTAGCTGTATGCAAGTTTCCACACTGAGCATTCGATTTTCCTTTTACCCCAAAACGATAAAAGGTAGCCGGAAATTGCTGACTGAAAAACGCAAAATCTTCTCCTGTCATACGCACTTCCAATTCATCAATTAACGAATCACCTAAAAAATCGGCTGCATAACGGCGCGCATCTGCAGTAACTTCTGGATCATTTGTAACCGAAGGATACCCATCGGAGATATCCACCTCACAAACACAACCGTATGCGCTAGCTGTTTGCTTGGCAATAGTATCTATAGCCGTTTTACATTGCTTACGACAAGCTTCGTCCAATGTACGCAAGGTGCCCGACAGACTTACCTCGTCGGGTATAACATTAGTAGAGCCTGCAGCAATAAACTTTCCGAACGACAAAACCACCGGTTGAAACGGATTGTGCAAACGAGCAGCAATTTGTTGCAACGAAACCAACAGTTGTGAGGCACAAAGCACCGTGTCGTTAAACAAATGCGGCAAAGCGCCATGCCCACCCTTCCCTTTTACGGTAAGATGCACCTCATCGGCCGATGCCATAATAGTTCCCGACCTAAAGGCAACCTTTCCTACCGGATAATCAACTGAGGCATGCTGCGCCAAGATAACAGCAGGTTTATACTCATCAAACACACCGTCTTGTAACATTAAACGAGCACCGCCGGGATGCCGTTCTTCGCCGGGTTGAAACACAAACAAAACAGTGCCCTCTAGCTTATCTTTTACTTGCGAAAGCACTTTTGCTACACCAAGCAATGTGGCCACATGCGCATCGTGACCGCAGGCATGCATGCAATTTGCAACGGTTGATTTGTAAGGCAAATTTGTTTCCTCGTTAATAGGTAAGGCATCCATATCGGCACGCAAGGCAAGGCATTTTTTGCCCGGATTAGCACAACGTAACACACCAACAATACCATGTGTGCCAATGTCTTTTTTAAAGGGAATGCACATTTTTGTTAGTTCCTGCTGAATAAACAAGGCCGTTTGCGCTTCCTCAAAAGAGAGCTCCGGATGTGCATGTAAGTGTTTATACAGCTCACAAACAAATGGGAAAACTGCATCAGCAAGAGAGTGTATTTGTTGTTTCATAATTCAAAAAAATAACGAAAAATAAAAATCAATTTTTATTTTTGAAAAAACATCTTTACTGCAACCGCAAAAATAAACACCGCAAATATTTTTCGAAGAATGGTAGGGTTAATTGTCAAAGATACTTTCGAACTCAGGTAAGTGCCTACAATAAAAAAAATAATGATAACAAAGGCATATTTCAAGTTAACATAACCTGCTTTATAATAATTCATTACAGCCACTAAACTAATGGGCGGAATCATAACAGCTAAACTAGTACCTTGTGCCGTTAATTGGGGTTGATGTAAGATATAAATCAATGCCGGAATCATCACAATTCCACCGCCAATACCTAACATACCACTTAAACTGCCGGCAACTAAGCCTATTAAAACCAAAACTACAAACTCAAAAACACCCATAACGATTGTTTGTTAAATAAACTTCTACAAAAAAAAAATCAACAAAAAACAACACAAAGATAAAATATAATGTATTCAAAAAACGATTTGCTTTGGATAGATTTTTTTTTTCGGAAAAAGTCGCATAATCTTTTGGTGAATTTAACTAGTAGTTTAACTATAAATTTATAAATTTGCATTTCTCATTTTAATTTACTGATACAAGAATCCTATATCCATCCAATTTTTGGTTGTTTTGAAATAACATTGTGTTTTGGTTACATTTAACGCTAATTATAATTTTATACCAATGAAGAAATATTTATTATTAAGCTCGCTGTTACTAGCAAGTATATTACTAATGGCTCAAAAACCAATTGCCAAATTTGAGAAACACACACACGATTTTGGTTCGATACAGGAAACCAACGGTAAAACAAGTTACAACTTTGAATTTAAGAATATTGGAAAAAAAGACTTCTTAATTACCGAAGTAAAATCATCTTGCGGATGCACAGCTCCCAAGTGGAGCAAAAAACCCATTCCTCCCGGGGGAACCGGCTCTATATTGGTAAGCTACGACCCAAAAAACCGACCGGGACCATTTACTAAAACCATAACCATAAGCAACAACTCTGAAGAATCAAAGTTATTACTATACATTAAGGGAGATGTTATTCCTGACCCAAAAAAAGTAAAAAAGCACCTTGAAAATAAAGTAAAAAAACAATCAAAAGGAGAAAAATAATCATGAACAAAAGAATATCCCTACTATTCATTGCAACCTTATTTATAACAATAAACGCAATGGCTCAAAAACCGGAAATCAGTTTTAGCGAAACAACCTACGATTTTGGAACCATTGCCGAAGAAGACGGCAATGTTACTCATGTGTACGAATTTACCAACACCGGAAGTTCCGATTTACTATTAAGCCAAGTGCAGGCCTCCTGCGGATGCACCACACCACAATGGATTAGAGAACCTATTGCACCAAAAGAAAAAGGAACAATTACCGTTACTTACCGCACTGCCGGAAGACCTGGCCCGTTTACAAAATCAATAACAGTAACCAGCAATGCAGGTAAACAAATACTTTTTATTAAAGGCGTAGTAATACCTAAAGGACAAAATATTGAGACTGCTTATCCAATTTTAAAAGGAGATGTTCGTATAATATCAGAATCAATAAATTTTGGTGATATTACTCACGGAGAAAATAAAACAACAAGATTTTCGCTTGCTAATAATGCTAAAAGTGATGTCTTTGTTAATTTCATCAACCTTCCGGATTATATAACTGCAGAATCAAAAAAAATTAAAGTTGATGAGAAAAGCAATATTACCTTAAGTTTTGACACAAAAAAAGCAGAAAAATGGGGTAGAATAAACGAAGATATTGTTTTTGTTACCGGTGATGTTAAAAACAAAAAAACCATAAAACACAAAGTTACGGTATTAGCAAATATTATAGAGCAATTTACACAAGAACAAATAAGCAATGCCCCCACCATTCAAATTGCGGGTGAAATTGTAGCCGGCGAAGTGCAAAAAGGCAAAAAGAAAACGGTTGTTGCCACTTTCAAAAACACAGGGAAAAGTCCACTTTACATCCGCAATCTATCTTCCGATGATTCCTGTTTATTGATTCATGACATATCGAAACCGATAAAACCAGGCGACGAAGGGAAACTGAAAATTACCATTGATGCTACAGATTTAGCTACCCAGGATTATAGAAAAGCAGTAAATATAATGTCAAACGATCCTAAAAATGTTAACAAATCATTTATGCTGACATTTAAAGTAAAATAAGTCGTTTGTTTATAAATTTAAGGGGATGACAAACAATTGTTATCCCCTTTCTTATTATATTCGCATCATGACAAAAGTGCAAGACCACATAGAAAACGACAAGAAATACACCAGCTTAACTGTAAACAAAGGCATCGTGCAGCCGCCGGTGGTAAACCCTAATCTACAAGCCAAGCGTACAAAAAAACAAGTACTTAGTATCAACGAATTTCTGTCAGGCATTTTACAAGGCAATATTGCTGTTTTAAGTCAGGCAGTTACTTTAGTCGAAAGTTCCAAACCAGAACACCAAGCTATTGCACAGGAGTTAATCGAGAAATGCCTACCATATGCCGGGAAATCATACCGCATAGGTATAACGGGAGTACCCGGTGCAGGAAAAAGTTCGTTTATCGAAACCTTGGGCATGCATATTACCAAAGCCGGAAAAAAATTAGCAGTGCTAGCTATTGACCCCAGCAGTGAGCGAACAAAAGGAAGTATTTTAGGCGATAAAACACGAATGGAAGAGCTTTCGGTAAGCAAAAACGCCTTTATCCGTCCCTCACCGGCAGCAGGTTCATTGGGTGGTGTTGCACGAAAAACCAGAGAAACCATTGTACTTTGTGAGGCTGCCGGTTTCGACACTATCTTTGTAGAAACAGTTGGTGTGGGTCAATCAGAAATTGCCGTTCACTCCATGGTAGATTTCTTTTTATTGATACAACTGTCTGGTACCGGTGACGAACTTCAGGGTATTAAACGTGGTATTATGGAAATGGCAGATGGTATCATTATCAATAAAGCCGACGGACAAAATATCGATAAAGCCAATTTAGCCCGAAATCTGTTTCAGAATGCGTTACATTTATTTCCTAAACCCGAATCGGGATGGGATCCACAAGTGCTTACTTGCTCATCTATTGAAAAAAGAGGCATAACAGAAACTTGGGACATGATTACGAGCTACAGCTCGTTTACCAAAACAAGTAGTTTTTTTGAACACAAACGAAGCAAACAATCCAAATACTGGATGTACGAAAGCATCAACGAACAGCTAAAAACTCATTTCTATGATAATAAGCAAATTCAATCCTTATTAATCGATAATGAAAAAAAAGTGCTTAACAACGAAATTAGTTCCTTTGTAGCGGCAAACGATTTACTGAATTACTATTTCAATAAAGAAAAATGATAGATACCCACGCCCATATTTACTTAAAAGAGTTTGATGATGACAGAACATCCGTTATTGAACGGGCAAAAGCTGCTGGCGTAAAACACATTATTTTACCGAATGTTGACACAGAAACCATTCAGGCAATGCTTGCGCTGAGAAATTCCGACCCTCTTTTTTTTAGTGCAGCTATCGGACTTCATCCTACTGCTGTTACCGAAAACTATCAATCGGCGTTAAACGAGATAGAACAGCAACTCAACACAAATCAGTATTGTGCCATTGGCGAAATTGGCATTGATTTATACTGGGACAAAACCCACCTAAAAGAACAAAAAATTGTTTTCGAAAAACAATTGGAATGGGCAATAAAATACCAGTTGCCCGTTATTATACATGTAAGAGATGCTTTTCCGGAAGCACTAGAAAGTGTACAAAAACTAAACTGCAAAGCGCTAAAAGGCGTTTTTCATAGTTTTACAGGCACTCATGAAAACGCAAAAGAAATCGCAGCGCTTGGCGGATTCAAATTGGGCATTAACGGAGTTGTTACTTTTAAAAATGCCGGTTTGGCCAAAACATTACTTGGCATTCCGTTAAACAATTTAATATTGGAAACAGATGCACCCTACCTAACACCGGTGCCGCACAGAGGAAAAAGAAACGAACCTAAACACCTTATTTATACAGTAAAAAAGTTAGCAGAAATTTATCAAACAAGTAGTGAAGATATTATAAAAAAAACCGATAAGCATGCCAAGCAAGTGTTTGAAACGATTATATTTGCGACCGACTAAAAAACTGCTTGCATTTTATTAAGTAAGATGCATTTTCTCTTGTAAAAAATGAATGCCGTTCAAACAAGAAAATTTTTTTATACAAATAAAGACACAATCGGCATAAAATATTTGCAATTCGCTTTTTTTTTATAATTTAGTGCCCGATTAAACCCTTGATGATGTGAAGCATTTTGGAGAGATGCTCGAGTGGCTTAAGAGGCACGCTTGGAAAGCGTGTGTGCCCGTGAACGGCACCGGGGGTTCGAATCCCTTTCTCTCCGCATTTTTTTTTATAAATTTCAATTAAAACAACAAATAACAACAAAACAAATCTTTAATCAATTAAAAAAAACAAGACAATGAAAAAGGCATTTGCAATCTTAACTATCTTAGGAGTATTTACTCTTGGAATGACATCCAATGTTTATGCACAAGACGCCGAAGCAACAGCAGAAACAGTTCAAGTAGATTCAGCAGCTGCAGTAACTGCAGATATTGAAGCTCCTATTGTTACTGAAGTGGAAACCGAAGGTGGCATACATAAAGCATTAAAAACAAAATTTATTGAAGGAGGTGCCGGCTTTATGGCATTGGTGGCTTTTTGTTTAATTTTTGGTTTAGCATTGACCATCGAACGAATTTTATACCTAAACTTAGCTTCAACAAACACTAAAAAATTATTAGCAGAAATCGAAGATGCTTTTGCAAAAGGTGGTGTTGATGCAGCTATGGAAGTATGCCGCAATACTCGTGGTCCGGTTGCTTCAATCTTCTTCCAAGGTCTTTCTCGTTACGACGAAGGCATTGAAGTCGTTGAGAAATCAGTAACATCATACGGAGGTGTTCAACTAGGCTTGTTAGAAAAGAACTTAAGCTGGATTAGTTTATTTATAGCGCTAGCCCCAATGTTAGGGTTTATGGGAACTGTAATTGGGATGATTCAAGCATTTGACGAAATACAACAAGCCGGAGATATTTCTGCAACCATTGTTGCCGGGGGTATTAAAGTAGCCTTATTAACTACTGTATTTGGTCTTGTCGTAGCTATCATTCTTCAAATTTTTTACAATTATATTTTATCTATCATCGATAACTTGGTTAACGAGATGGAAGATTCTTCTATATCATTATTGGATATCATTGTAAAATACGCGAAAAAATAATTCTTAAAAACACTTAACATGAAATCAATACCAAAAATATCCTTATTGGTACTTGGCCTTTTATCCATCCTAATCGGAATTATTTTCTATGCAGGCGGATATTCGGGGAGTATTCAATCAGGAACAAAAACTATCGATGTCCCTACCTACACTAATGTGTTGATTTTTTGGGCGTACATCTTAATCGGACTATCAATTGCAATAACACTTATCTTGGTCGGCGTAAAATTTTTCAAAAAATTTGCAAGCGATGTAAAAAGCGGTTTGAAATCACTGGCTACTATTGCCTTATTAGCTGCCATTTTTTTAGTAACCTTTTTATTTGGAAGTGCTGAAAAAATTGAAATCATTGGCTATAAAGGAACAGATAACGAAGGCTTTTGGGCTCAATTCTCCGATATGTGTATGTACTCTATTTACACATTTATAATCGGTACATTTGTAACCATAATTGCGGTAAATGTTTATAAGCAAATAAAGAAATAAAACATATGGCGAAAAGATCAGTCCCTAGCATTAATGCTAGTTCAATGGCAGATATTTCATTCTTATTACTTGTATTTTTCCTTGTAACAACTTCTATGGCGGTAAACAAAGGATTAATACGGAAGCTACCGCCACCATTAGATAAAGACCAACCTATTGACACCCAAATTAAGATTAAAGAAAGGGATGTTTTTGTAGTGTTAATAAACAGTCAAAATCAACTAATGGTAGAAGGCAAGCAAATAAGTGTAAAAGATTTGCGCAGTAAAACAAAAGAGTTTATAACCAATGAGTACAATGATCCTAATTTACCCATAGTATCAACGGTAAATGTGCCATTAATTGGTCAAATTAATATCACAAAAGACCATGTAATTTCATTGCAAAACGATAGAGGTACTGATTATCAATCGTATCTTGAGGTTCAGAACGAATTAGTAGCAGCCTATAACGAACTGAGGGATGAACTGGCTAAACAAAAATTCGGAAAATATTTTAACGAACTGGATGAAGCTTCTCAGCTTGCTGTTCTAAAAGTATATCCTCAAAAGATATCTGAAGCAGAACCTAAAAATTACGGAGGAGATTAATCATGGCAAAAATTAGAAAAAAAGGGGAAAAAGTTGTACCGGAAATTAGCACAGCCTCATTACCTGATATTATTTTCATGTTATTGTTCTTTTTCATGGCAACAACTTCTATGAAAGAAGTAAGTTACATGGTTAAGTTCACTGTACCTGAAGCAACGGAGCTGCAAAAACTTGAAAAGAAAACCTTAGTTAGGCATATTTATGTAGGTAAACCAATAGCTAATTTAGTGAAACTACATGGTACCGAAAGTCGTATTCAGATTGATGATGAATTTGCCGATGTTAATCAAGTTGAAGAGTTGATTACGCTCGAGAGAGAAAGCATGAATGAGGTAGATAAACCCAAACTAATTGTTTCTATAAAAGCTGATAAAGAAACAAAAATGGGGGTTATCACTGATATAAAACAAGAACTACGGAAAGCATACGCATTGAAAATTAGCTATGCAGCAACGCAAAGACAATAAGAAAACATCACAATAAAAAAGAGGGTTTCTCAATAAGAGAAACCCTCTTTTTTTTATCCCATCATAATCATCAATGCTATTTACTTAAATGTTTATTTAAGAATATATGCGTTAAAAGACCAACCAACATAGTAATACCCGAAGCGGCTAATAATACATTGGTTTGAAAACCAAAATAATAAACCATCAAAAGAAGTACACCCAACAAGACAATTATTGCCCCCAATCCTTTTAAAAAATTTTTCATTGTTATTTAGTTTAAGTTTTTACCCACTTGAGTTTACAAAATAAATAATAATTATATCATGAACGAAATTTTTTATTAAAAATAATATTCTTGTTGATAACTATTGCTTTTAAGACCCGAAGGCAACACACAAAAAGCTGTATATTTGTACTTTATCAGTTCTTTTTCTGAGAAAAATCACAAAAAAATCACTACAGACTAAGAAATGGGCTACACTCATCCTTTAAAAGATTTTCAATTCTGCCCAATTTGTGGGGAAAAGACATTTCTCATATACAATGAGAAGGCAAAAAAATGCAGCCATTGCCATTTTGAATATTACTACAACACAGCGTCGTCTGTTGCCGCATTCATCATTAACCCTAAAGGCGAGTTATTGCTTTGCCGCAGAGCCAAAGCACCCTACAAAGGAACACTCGATTTACCCGGTGGATTTGTTGACTTACACGAAACTGCCGAAGAAGCCGTTATGCGTGAAATAAAGGAAGAATTAAACCTAAGAGTTAACGAGCTTTCGTATTGTTTTTCATTACCAAACACCTATCCATATAGTGGATTTACAATACACACCTTAGATCTATTTTTTGAATGTCACGTAAATTCATTCGATAACATGCAACCGGCCGATGATGTATCAGAAGCCTTTTTTGCTAATACAAATGCTATTAATTTGGATGACTTCGGGTTAATCTCTATCCGAAAAGGCCTTGAACTATTTTTAAAATGATTAAATATATTCCGATGAAGAAGTTTATGTTATTTTGTTTGCTCAGCCTTACTACGCTGGCAATTATTGCCCAAGAAACTTATATCAATTATAAACCCGAAAAAGATTTTTTCGAGGGTAAAGCTTTGTTTAACCAACAAAAATATGCAGCTTCGCTCGTATATTTTGAACGGTTTATTGAACAACAAAAAGAAGCACACCCCGACATGCTTCAAGAGGCTGCCTATTACATTGCCTGCGATGCCTATGAACTACGGAAAGAAAATGCAGCCGACATACTTACATCATACTTAACATCTTACCCTTACACCCAGTTTGAAGCCAGAGTAAATTTTATGCTTGGTAATATTGCATTCGAAGGAAAAAGATATGCATTGGCAATAAAGCATTTTGAAAAAATAAACAAAAAACACCTTAGCAAAAAAGAAAGCTTAGATGCAAGCTTTTACGAAGGGTATGCCCTTATCGAAACCCAACAATATGCAAAAGCAAAAACACAATTTAAAACAATAAAAGGGAAAAATTCAAAATACGAAATAGCAGCCACTTATTACGCTGCCTATGCTGATTATTGCTTAAAAAACTACGAAACTGCCCTACCCGGTTTTTTAGCCATCGAAAAAAGTCCTGAGTTTGCTGCCTTTGTTCCCTATTACATCATACAAATCTACTATATACAAAAACAGTACGACGAACTATTGCCTTATGCGGATAAAGTGCTGGCGCTAAATCCACAAAATCCAAATAATGCGGAGGTATATCGTATTTTGGGTGAGTGTGCTTATCAAAAAAACGACTATACGCAAACCATAGAATACATGAAAAGATATGAAAGTGGATCAAAAAAGGTTATGCGAAACGATATGTATATCATGGGCATGTCTTACTATAAAACCAAAGACTTTAGCAATGCGGCAAAATATTTAGCCAAAGTAACTACGGTAAAAGACTCTTTATCGCAAAATGCTTACTTGCATTTAGGGCATAGCTATGTTGCTATTGACCAAAAGAATAACGCACGAATGGCATATGCTACTGCTTCAACAATGGATTTTGACCCTACCATAAAAGAAGAAGCCGCTTACAACTATACCTTATCAACCCTCGAAACAACAACTCCTTTTGGGGAGTCAATAAACGCTTTTGAAAAATTCTTAACCGAATACCCAAACTCAACATACCGCGATAAAATCTACGAGAATCTGGTTACCGCATATATGTCATCCAAAAACTTTGTAGCCGCAAGTATCTCCTTATCAAAACTAAAGAATTTAAGTCCGGAGATGCGTGATGTAAAAGCCTATATTTTATTTCAGGTGGGAACAGAACAATTTGTTAAAGGGAATTTAGAAGATGCCATAGAAATATTTACCAATGCCTTAAGCGAAGCCTCGCCAAAACTAAAGAATGCACAAATATATTACTGGAGAGGTGAGAGTTACTATCGACTCAAAAAATTTGATCAAGCTAGAAAAGACTTTATCGAATTCTTGAATAAACGAGGAGCCGAAGAAATGCCCGAATATAATTTAGCAAATTACAATATTGCTTACACCTATTTTAATCAGCAAAACTACAACGAAGCGAAACCGATGTTTTACAAATACATCACAAGCGAAAAGAATTCAAGCACTACAACCTATGCCGATGCACTAGATCGATTGGCCGATTGTTATTTTATTAGTCGTGATTTTGATAATGCCGAAAAATACTACGAACAATCGATACAAAAAGGAGGAAAAAACGGCGATTATGCTTCGTTCCAAAAAGCCTTTGTTCAGGGATTACAAAAAAATTACCGCGGCAAGGTCCTTGGCTTGCAAAAACTCGTAATGACTTATCCTCACTCTGATTTTCACGACGATGCTTTTTACGAAATGGGTCGTGCTTTTGTGTTACTCGAAGAAGAAGACAAGGCCATTGATGCATACAAAATTCTTATTGCAAAATATCCACAAGCTCCCCTATCTCGAAAAGCTGCTTTCGAAATAGGTATGTTGTATTACAACCAAAACAAAACT
The DNA here is from genome assembly GCA_945897785.1 of Paludibacter jiangxiensis. Taxonomy (GTDB): domain Bacteria; phylum Bacteroidota; class Bacteroidia; order Bacteroidales; family Paludibacteraceae; genus JAFGVL01. Next base: position 13,658 of record CAMDGD010000008.1, read on the forward strand.
ACCGAAGCTATAGAAGCATTTAAACAAGTGATTAGCAATTATCCAAGTAGCGAAGAAACCAGAACAGCTTTAGAAACACTCGAATCAATATATGTAGAAGAAAATAAGGTTGATGCGTTTTTTGCATATACCAAAACGCTAGGCTCTGGCATTGTTGTTAGCGACCCATCAAAAGAAGACTCCCTAACCTTTTTGGCTGCGGAACGCTCGTACATGAAAAATAACTTAAGCGAAGCTACAAAGGGCTTTGAAAATTACCTACAAAACTTTTGCGAACAAGGACGCTTTTGCACAGCTGCGCACTATTATTTAGCCGACTGCTACTATATGAGTAATGCTATCGACAAAGCCTATATTCACTACCAACAATTAGCCAACATGCTAGGAAACCCTTATATGGAAACAGTACTTGCACGGCTCTCTGAAATTGCATACGACAAGACCGAATACAATGTAGCCTTGGCATCTTTTAAACAATTACAAATTATTGCCGTAAACCCCGAAAATATACAAGCAGCTAAAATTGGCGTGCTACGGAGTAGTTTCTTGTTGAATCAAACTGAAACAACCATTGCCATTGCCGAAGAAATATTAGCAAACAAAGGGGTAGATCAAAAATTGGCTCGCGAAGCGCGTTTTTATAGAACAAAGGCTTTAATACTAGCCAATGCCCCCGAAAAAGCATTAGATGACTTAAAAATTTTAGCTACCGACATACGGACACCATCCGGAGCCGAAAGTAAATACTTGCTAGCAAATTATTATTTCGAATCAGGAGACGACAAAAAGGCTGAAGCTGAAATAACTGATTATATTGGAAAAGGTACACCACACCAGTATTGGTTGGCACGAGCTTTTATTTTATTAGTAGATATTTATATAAAACGAGGAGACGATTTCCAAGCAAAACAATACTTGCTTAGTTTACAAGAAAACTATACTGCACAAGATACCATTCCTGATTTAATATTAGAACGGATGGATGGCATAAGCTTACGAGAAAAAAATACCATTATTGAATAAAATTGATTTAAACACATCGCTTTATATACACTTATGAAACAATTGAAATATACTTTAACATGCACATGGCTTTTAATAAGCATACTAGCAATGCATGGGCAAACAACAGACTCTACTATTATTAAAAGAGATGTTACAATACAAAAAGACTATGTTCCTACAATCCAAGACGCAGGGAAAATCAATACCATCCCTTCAGTGTTAGACCCTGAGGTTAAGACTATTGATGTGCAATATTCCCCCTACTCTACGATAATGGATCCACTGTATCAAATTCGGGCACTGGAGTCGGCACGACTAAAAACCCCTCCAATTCCAGTACGAAAAGACGGATTCCTCCGTTTAGGTGCAGGAAGCAGTATTACAACTTTAGCCGATTTTATGTACCCGTTACTAAATAAACCTGAATACAGATTAGATATCAACGCTAACCACAAGGGTGTTTTTACAGAAAAAAAGCATCACCAAAACCAAGGAGGGATAGCATTTCGACGATACCGTGAATACGGAGAATTTATGATTGATGCTACTTATGGCTTTGAAGGATTTAATTATTACGGCAAAAATAGTATTGAAGCCGACACCCTGTATACACATACCGGAGGTTCGGTTTTAGGAAAAGACTTTTTACCAACAAATGCCGCTATTACTAGATGGAACATGACAAGCGGATACAAAACTATCCCTTCTGAGAGAGATTACAATTATTCCATTAACGGTAGCTACAGTGGTTTTTCAGCACAAAAAGGGCTAACAGAACAACAAATTCACACCCATTTAACCTACGATAAAAAAATTGATGAAAACAAAGCCGGTATCGACTTTCAGCTTCAAAACTTATTTTACAACAATAGCCATACTGCCTATCCCACTAATCAATTCAACTACAGTGTATTCCGATTAAATCCGTTCTTTGCTTTTGAACAAAGCAAGTGGAAACTACGGATGGGTGTAAAAACCATCTTCTCGAAAAAAGAAGCCGGGAAAGGTTTTGTGCCCACTGCCGACATTGCAGGAGAAGCAACACTGGTAAACAAATCGATATTTGCATACGGTGGTATTACAGGCGATTACCAAGCCAATACAATGCAACAGATGGTAGCTTTAAATAAATACGGGAATTTAAATGAAAAAATAAAAGATAGCTACACGCCTTTTGACATTTATGGAGGATTAAAAATAAAGCTGCTGTATAATTTTTTAATAGACATGTCTGTGCGACAAAAATCAATAAAAAATCAGCATTTCTTTATTAACGAAACGGTGTTTAATGCCATCAGCAATGCCCCTTCATACACCAACTCGTTTACAGTAAATTATTATGATGCTACGGTATTAAACGGCAATATTCGTATCAATTACAACTACAATCAAGTGTTTGGATTTATTATCGGTTGGAAATACAATGCATGGAAAAAGTTACCCAACGGAATTGAAGCTTGGCATATACCTAAGCACGAATTTGATTTTGAAACAGACATGAAGCTGACTAAAAAAACAACAGTAAACCTAAATACTTATATAGCCACCGGAAGAGAAATTCGCACCCTTGATGGAACCGCGGCTTCGTTAGATCCGATTATCGATATAAATCTTGGCTTATATTACGCACACAGCAGCAAAGTATCTAGTTTCTTAAAAATTAACAACTTAGCAAATAGTCACTATGAACTATGGAACGGCTATGAAGTAATTGGATTTAACGCCATGTTAGGGTTGGCTTTTTCTTTTTAGAGACTGTTTAAACAGTTTCTTCGATTGCGCTAAGTAAGGCAACGGCTTGCGAGGCAATACCTTCTTCTCTGCCAACAAAACCAAGCTTTTCGGTTGTTGTTGCTTTAATAGAAACAGCATCGACAGCTACCTGCATTACTTTAGCCAGTGTTTCTCTCATTAAAGGGATATGTGGTTTTAATTTAGGTTTTTCGGCAGATACAGTAATATCCACATTGCAAATTTCGTAGCCTTTATTCCGTATCAGTTTCATTGTTTTTTTTAACAGCACTTTGCTGTCAATATCCTTGTAAGTGGCTGAAGTATCGGGAAAATGAACTCCTATATCGCCTAGATTTGCAGCTCCCAATAAGGCATCACACAGACTGTGAATTAGCACATCAGCATCAGAGTGTCCGGCTAATCCTTTGGGATAATCTAATTGAATACCTCCCAACCAAAGGGCTCTACCTTCTACCAACTGATGGACATCGTATCCTAAACCAATTCTTATTTTCATCGCAAAAAAAATTAACAGTTATGGCTATAAAAAATACCCCAACTAGTTGTTTATATGAGTATGAGTAGGCATATAAAAAAAACAAGTTGCTACAAAAGTAACAACTTGTTTCCAATATTTTTAAAAAACCTTTTTTATCTTGCTAAGTCTTTTAACCCATCCATATCAAACGACAAAGAAAAACGCACAGTTTGATCTAAAGGATTGGTTTGTGCTACAGAGATTACATACGAAGCATCGAGCTGAAACATATTCAATTTAAACCCTGCACCGGCAGTAAAGAACTTACGACTTCCTTTAGTGTCAGACTCGTTAAAATACCCTCCACGAACAAAAAACTGTTGATTGTAAATATACTCAAAACCTAAGGCCCAAGCAATTTCTCTTAACTCTTCAGAAAACCCTCCGGGAGCATCACCAAAAGAACGAAACAAACCAGCCAAAGGCGAGGTATTTTGATAATCATCGTTTGCTTCTAAGTAAGCTTCTCTAGCTATAGAATCTACTCCTAGTTGAATAGGAGTACTAGGAATCAATAATTTATTAATATCTAAACTAACGGCAATCTTATTAAACTTATCTAGTGGATATTCAATCGAAGTTCCTAAACGCATGTTGGTTGGTATAAACAAATTCTGGCTGCCTTTATCGTATGATATTTTAGAACCTATATTTGAGATATTCAACCCGAAAGCCAATGACCCATCATCCATAGGGAAAGCAATCGGCATCTTATAGGTAGAAGAAATATCGGCAGCAACAGAAATACCGGGATACAAATCTTCAACCATACCGCCACTTAAATCGGCATAAATAAAACGACCTGCAACAGAAGCCGACCACCGATCAGATAATAACATAGAATAAGCCGCATCAATAGCAAACTCACTTGGTTGTGTTGATGTTAAAATAGTACCATCTGCGTTAGTTAAATCAACTTCTCCCAATGAAAAATAGCGCAACGAAGCACTGATAGTTTGCCTTTCGGCAACCCTAAAATAACCACACAAATAAGCCAAATTGATATCTTTAACGATTTTGCTCATCCATGGTGTATAGGAGAATGATACACCGCCGGGACTCTCCATAAAAGCATATTTGGAAGGATTCCAGTGTTGAGAGTTAACATCTGCCGAAGTAGCAACACCAACATCACCCATACCACCGGCACGAGCATCAGGGGTTATTGTTAAAGAAGGAACAGCAGATATTAAAGGATTAAGACGAGAATCTTGTTCACCTTGAGAGAAAACAACAACAGTGGCTAATAATAAAACACTAAAAATTACTATTTTTTTCATTGATAAATGATTAATATATTTTTAAAAAAGAATGCAATAATACAATAAATATCATAATATATAACGAAAAACTCTCAAATTATTGTTATTTGACCAATAATTTATTTGATTTTACCGAAAATTCACTTTGCTCTTCAGATTCTACAAAAACACTATACAGATACAATCCGCGCGACAATTTTCTACCGGCCTGTGTTACCAAATCCCAACGGATTTCGCTTTTGTTTTCATCCGCATAAATTACCTGAGTATTATTCCACAAAACCTCACCGGTAAGGCTATACACAAACAGCTTAATTTTCATTTCCGAATGTGGCTGATCGTGCGTAAGCGCAAAACGAACCTCGCTCTCGGCCGGATTCGGATACGCATAAAGAGTAAATAAGCTAGGCTTTACCCCACGTTGTACTTTAAATGATATGCTTTTGGTTGATGAGTTGTTCAATAAATCCCAAGCCCTAAATGTCATCGTATAGTAACCATCGGTTAAAGTAGGCAGTTCATACACCAAAGAACCGGAACGAAAATCGCCTAAGGCAGACTCGTAATAATCATTCAAAACATAACTATAGTTTGGGTCATTATTTAATTGCAGAAACAAATCGTGCCCTATACCACCACCTACTGTATTTACCCCATGCTCATCACTTACATTGGCAAATAAAACTGGTGTAACATCAACAATTTGTCCGTTTTTAAATCCTGGATCATTAAGATACATATCTATTACAGGGCCATGATTTTCGAACTGGAAATCGGATTTTGAACCACCGATATAAAAATCTTCGAAAGAACCTTGAGCCTCCAAGTCGTTTGTTTCATCAGCCGCATAAAAGTTAATTCGACCAAAATCAATATTATACGCAATATCTTTAGGCACCATAAAAGTCAGCGTAAACAAGCCATTGGCTACAGTTGTTTTGCCATAGAAAAGGGTGTTTATTCTGTCAGAATAAGTATAAATTGATGCACTCTCGTTACCCAAAGTACTAACCGACATTTTTTTATCAAAAACACTAGCCGTTAATACTCCGTTAAACTGACTTAAAAGGACAGAATCGGACGATAATATTTCCCCTTTTACAGTAACCGTACTCAATGCCTGAATCGTATCTGCTACAACATTGGAATTACTAGCTATCTCTGTTACAACAACTTGATTAATAGGAATAGGCAACACAAGGGCAGGATCGGCAAGCAGCGTAAAATTCAATCTATTGACATCACCTACTCGTCCGTTTTTTGTTCTACGCATTATTTCTCCTAAAGATAGCGGTTTCCCATTTTCAATTTTAAAGATATATTTATTAAACTCCTTATTCAATTCAAAATTATTGTAAGCATAGACTGTACGCGTAGTAGTAAACAAGCCAATTACTCCTCCATGATTGTTTAACAAGATATCTTCGCCGGTAGAAGAACCGGTATTATCAAACCGACTAAAACTACAAGTAGCAGTTACCATAAGCGGCAACACCTTGTTATACATTCCCGACACATCGTTTCTACTAATAATCTTTTCGTTGGCTAAGCCTTCAATACTCCCATGTCCGGTATAATTAACCAACATCAATCCTTTATTTATCAAATTAAATAAACTCTCTTTTGCCAACGGATAAGACTCTCCACTAGCTGACTTCTCTTGAATAAAAGCATCTAAAAAGTACCGTTTAGGTTGAAAAGAAGGATAAGTGGATTCAATAGATTTTACCAACTGATCAGCTTGGGAGGTATGCAATAAATCATCGTCGTCGTCAGCAATATAAGCCAGTCGGTTTTTCCAATATCCCTTTTGTGTATCATCAATATAATTACTAATCTTAGTTAGCATATCGTTAGCCTGCTCTTGCGTTGACACAGGTAAGCGACCTATACCTATATCTATTTGTTCTGAGGCAATATTTGCCCCTTCGTTATCATCTAATAAGCCAAAATAATCATCGCTTACATAAGATAATATTTCATTCAAGGAATTGCTTGCCTGATAAGTAATCAGTTTACTAACATCTTTATTCTTCGAGTCAATAATCCGGTTATCGTATGTACCATCACCAAAAAGCAGCAAATATTTTGGCGCATCAGCCTGCGATAGAGCCCTATCGTAAAACATCTTCATCAACCACCGAAAAGCAGTTGCATCAGGAGTGCCGGATGAAAATTCGTTGTAAATTTCTGTTGGCGTTAGGGTAACTACAGATAGGCCATCTTTTACACGGTGTTTTTGAGCCAACTGTTCTGCTTGCGAATAAAAGTCGGGGTGCGTAATAATAACCATATCATACTGCGGCAAGCCGTGCATATTTTGGTTTGGCACCCCGCCTACCAACTGAGGACTTAAAAAACTTCCCGAAGGGTATAAAGCCACATACTCCTTAAGCACTTCGGCCGAATCTAAAAAAGTATATTGACCGGCACTATAAACGGTTGGTAGTTGTTTAGCATTTGAAGCATCGGTAATATCCCACACGAGCAAACCCTCGTTACCGCTTACGGAAAATGACGCCAATTGATTGGACTGTACAATATCCGGATTACGGAAAAACATACTGTTTCCATACATGCTTAATTGGCGGTAAGCATTTATGCTGATATAGTTTAACCATGCTTTTGTTGTACTTGCGTTATTGTATCTTAATTTAACTTGCAAGCTAGCGGATGAAGGTAAGGCCGAAAAATCTTGTACTCTTTTGCTAGCCCCATCATATGTGCCCGAAATAGGAAAGGTGAAACTACCTAAACTTAACCCGTTTAAAAAAGCAGACATACTTGTACTCTGCGAAGACTTTGCGGCGGCATCGACCCTAATCTTACAATTTTTATCCGTAACAATATTGGGAAATATATAAGAGAAAGTATATTCAGCCGTTGGGCCGAACTCTTCGCTATACCACTCTCTACCTGATGAAAGAATATTGCGGGTTTCGTTCTCGTCCAATTGATAATCGAGAAAATCGGTAACCGACACCGTAGAAACACCCGACAAAGCAGTTGCAGGTTCAATCGTTTTATCTACACCAACATCCGAAGTAATAAAATAATAGCCCGAAAAACTATAGGAATTCATGGTGCGCACAAAAGCCGAAACCGATTGATTGTATGTCCACGATACAGGACCCTGAGCATAAAACAATAAAAAATCGCCGGCATTAAATACCCCATCAGCCCCTTTTTCTTTCCAGACGGCTATCTGTGGCAAATCGTCGGCTTTAGCTTTGCTAAAATCTTCGGGCAACATGGCGCCACCATAACCAAAAATACGCACATGCTGAGGGTTGGTAATTCCCCAACTAAGCAAATCGTTGTACGAAATTTTATGAATACCAGATTGGCTAACACTAATTTTAATCCATTTCCCTGTTTGCAATACCGAGTTTGAAGCAAAAGAATGTACGCCTGTAGTACTTGCCGACCGAAGCGAAGGAAAAGATTTGACTACAAAAGATAAACTGAACGACACCAATTTTTTATATACACCATTTTGATACACAATGGGCAAAAAAGAAATCAAGGCATTTTTTTCTTTTTTATTGTGTAAGTAAGTGCAATTAAGCACTACAGTATCGGCTATTGCAGCAGCATGGTTCTCAATCAACAAAAGTTCTTCGGCAGAGAAATTGGCAAAAACAGGATTCTCTATCCGTAAAGAATCAATTTCCTGATTAGCCAACAAAGAAATTTGACGCGAATAATAAGGCAATTCACCGATACCTGAATAAACTGCTTGATCAAAAACAAGCCTTTGTTCATCAGCAAACCGTTCAATTCCTTTCCATTGCAATTGCAGTGACAATTGCTGTGGTGAATTTTCGGTAGCTTTTACTGAAAATACTAGAAAGAAAAATAATATGATGTGTAAGTATTTCATTTTTTTTGTATAAGTAAAAAACACACTCTTGGGTAAAATGTTTAATCATTTAATGGCTGAGGTATTTCCGAAGTCCCGACTTCTGAGATTTTACCTGTTTGTGAAAAATAACTTATAATTCATTTTGATTCAATTGAAAATTACTTGCTCACTTAACCATAAAATCGAGCATTTTCTTGTCTTCCAAATAACCTTCTATATGGTCATTTATAGTAACCGGGCCTACCCCAACCGGCGTTCCGGTAAAAATAATATCCCCAATTTTTAGCGTAAAAAACTTACTGGCATAGGCAATTATCTCGTTAACATTAAAAATCATATCTCCGGTAAAACCCTTTTGCACAAGCTTACCATTTAAATTCAAACTAAAATGCAATGCTTCAATAGCGTTTCCAAAATCTACTAAAGGATAAAAATCACTTATTACAGCCGATCCGTCAAAAGCCTTTGCTACTTCCCAAGGATTACCATCAGCACGAAGCGTTCGTTGTACATCGCGTGCCGTAAAGTCTATGCCTATCCCAATGCTACTATAATATCGCGAAGCAAATTTTTCACTAATATTCTTCCCTAAACGATCAATACGCACAATCAACTCGGTTTCATAATGAATCTCTGAAGAAAAGCTCGGTATAAAAAAAGGTTTGTTATTCTTTACTAAAGACGAATCAGGCTTCATAAAGAGTACAGGCTCTTTGGGTGTTTTACTATCCAACTCCTTAATATGATCCGGATAATTCATTCCTACCGCAATAATTTTCATACTTGAATATCTGTTAAACGGTTAAACATTACCGCTAAATGAGCATAAATTGAAGTATTTTGAACAATAATTGTTTCAGGAACTTTAATTCGAAAAGGGGTAAAATTCCAAATTGCTTTAATCCCTCCATCTATCATCAATTCTGCTACCGACTGGGCTTTATTTACCGGAACAGTTAAAATACCAATCTCCGTATTCGTTTGTTTTTGCAGTTCAAGAAAACGATCAACATGATGAATAGGAATGTGGTTAATTCGAGTTCCAGAAAGCTCATATTTAACATCGAAGCCGGCACACACTTTTAACCCAAACTGCGTCAAACCATTATCTTGGATTAACGCCCCACCCAAACTCCCAACGCCAAAAATAAAAGCCTTATGTGTGCGGGTAAAGCCCAAAAAATCTTCCAATACACTAACCAATAAATTTACCTCGTATCCCACACGGGTTTTTCCTGAGACCTGCACATACGACAAATCTTTGGCTACCTTAGAGGCATCAACAGCTATATCGTGGGCAATTTGTGTTGACGAAATATACATATCACCATTAGCTTTACACAGTTTTGCATAGGCCAAATACCAGGGCAAACGCCTTAATGCCGGTTCAGGAATCCGTTGCTCTTGTAAAATAACATTGTTCATGTCAAGTATTTTCGATTTAATGCAAAAATAATAAAATTATTACAGCTATTTTTGTTCGGTGATAAAAATAGACGCAAGTATTTGTAATTAAACAGAATAATTAGATGAAGAAAGCAGATTGGAAAGACCAATTAAATGCATTGTTACCAACTGACTATGCACATGAAAATCAACAACAAAAAAATCTTATCCAAGCAAAAGAAACTCATTTTTTCCGCATTGAACTAGATAAAAAAGGCCGTAACGGCAAACAAGCCACATTAATTAGCGGATTTATTGGTTCGGATGATGATTTAAAAAAACTTGCCCGCGAAATAAAAACCATCTGCGGTGTAGGTGGCTCAACACGCGATGGAGAAATTCTTATTCAAGGAGATTTTAGAGAGAAAATACATCAAATACTTACAGCAAAAGGGCATAAAGTGAAGCGAATTAATTTTTAGAGAAACTCCACAACAGAAGCTATCACACCCTAACAGCAACACCCCCGTTTTTCAAAAATGCTTTTAAATCGGCAATTTCAATTTCTTTATAGTGAAAAATACTGGCAGCTAAAGCGGCATCTGCTTTACCCTGAGTAAATACATCGGTAAAATGTTCCATTTTACCGGCACCACCACTTGCTATTACAGGTACATTAACCGATGCTGAAATATCTCTGGTAATATCCAGAGCAAAACCATCCTTAGTACCATCATGGTTCATCGATGTAAGTAGAATTTCACCTGCACCTAAGGCAACGGCTTGTTTAACCCAATCTTTGGTACGAATTTCAGTTGGTACTCTTCCCCCATTTAAATACACAAACCAATCGTTATTTTCAAACTTTGTATCTACTGCCAACACAACACACTGACTACCAAATTGCCCTGCCAGTTCTTTAATCAACAAGGGGTTTTTCACTGCAGCTGTATTTACCGAAATCTTATCAGCACCGCAAGCAAGCAACACCGACACATCCTCAACACTACTAATACCTCCACCTACGGTAAAGGGAATATTAATATGTTTAGCTATCCGGGTAACTAATTCAGATAGGGTTTTTCGTTTCTCGTTGGTTGCCGTAATATCTAGAAACACCAGTTCGTCTGCACCCATTTTGGCATACAAAGAACCTAACTCTACTGCATCACCAACTGACTGAATATTTAAGAAATTAATTCCTTTAACTGTTTGTCCGTCTTTTACATCCAAACACGGGATGATTCTTTTTGTTAACATCTATTTTTGGTCTATTAAAGATAGCAGTTTCACGATAGTTGGATATTTACTCCCTTCGGTCGTGCTATGAATTACACTAAGTAACGCTGAAAGTCATTATAGGCAAAGCCAACTATAGTTACGCTACAACGCAATGAAATTTTTCAACATTTGCTCCCCAACATCACCCGATTTTTCGGGATGAAACTGCATAGCATAAAAATTATTTTTACACAAAGCAGCACTATAATTGGTAATATAATTGGTTGTAGCAATGGTATTTTCGCCTAGTTCCGCATAAAAACTATGAACATAATACACATAAGAAGAATCGTTAACATTCTTAAAAAGAGGCGATTTTAAGTCGAAAATGGTATTCCATCCAATTTGAGGCACTTTCTCTACCGGAGGGAATAGTTTTACCTGTTGCGGAAAAATACCCAAACAAGCTACGGGACCCTCTTCGGTATAAGCACACATTAACTGTAAGCCTAAACAAATACCCAATACCGGTTGTGTTAATGCAACAATCACTTTATCCAGTCCCCTTTCGCACAAATAGCGCATAGCCGAACCGGCTTCGCCAACGCCCGGAAAAATAACCTTATCTGCAGCCCTTATCACCGCAGGGTCATCACTCACTTCGGCAGTATACCCTAAGCGCTCCAATGCATAAATTACAGATTGTGTATTTCCTGCGTTGTATTTTATAATTACTAGTTTCATGAAATCTACTTTAAAAGAACAGGCATTTAACTACAATAATTTTCAATCAAAATTAAAAATAAAAAATTTGCCGAAACTAAAAATTCAGCTTCGGCAAATTTACAAAAATGATTCAAGTAATTTTACATAAAAAACACTTATTCGCTGCTGTTCGAATAAATAAACAAAACCATTATTTTTTTATCATTCTTTGTAATTCTTCGGTAGCTATTTTTCCGCTAAGCCAAATTACATGCTGTACAGTATCCGACTTGGAAACAATAACTATATCTGTTTTATTATTTTTATTTTGCCTGTTTAATACTTTGGTATACACCCCTTTTTCTCTAGCTTCCATCAAACCAACAAAAGCCGGTTTTGTATCGAGCAATGATTCTATATCTACAAAAAAAGCCTTGGCGCTATTCGATTTTCTTGAAGCATGCAAGGTTAACACTTTCATTTCGTCAAGGTGCGAAAGCATTAGCTCATTCCCTGCATCTTCTTTTCCAAACAAGCTGGCTAAATTTATCATTCCCTTCGAAATAGAAACAAACCTAAACTGCTCATTTTCGGCATATTTCTCAAAAAAAGACGATACTGTTTGGGCATTTACCACCACATTTACCAGTAACAACAGTCCCAACAAAAAACTAACTTTCTTATTCATCAATAGTACTCTGATTTTAATAGCTTGTTTAATTTAATTACTTACTATTATCGATTAAAAGTGCCCCTTTCGAAACAGGAATAAGCGCGCCTTCCAATCCTTTTATAGGCTGTAACGATTGCATGCTAAGTTTTAGCGGAGCAATAGCTTCGTTAATTGCTTTATCAGCATACCCAACAGCTTTTTCCATATCGTCATACCGCACACCTTGTTCAATTACATAAGCCTCTTTCTTTTCGGAGAAAGTAAAAATCCCAACAGCAAAAAGCAAGGAAGCTGCAATAGATAACGAAGACCAATGCCAAACATAACTACGGGTTTTTGGATTTGAAACCCTTATTTTAGCCATTAGTGCTTTGTCAAAGTTATTACTTAGCACTTTTTCTTGAGCAAGGGTAGTATATGCAGTAAGCATTTTACTAACACCGGCATCTGTTGGCTCACTTGTATGCTTGGAAAAATGCTTTTTCAACATCTGCTCTTCATGCAAATTGGTGTTGCCTGCAAAAAATTTATCTACTAAAGCCTTTTTATTTTTCATGCTAAATGGGGTATGTATGCAAATTATTTTTCGGTAAATAAGGAACGAATTTTTTTTCTGGCTCTCGACAAGTTTACTTTTATAGCATTTTCATTCATGCCGGTAATTTCGGCTATTTCATCAAACTCCAACCCCTCAATATCTCTTAAAGTAATAACTGTTCTTTGTGTTTCTGGCAAGGCGGCTATCTGCTTTTTAATAACCGACAACAAATCCCTTATTTCTGTTTGTTCATGAGGGTTATCTGCCCGCTCTTTTAGTGACTCTTCAATGGCTTCGTTTTTTTGCAAACGCCTGTTTTGTGCCCTTATCTTATCCAAACACAAATTGCGTGTTATACGCAACGCAAAGGCTTGCATATTATCAACCACCTCCAACTCATCTTTTATGTGCCAAAGTTTCAAAAACACCTCTTGCGTGGCATCTTCAGCTTCCTCATTATTTCCTAATAAATAAAAAGCAAGCCGCGCAATTTTATCCTTCAAAAGAAGTACTTCTATTTCAAACTGTTTTAAATCCATCAATCACACAAAAGTTAAGACGAATATCTTAAAAATTAGTTACACAAGATACTGCCTTTTTATCTGTTTTTTGCAAAAAAGCACAAAATACATTATTTTAACATGCAAAAAAAAATAAGTTCTTAACATTAACGTAGTTTAAATTCCAAAAAAGCACGAAATAATCAACTCAGAAAACTGTTTATCAATTATTTAATATTTAGAAAAATAATTGAATAGTATGTACAGAAATAATAAAAATAAAAGAAATAAGCACAAGATAAAAAACTAGTTATATAAATATGATTAACAGAAAATGGGTAAAGTTGTACATTTACAATGTTTTCCAACCCGCAGTTACAAACTTTAGGATGGCACTAGTTTAATGATTACCCCGCAGATGCAGGCATCTTTTTCTAAGTATTTGAATACAAAACTGCCAATGAACCTAAAACCATTTAAGAAAGTAAGATGTTGTAAAGTAAAAAACTTTTTTTGTTGATTTTTTAACATAAAATCTCACATTTATTTGCTAAAACTGATATAGTTAACTTATATTTGTAGGTTTTAAATAAACCTATAGAAGATTTACTTTAAAAAATAAGCTATTTATATTGTAATTAATTGAATATTAATCATATGAAAAAGTTTCGCTTCGCAACATTATTTACACTTTTACTCTTATCAGTATTTGTAAAATCACAAACTCCCGTGCTTTTCTATCAGGAATTTAACGGAGCCGTTGATGAAATACCTGTAAATGTTTTTGGGGAAATTACACACACAGACTATGTTTCAGCTACACCTGATACAGCTCAGTTCACATCTATTATAGCAGGAAAAAACAGTTCTTCATACCTTAATATAAATTCTAGTTCTTTAGGAGAATTTGTTATTCATAGTGAAAGGACAGAATTTCAATGGTGTGCCTCAAGAACGGTAAATTTTTCTTCTATACCTGATGTCGTTATGTTAGAGATGCGTTCTAAACACGATATTACATCTTCAGGAAGTACTGGAAAATTTACTATATTGTTTGGTAGCGGATTAGTTAATGACCCATATACTGCAACTCCTGTAAAACCAAATAATGCCAATGTTCATTCAGGCTTTATGATGCGATACGCTAATCAAACTAATGGAGCCATAATAAACGATTACGCCGGCACTTCCCCATTAAATGGCAGCAATATGTCTGCACAAGAAAACACATACACAAAATGGACTTTTGTAATAAACAATTCCGGTAGCGCTATTACCTATCCCGGACCTAATGGAAGTTCTGAAAACTTAGCAAACGATTGTTGGGATCTTTGGTTTGATAATACAAAATGGATAGATGACAGTCCGGCAACAACCGGAACTCAAAATTTAGGTCAATTTAAAATTGGAGATGTGTCAGATCAAGGTCGAGCAGATTGGAATATTGATTATATAAAAATTTTGGATTATTCTGCGTATGGTCTTCCAAAATTACCTAGCCCAAATGTTACAGCTGCTACAGCAATTACTACTACCGGTCTAACGGCAAACTGGGATGCAGTAGTTGGTGCTACCGGTTATATTGTAAATTTATACCAAGGCACAACATTAATTCACTCTTATATAGTAGGCGCAGGAGTTTTAAATCAACCATTTTCAGCTTTACTATCTAATTCTACTTATACTATCAAAGTTATTGCTCAAGGCGATGGCATTACAAATCAAAACTCTCCAGAAGCATCAGGAACAACTGCAAGAACAGTTAGTACTGAAAAATCTATACTTACTTTTGAATTACTAGGAGCAATAGGAGTAATCAACGAGGGCGCTAAAACCATTGCTGTTACAGTTCCTCACAGTACTATTCTTCCGGGATCTTATGAACCGTACAATGTATTGGTATCTAATTATGCTACTCTTTTAACGACAGGATTACAACCATTTGTTGTAGGCGCTCCCGGTACTCCTTTTACTGTTCAAGCAGAAGACTTAACCACACAAAACTACACGGTAACTTTAACTAAAGCTCCTCCAAGTTCTGCTTGTAATTTGACTACATTTTCTATCCTTGGAATTCCAGAAGAGACGGTAGTATTTGATGGTGACACCGTAAGAGTAACTGTCGCAGCATCACAAAGTGCGGCAATTTCATCGATACCACCTGCTAGGTTTACTATTTCTCCTTTTGCTAATGAAAGTCCTGACTCTACATTAGTTCAAGATTTCACAAACCTTGTTAAATATACTATTACAGCAGAAGATGGTAGTACTCAAAAAGAATATACTATTAAAACAACTTTTGACGGAACGGCTCCTACTTTGACCAGTTCAAATCCTTCAGATACTGATACAAATGCTTCCCTTGCAGGAATGATTACTTTGAATTATGACGAAAATCTAATTGCAGGTGCAGGCGCTGTAAGTATAAGTGGAGGTGGTGTATTAGGAGCACCTTCTATTATCGGCAATAGAGTAACCATACCTTTCAGTGGATTGACTAGTTTAACACCTTATACCATTACCATACCGGCAGGTGTTTATACCGACAAATACGGCAACCCCGTTGCAGGAACAACCATCAACTTCACTACAGGAGATGGTGTATTAAGAACCTTACCCTATGCAAGTCATATGGATGGGGCTTCGTATGCAGTACCTGCATATATTTCACCGGCAACTGCTTATGATGAAAATGCCGATTCTAAGGCATCAACCACCACTCAGTATGGTGCATATGTGTTAGCTCCAAGCGAACAAATAACCATTACAACCGACAAAGTAGGATCAATTCAGGCAACCGTTTATGCTCCGGGTGGTACTAGAACTTTTACAATAACTGACAATATAAGCGGATTGCCTATAACTACAGGTTCAATAAGCGGATATAATAACAAAGGAACATCCCTTCAAAGAACTATCAATAGCAGTGGTACAACCGTGATCACTATCACAAATACCAGCGCTATAGGAGAAATCTATATACCATACATCTATATAAGTGATCTAGGTCAACCGGTGCTTTCTGAAAAAGAGGTTTGGTGTAAATAATATTGATTAAAAAGAAAAATACACTATGAAAAAAATATTTCTATTACTATTTGTTTGCTTCTTTTTATTAGGTGAACTTTTTTCTCAAAGTACGCAAGGGCACGAATTTTATTTTAGTTTCAACCGTGCCCGTCCGGATAGGGAAAAAAATATGATATTAACCATATCGTCTGAAAAAGATGGTATAGCAACATTTACAGATGCCTTAGGTGCTACTGTAAACAGAGCTTTTACATCCGGAACAACTACGATAGACCTGGCTTATGCCGATGGAAATGATGCCAATGAGGTGGTTCATTTAGCAGGGATGACATCCTGTTACCAAATAGCTTCCAATGTAGTAGACAACAGAGGGTATATTGTAGAAACTTTTGAGTCTGATGGAATAACGCCTTTGAATGTTTCAATTTATGCCGCATTAAGTGGCTACTGGACTACAGATGCTGCCAACGTTTATCCTTATGAAGCCTTAGGAAACGAATATTATGTGATAAGCCACCTTGGATTTTTACAAACCGGTGATATTCTTGCCTCCGAAGCTTTAATTGTGGCAACAGAAAATAATACTGAAATAGAGATCATCCCTACCTGTCTGCTAGACTATCAGGGAGCATCAGAAGACTTGAAGAACATTACCATTACCCTGAATAAAGGACAGACCTATCAGATACGTGCTCAAGGATTACTGGATTTAACAGGAACCCTTATCCGCACCAAAGACGATGGAAATTTAACTGGCAACAAATGTAAAAGAATAGCTGTTTTCTCAGGTCATCAACACGGTTATCCGGGCGATTATGAATACGAGCAACTTTTCCCGAAACATCTTTTAGGAAAAGAATACCTGATTAATGCCCCGGAAGATACCGGCGATAATTGGGTACGTGTTGTAGCAACAGAAGCCTGCACAGACGTTACTATAAACGGAGTGTTGGTTGCCACCCTAAACCAAACAGACTATTACGAGTATCTACTTCCGTTATCTACAGGATGCTACATTCAAACAAGTAAACCTACTGGCGTAGCCATGTTTACATCCGACTTCATCAACAAAGTTAAAAACAACAACGATGCTTCCATGATTGTACTGGCTCCTATCGAGCAAAATCTAGACAGCATTATGTTTACCGGTATCACTAACGCTAGCACCCCAACCAATAAAGTATCTATTGTAGCTCCTACAGAATTTATAGATTCTGTCTATTTTTATCAATTAATAGGATCAACTTTTACTCCTATAGTCCTTTCAGGATGGTCAACTATTTCTGCAAACACCAACTATTCAACTGTAACATCCAACATTTCACCAACATCTACATATAAGATCGTTTCTAAGAAAGGCGGATTTAATGCTTACGTGTACGGTTATAATGCACAAAACCCAGAAGCTGAATACGGATATTCTGTAGGTTCTTCTGCTCGTTTAACAAGCACTTCGTTCTTCCTTAACAATGACCCATCGTTAAACTCAAATAATCTAAACGGTATTTGTATGAATGACGATGTGGCTTTCCATTCCGATTTACAATATTCCTTTCACAAAATCGAATGGGATTTTGGAGATGGTGTAAAAGATACTATCTACAGTCCAGAAAATAAAACCACCCATAAATATACATCTTCCGGTGTTTATCCGGTAACGATGATTGTTTATAAGATAATAAGTGATTGTTTCGGTACGGGTGAGTTAGTAGATACCGCCAAAGCAGCTATTAGCATTAAAGACCAAGTTAGTTCCAACATAGCCACAACATTGTGTAAAGGATCTAGCCTAGGTAGCACCCGAACTGACGATGCTATTTTTGGCGGACAAACACCTGAATATGAATGGAGTAATGGGGCTATTACCGAATCTATTGTTTTATCCGACGACCATGGTACAAGTGCTAAATATTGGGTAAAAACATACGACAGCAATTGTCACTCTTTTATCGATACCATTAGTGTAAACACCAGACCAATATTTGAATCATTGCGTGCAGAGAATCATTGCAACAATCAATCGAATATTTCCCCGAGTGAAACAATTGGATTTACCAGTTCAACTCCTAACACATTAGCTGGAGTGCCTATTGCTTACACCTGGTACAAAGCCGGATCACCCACAGGTGAAACAACACAAACCATTCCTGTAACAGATAATTTCGGTACTACAACAAAATACTATGTCAAAGCTGAATCTGGATGTTTGTATGTAGATACTATCAATGTAACGGTACCGGCTCAAGTTACCAATACCCTTACGGCTTCGCACAACAAAGTGTGTGGCGACGGAAACACCACCGTTACTATTGATGGTAGTGCCAACGGACCGGCAACTATTGCTTGGGAAATGAGCGAAAACGGAGCGGCTTTTATGCCTGTTCCAAATGCAGGGACTTTTACATACAGCTACAGTGCTACACAAACAACGGCATTCCGCCTTACTTCTACCGGCGTATGCGAAACCATAACCAAAAATGTTACCGTTACAGCGAATCCTCCATTTACAGCTTCGCTGGATGCTTTTAGTAGCAACTTCTTCCCTTCAAGCCAAACCTTGCCTGTATCGGGAGGAAATGTGGAGTTTACTGTAACAACAGACATTGGAGGCAGCTATTTATATACCTGGACTCCCAATGTGTCTTCATCAAACACCTATTCCAAGTTTATTGATGAGAATACAGCAGAATTAACATACAGTGTGATTGTTTCCGACATTGATAATTTGTGTAACACAACTACCAACACCCTCGAAATTACCCTCGACGAGATTATTATAAACACCATTATTAGTCACTCCAGTTCTAAAAACAAATCGATTGCAGAAGACTTATTGGATAAATTACAAGAAGGATATAGAACCATTGTGTATAACCGCTACGGACAACTTATATCGGAGAAAGCCAATGGAGGTTGGGACGGAATATACAAAGGGAAACCTGCCGATGCCGGCGTATACTTCTATGTTATCGAATACAAAAGTGGCGGTACAACCAAAGAAATTAAAGGAACCGTTGAGGTTATTAAGTAAAAAATAAAATAGCGCTTTATAAAAAATGAGAAATAAGATTATTACCTTACTATTCGTTTCTTCTTTATTTTTATCCTCGAATGCTCAAACTGCCGATGAAAAATATTCCGAAGGATATGATTTATTGCCTGCAAGCATAAATACTGCAGCAAAAGAAAATAATATTTCATTATATAGAAATAATCAACTGATTTTACTTAAACCTGACCCTAAAGGTAAAAACAACAAACCGGTTGCGTTTACGGCAACCATTAAAGGAAACGGAGATATTGGCAAACCAAAAATCTCAAAAGAATTGAGTTTACTGGGCATTTCCGGTACTGTAGCCTACGATAGCATCAACGGTAAAATGTATTTCTCGAAATACAACTCGCTCGAAAAAAACTACGCCTTATATGAATCAACAGTAGATAAGGGCAAATGGCTGGAACCTAAAAAGATGGTTATTGAAGGCACCGGAGGTAAACGAAGTAAAAGCTCGTTTATGGTTAGCGCCGGATGGAGCTATAAACCGACTGGTCTTACCGGGTTTAAAAACCCGGCAATTGGAAATCAAGGAAAACGAATTTATTTTTCCGCCAATATCCGTGGAAAAGAATATGGCAATATTGGTAGCACAGACATTTGGTATATCGAAAAAAACGAAGACGGAACAACATGGAGCAAACCACAAAATTTAGGTAAAAATGTTAATACCACAACCAAAGAAGATTATCCTTTTTGCGATGGTGACACAACATTGTATTTTACTTCGATAGGTAAAGGTGGAACCGATATATTTAAATCTACCCTCGAAGAAGGACAATGGACAAAGTCTGTCCGGTTAGAAGAACCATTCAACTCAGGGATGAATGATATGAACCTAATTGTTACCAAAGAAAACATATACTTAGTTTCGAATAGAAACCCTATGGGAAAAGACGATATTTTCTTATTTGTAAAAGCACCGGAAAAACCTATTATTCCAAATCCAATTGCTATTCCTCCTGAAGCAGAACCGGAGCCAATCATGGTAAAGAAACTTGAATGGAATTTTGTGTTGTTTTATTTCGATTTCGATAAATATGTTCTAAGCCAAGAATTTATTGCACGCTTTAAAGAATTGGTAAACGAAATGACTCAATTTCCGGGAGAAACCTTCGAAATTGCAGGACATACTGATCAAAAAGGTTCTGATAAGTACAACTTGAATTTGTCTAACAATAGAGCTAATTTTGTAAAACAATTGTTATTAAAAGAAGGATTCCCTGCTGAAAAACTAGTAACCAAAGGATTTGGCGAATCTATGCCGGTTATTGAAGACCCAAAATCGGACGAAGATTACGCACAAAACAGACGGGTAGAAATACGCATTTTATTTCCTGAAAAAGAGAATAAAGATGCAACTACAAACGACAATAAAGCAAAATAACAAAAACAAACAAAAAAATTAAAAACGCCATAACACGAAACTATACGAGGTGCTTATGGTTGTAATTTAGCAAAAATTTAAATTTCATTCGAATGAAAAAAATTATCATATCACTCATTTTTTCACTAATAAGCTTTTGCTCACTATTCTCGCAAAATGATTTAGGCCCTGCTTTATCTTCTCAATTATTCTCTCGAATAAACTTTAACCCTGCAGGTATGGGTAATGATAGAGATATCAATATATTTAATATGAATAGAATGCAATGGGCAGGTTTTGAAGGAGGCCCACAATATTCAATATTAAATATCCATTATTTTAACGACCGCATGAACTCAGGATTTGGAGGAGCTTTTTCATACGATCAATTGGGTATAGCCAACCGAGCACTAAATGCAAAGTTAGCATACAGCTACAGTATAGATTTATCAGAAAAAGCATTAATTTCATTTGGAGCATCCGGTGGAGTTCTTCGAAAAGGGAATGATTTTTCTTTACTCAGTGGTCATATTTACGACAAGGCAGATATTTCAATAATACCACAAGTAGCTGAAAGCAAAATGAATCCCGACTTCGATTTCGGTGTCGAGTTTTCAACCCCTACACTATTAATCGGAGCCTCTATTAACCACTTAGGCATGATGGACCCTGCAACGATACTTACACCTACACAAACTTATTACGGTTATGTTCGAGGCATGTTTCCAGTAAGCCAAGATATTGTGTTAGCACCTTCTGTGCTGTATATGAACAGTGGATTAATTAATGTAATTGACATCAATACCGTTGCATTTTTTAACGAAGCATTTTGGGGTGGCTTAAGCCTCAGACTAGGTGCAGGCTTAGCAGCAATGGCAGGCTTAGAATGGAATTTTTTACGGGTAGGCTATTCGTACGAACTTAGTTTTGGATCGGCTACAATTAACAACAATACACACGAGTTAATGCTTTCTTTTAAAATCAACACCGAACGGAAAGCTGCACCTGCACCGGATAAAAAGAAAAAAAGATAAAATCATTGTAATTGGATAAACTTTTTTTTGAAAAAAGAGTAATTGCAACCATCAATACGTGTAGCGCCAAGGCTTTAAACGAAATTCTTCTGTAGCATAATCGATACCTATACGGGGCGAAGTGTGATAATTAAGCACAGCATCACCTTCTTCCAACCAAATCCGTTCTGAAAAACATAAGGGCTCTCCAGTAAATCCCTTGTCAACACCCAATACCTTGCCTACCCTACCCGGCCCGCTTACCCCTTCCACTCCACGAATCAATATAGCCTGTGGATGATCTGCTGGACCGGTAACAATGTTCAGCATCCAATGCATTCCATAAATAAGATACACATACAACACCCCGCCCGCCTGATACATCATTTCTGTTCGCGCAGTGCGTCCTTTACAAGCATGACAAGCGCTATCCTCTTCACCTCTATATACTTCCACCTCAGTAATTATATAAACTGATGTCAACGAACCTTGCTTACGGTGTATTTTCTTGCCTAAAAATAAAGGAGCTAGTACTAGTGCATCTTGCTGAAAAAAGGCGGATGATAATCGACACATTACAAATGGGTATTGTTGAATTGTTGAATTGCTAAGGTATTACCGAAGTACTGATTCTTCGGTATTTAACTGTTTGGGCACTAAAAGATTATTTTTGATTGAAAATTAGAACGCAATCCTAGTCTCTTTTCTTTACTCGATGTTCTTTTATCTTGGTATTAGTATCCATTTGCTGTACCTAAACCATGGATATAAAAATACAACTATCTGAAGAAAAAAATAAAATTATGAAGGAATAAAAAAAGCTACAATAAAAAAAATAAAAATTATTGATATAAAAGAAGATAAAAGTTTTGAGATTCGAAAAATAGACGTATTTTTGCAGTCCGTTTTATTATCCGGTATTATAGTTCATTCAGTTATACGACAAAAGCTTTAGTGGATTAGCCTACACGAAAGCAAAAACACTAATTGAAGAACCATTTCGTACTAATAAAAAATTAAAAATTGTGGATACATTAAGTTTCAAAACGATTTCAGCCAATGCGGCTACCGTTCAAAAAGAATGGGTTATAGTTGATGCTACCGATTTAATACTTGGTCGTATGAGCTCAAAAGTAGCAAAGTTATTACGCGGTAAATACAAACCGAATTTCACTCCTCATGTTGATTGTGGAGACAATGTTATAATCATTAACGCTGAAAAAGTACAGTTAACCGGCAATAAATGGACTGATCGAATCTATTTCAGCCATACAGGTTACCCTGGTGGACAAAGAGAAATTACTCCGGAGAAATTAATGGAGAAAAGTGCTGAAAAATTAATTCGGAAAGTAGTTAAAGGCATGCTTCCAAAAAACAAACTTGGAGCTAAATTATTAGGTAACTTATATGTATTTGGTGGAGCGGAACACACTATGGAAGCTCAAAAACCAACAGTAATTGATTTAAAAGCTCTTAAATAGACTATGGAAGTAATAAATGCATTAGGAAGAAGAAAAGCAGCTATTGCTCGCGTTTTCGTAAGCGAAGGAAAAGGTCAGATAACCATCAATAAAAAAGATTTATCGGTGTACTTTCCCTCATCAATCTTACAATTTGTAGTAAAACAACCCTTAAACAAATTAGGTGTTGTCGAAAAATACGACATCAAAGTTAATCTTGACGGTGGCGGTTTTAAAGGTCAAGCTGAAGCATTGCGCCTAGCTATTGCCCGTGCTTTAGTAAAAATCAATCCGGAAGATAAACCTGCTCTAAAAAGCGAAGGATTTATGACTCGTGATCCACGCGAAGTGGAACGGAAAAAACCGGGTCGTCCAAAAGCACGGAAAAGATTCCAATTTAGTAAGCGTTAATATATTTCAAATTTCAAGTGAATATCAAAATTGAAACTTGAAATATGAAATAATACAAATCGCGTTTAGTATCTAAACTGCTAAGACTCACATTGTGGCTACTTAGTAGTTCATTAAGAAAAAGAATGTAAACAACAAAACAACAAAATTATGTCAAAAACAAATTTTCAAGACTTATTAGATGCAGGTTGTCATTTTGGACACCTTAAAAGAAAGTGGAATCCGGCAATGTCTCAATACATTTTTATGGAGCGTAACGGTATTCATATTATCGACCTGCATAAAACTGCAATAAAAATTGACGAAGCTGCAGCTGCAATCAGACAAATAGCTAAATCAGGAAAAAAAATCCTTTTTGTTGCTACCAAAAAACAAGCTAAAGATGTGGTAGCAGAAAAAGCTAGCACCGTTCAAATGCCATATATTACTGAACGATGGGCGGGTGGTATGCTTACCAACTTTCCTACAATCAGAAAAGCAGTTAAAAAAATGACTACTATCGATAAAATGGCTACTGATGGCACATTCGAGAACATGTCAAAAAGAGAACGGTTACAGATTACTCGCCAAAGAGCTAAATTAGAAAAAACATTAGGTAGTATTGCTGATTTAACTCGTTTACCTTCTGCTTTGTTTGTAATTGATGTGATGAAAGAAAACATTGCGGTTAAAGAAGCTAAAAGATTAGGCATTCCGGTGTTTGGCATTGTTGATACCAACTCAAACCCAAACGAAATTGATTTTGTTATTCCGGCAAATGATGACGCAACCAAATCTATCGACATTATTCTTTCAGTTATAGTTGATGCAATTCAAGAAGGCTTACAAGAAAGAAAAGCAGACAAAGCTGATGCTGAGGAAGCAGAGGCAACAGCTCAAAAAGATAAAAAGCCTAGGGTTCCGAAGAAAGAACGCACTAAAAAAGAAGACGAAGAAGCATTAAATGCAAATGTAGCTTCAAAGTATATTAAAGAAATAGAAGAATAATTCTTCCTTAACTTAGTTTACGCTACAAACAAATGCTCTTAGTAAGAACCTTTGATTTGTAGCGTTTTTTAATGTAATATTTATAACAAATAAAATAAAAAACACTATTATGGCAGTTACAATGGCAGAAATATCCAAACTTCGCACCATGACCGGTGCCGGAATGATGGACTGTAAAAATGCATTAACCGAATCGAACGGTGATTTTGATAAAGCAGTTGAAGTAATTCGTAAAAGAGGACAAGCTATTGCAGCAAAAAGAAGTGATCGCGAAGCTTCGGAAGGCTGTGTGCTTGCAACTACTAAAGGCGACTTTGCTGCAATTGTTGCCGTTAAATGTGAAACCGATTTTGTGGCTAAAAATGCCGATTTTATTGGGCTTACTCAATCAATTTTAGACAAAGCTATTGATGATAAACCAAACTCAACAGAAGCCCTTGCTGCGTTACAAATTAACGGCAATTCTATTGCTGATTTAATTGCTGAAAGATCAGGTATTACCGGTGAGAAAATGGAACTTGGATTTTACGAATTTGTTACTGGAGCTACAACTGCTGCATATATACACCCAGGAAACAAGCTAGCAACTATCGTAGCCTATGCCGAAGCTTCTGTTGATGCTCAAGTAGCTAGAGATGTAGCTATGCAAGCAGCTGCTATGAATCCGGTATCGTTAGACAGAAATTCTGTGCCTGCCGATATTATCGAAAAGGAATTGGAAATTGGCAAAGACAAAGCACGCCAAGAAGGTAAACCGGAAGAAATGTTGGATAAAATTGCTCAAGGTAGATTGAATAAATTTTACCAAGAATCTACTTTGGTAGAACAAGCCTTTATTAAAGACAGTAAAATATCTGTAGTGCAATACTTAAAACAAAACAACGCTACAGCAACTGACTTTAAACGAGTTACTTTAAATATGGAATAAAACTATATTTATAAAGTCAAAAAAGGTGTTTCGAATGAAACACCTTTTTTTTTACATTTATCTGTATGAAAATAAATAGTAAACTTTATTTTACCTTCTTCGTTGAGTTCTTATTTTTGCTGTTCTTTTGATATAACAAACAGATAAAACTATGCTATATTAATTTATTAACAGTTCTTTACCCTAGAAATGTTCACTTGTATAAATGGCTTAGCATTGAAATATCCACAAAGATGAAATTTAAACAATATCTAAAAATTTGGCAAAGAATAACCTTCCTGAAAATCTAAAACTTTTCCAACCTGATTTAGTTCTAAAAAAGTAGAACCACTACCAATACCATAACTACCACTTAAAAAAGAAACAAAATCTTCCTTTGATAGAAGTCCTTTATCAAGTAACATTATTATGGCCTTAACTAAATACTCCCGTGGATTAGAAAGTTGAGCCTGAAACATAGGAAACACTCCATACGACAAAGCTAACATACGCATAGTTCTTTCTTTATAACATATAGCCAATACAGGGTTTGTGCTTCTATATGCCGCCAAATGGCGAGCTGTTCGTCCGGTATAACTATCGGTAATTATAGCTTTAGTTCCCAAAGTTTTAGCAGCCTCAGCAGCTTCCATAGCAAGAAAAGAAGTAATATCAGGCTCATTAGGATTATTTACAAACGGTATTTTAATATCGTTATCCGGAATTTTTGTTTTCTCAGCCTCTTCGGCAATTTTCGCCATGGTTGCTACAGACTCTTCTGGGTATTTACCATAAGCCGTTTCGCCACTTAACATAATGGCATCTGTTCGGTAATAAATTGCATTAGCAATATCAGTAACTTCAGCTCTGGTAGGGCGAGGATTTTTAATCATGGAATGAAGCATCTGTGTTGCCACAATTACAGGCTTACGGGCAGCTACAGATTTACGAATCAATATCCGTTGAATACCTGGAATTTTTTCTTGCGGAATTTCAATACCTAAATCACCTCGAGCAATCATTATCCCATATGCAACCTCCAAAATTTCATCTATATTATCAACCCCTTCTTGATTTTCAATTTTAGCAATAATTTTAATTTCACTATTATAAGTATCCAAAATACTTTGAATATCAAGTACATCTTGCTTACACCTAACAAATGAATGTGCAATAAAATCAACATCATATTTTATAGCTAATGCAATATTATGCTTGTCTTTTTCAGTTAGCGAAGGCAAGTTAAACCGTACACCCGGCACATTCACACTCTTCCTACTACCGAGGAAACCATCGTTTTGAGCTTCACACAACAGATAATCATCGCCTATGTCAATAACTTTCAAATCAATTTCACCGTCGTCGAGCAATAAATCGCTCCCAAGCGCTAAATCCTTTACAATATTCACATAGCTAACACCAATAGCCTCTTTGGAACTTAACCTTGTAGCATCACCATAGATTCTAATCCGATCACCGCTTGTTATTGCAATATCAAAACCATTAACTGTAGTAGTAGTTCTAATTTCCGGTCCTTTAGTATCCATAAGCACAGCCAACTTATTTGACACAGCTTTAACATTAGCAATAATCCGTGAAAATCCTTCTTCATCTAAATGTGCTGTATTCATGCGCACAACATTCATCCCTGCATCAAAAAGCCTTTGCAAAAAATCAACTTCACATCGTAAGTCAGAAATCGTAGCAACAATTTTTGTCTGTTTCATCAATTAATTATTAATTATTATTATTTAAAAATGATAAGATAAAGCTGCAAAATGTGAGTCTTATCTTTAAGAAGCAAAATTACAAAAATGCAAAAAGAATTTACGCTGTATAAAAAAAATCATACCAGTCATCAAACCTTTTTAACGATGTTTCACTAATATTTCGCATAGAGCTTCTAACCTCTTCAACTGTCTTCTCTTTTGTTGGATGTGATTTAGAAAAGAACTTATCGGCAAAACAAATCAACTGCTCTTCTAACGAAACAGGCAGCATATCTCTATGTGGCAAAGGAAGCTTTCTTTGCTTAATCTCTTCCAAAGAAATTCCTGTTCCTGTATGTCGCTCTGCCACTAAAGCATGTTTAGGAAACCCTTCTTTACTAAGTATAGCTGCTCCCAAATAACCATGACAGATATATGGATGCGCACCAAAACATTCAATAGATGGGGCATTGGTCATAAATACACCAATATCGTGTAAGATAGCTGCTTCTTCTACAAAAAGAGCATTAAGTTCAAGTGTGGGGTTCTGTTTTATTATAGACAAACACTTATCGGCAACCAAACGGCTATGGTCAACTAAGATAGAATATAATTTGCTATTGTTGGGGTAATATTTTTCAATTATCTTTAGTGGATTCATATTCTCTTTTTTTTTACAAAGGAATAAAAATGATTTTACATTAACCCCTTATGAAACGATTCAAAAGCATATTTGTTTTATTTTTTATATTTTTATCCCTTTCTGCTCAACTCAGAACAGGGGCGGAACAAATGGAAAAATACCTTCCATTACTACAAAACAAAACTATTGCACTAGTAGTAAACCAAACCAGCGTGGTACAAAAAACACATTTGTTAGATACACTACTTTCGCTACAAGTACAATTGGCTAGGGTATTTGCACCAGAACACGGCTTTAGAGGCACTTCGGATGCAGGAGCCTATATCAATGATTCTAAAGACCGTAAAACAGGCATTCCCATTGTTTCAATTTACGGAAAAAACAAAAAACCCAGTCAAGAACAACTAAGCGGAATTGATATCGTTATATTTGATATTCAGGATGTTGGCACACGATTTTACACCTACATAAGCACACTGCACTTTGTAATGGAGGCTTGTGCAGAAAATAGTATTCCGCTAATTGTACTTGACAGACCCAACCCAAACGATTTTATTGATGGGCCGGTGCTTGATACAACATACCGATCCTTTGTAGGCATGCATCCAATACCAATATTACATGGCTGTACCGTAGGTGAAATTGCACAAATGATTGCAGCAGAAGGTTGGTTAAACAATAAGGTTAAACCAAAACTCACCGTAATTCCGGTAAAAGGATGGAAACATGGTCAACCCTATTCACTACCAATTAAACCATCTCCAAATTTACCCAATGATCAAGCAATAAAACTATACCCTTCACTATGTATATTTGAAGGCACTGATATTAGTGTAGGCAGAGGTACTGATTTCCCTTTTCAAGTAATTGGATATCCGGATGCAGCCTATGGTGATTTTGAATTTACACCCATACCTATAGAAGGGATGGATACGAACCCACTACACAAAGGAAAAGTTTGCTGTGGAATTGATTTAAGAAATAGCTTACCAGAAGTTGGATTCTCGCTCCAATACCTACTTAATTACTACGCAATCTCTGGTAAAAAAGAGTTGTTTTTTAGCAAAGCAAATTTCTTCGACAAATTAGCAGGGAGCAATACCCTTAGAGAACAGATTAGTAACGGAGAAAGTGAAGAAGCTATTCGATCAAGCTGGCAAATTGCACTGGAAAAGTATAAAATAATGCGAAAGAAGTATCTGTTGTACCAAGAATAGCTTTAGAAAGATTGCATATCACACAACCTTTTATAGTAGCCATTTAAAGCTATCAACTCATCATGTTTTCCCCTTTCAACAATCTCGCCTTCGTGTAACACACAAATTAAATCAGCTTTTTTAATGGTAGATAAGCGGTGAGCAACCACAATCGAAGTACGGTTAGCCATCAAATGCTCTATGGCTTCTTGCACCAATTTTTCCGATTCAGTATCAAGTGCCGAAGTTGCCTCATCTAAAATTAATATAGGCGGATTACGCAAAATAGCCCGAGCAATACTTATTCGTTGCCGCTGACCACCGGAAAGTTTACCTCCCCTATCGCCAATATTGGTCTCATAACCACTCTCGGTTGCTACAATAAACTCGTGTGCATTGGCAATTTTTGCAGCAGCAATAACCTCTTCGGCAGTAGCTTTTTCAACCCCAAAAGTAATGTTATTATAAAAAGAATCGTTAAACAAAATAGCTTCCTGATTCACATTACCCATCAATGAACGAACATCAAACAGCTTAGCATCACGAATATCAATACCATCAATAGTTATACTCCCTTTTTGTACATCGTAAAAACGAGGTATTAAATCGACCATGGTTGACTTACCCGAACCCGATTGACCAACTAACGCAACAGTTGTACCCTTTGGAACTACTAAATTTATTTGCTTCAATACCCAATCTTTTTGATAACGAAATGACACATTATTAAATGCAATCTCGTTTTCAAATGAATTTAATGCTATTGGATTTTCTTTTTCTTTAATTTTATCTTCAGCCTGCAATAAAACATCAACCCTATCTAACGAAGCCAAGCCTTTTTGAATAGTAAAAGTAGCCTTTGAAATATCTTTAGCAGGCTGAATAATACTATAAAAGATTATCAAATAATAGATAAAAGTAGAAGCAGTAATAGCACTTTCTTTATTCAATATCAAAGTTCCACCGTACCACAATAGCACCACAATAGTAATAGTACCCAATAATTCACTTACAGGATGTGCCGAAATATATTTGCGATTAATGCGATTAAATGTACGACGGACAGTTTCGTTTAAAATACCAAAACGGTTTTCCAACTTATTCTCAGCATTAAATGCTTTAACAACACGTAACCCGCTCAAGGTCTCTTCTATCTGCGAAAGCAACTCTCCCGTTTGGTTTTGCCCCAAAAACGATCGTTTTTTTAGCGACTTTCCTATTCGCCCAATAATATACCCACTAACAGGCAATAAAAGCAACACAAACAAAGTGAGCTCCCAGCTCAACGCAAACATTACCCCCATATAAATCACTATCATCAAAGGGTTCTTAAAGAGAATATCGAGCGAGCTCATTATTGATATGCCTATTTCGGTAACATCAACTGTCATGCGTGACAAGACATCTCCTTTTCGTTCTTCAGAGAAAAAACCTAGTGGAAGGGTGATGATTTTTTTAAATAAGGATTGTCTTAAATCCCGTAATACGCCATACTGAATGGGTGTCATATAGAACCCAGCCAAATAATGCAAGCCTACCTTAAAAAAGGTCATTATTATAAGAAAAATACCAAGCATAAGCAAGGTATTTCCGGCACCATTAAGGTCAATATGCTGTTCAATAGCGAAAAAAACATTATTTTTTAAGGCAGAGCCGATAGCGTTAAAGTCCGATGACCACGACCAAGCCATATAGCTATGCCTCTCATTATCAATGCCAAATAAAATTTGCAAAATAGGCATTATCGTAGCAAAAGAAAATAAGCTAAAAATGGTTGACAAGAAATTGCACAGCACATTGGCTACCACATACTTTTTATATGGAGGTAAAAATCGTCTGAAAAGAATCGTGAACTTTTTCACAAAAAAGTATTAGTTAGTTTTTGTACACTAAAAAGAAGAAAAGAATACCAAAGAAAAAAATCGTTTCTAAATACCTGTATAAGAAAACGGAGTGATTTTTCGCAATTCGTCTTTTACCAGCTCACTTACATTAAGCGAATCAATAAATACCTTCATAGTATTTTCATTAATCCCCTCGTTGGTTCGTGTCAGGGCCTTTAATGCTTCGTATGGATTAGGATAGGATTCTCGACGCAAAATTGTTTGAATACCTTCGGCCACTACAGCCCATGAATCATTTAAATCTGCTACAATAGCTTGTTCATTTAAAAGTAATTTCCGTAAGCCTTTCATGCTACTTTGCAAGGCAATAATAGTATGAGCAAAAGGGACACCTGCATTACGGAGCACTGTAGAATCGGTTAAATCTCTTTGTAAACGAGAAATAGGCAATTTTGCCGAAAGGTGCTCCAATATAGCATTGGCAATACCCAAGTTGCCTTCTGAATTTTCGAAATCAATTGGGTTCACTTTATGTGGCATAGCAGATGACCCCACCTCTCCGGCCTTAATTTTTTGCTTAAAATACTCCATTGAGATATAAGTCCAGAAATCTCTATTTAAATCAATAATTATGGTGTTAATCCGTTTAAGCCCATCAAAAATAGCCGCAAGATTATCGTAATTTGATATTTGGGTTGTCCACTGTTCTCGTTTCAAGCCTAATTGCTCGTTAACAAAATCGTTTCCAAAGGAACGCCAATCTACTTGAGGATAAGCAACTTGATGCGCATTAAAATTCCCCGTTGCTCCACCAAATTTAGCAGAAATTGGAATTAGTTTCACTCCATCCAATTGCTCTTTAAGGCGACTGGCAAAAACCATAATTTCTTTACCTAAACGAGTAGGTGAAGCAGGCTGGCCATGTGTTTTAGCTAACATCGGTATATCCTTCCATTGATCAGCTAAAGCAGTAAGCTCATTAACCAACAGTTGTATTTGTGGATAAAGCACCTCATTCAAAGCAAATTTTATGGAAAGCGGAATCGCAGTATTATTTATATCCTGTGAGGTTAATCCGAAATGGATAAACTCCTTATATGCCTGTAAACCAAGGTTGTCAAACTTTTCTTTTAAGAAATACTCTACTGCTTTAACATCATGATTTGTTATGGCCTCTATTTCTTTAATTTTGTCAGCATCAGCCTCGGTAAATGCCGTATATAATTTACGGAGATTATCATATTGTTTTTTATCTACAGCCTGTAATTGCTCCAGGGGCAATTCGCATAAAGCAATAAAATACTCCACTTCTACCAATACACGGTAACGAATTAAAGCAAACTCAGAAAAATAAGCCGCTAATTTCTCCGTTTTATTTCGATAGCGACCATCAACAGGAGAGATTGCAGTTAATAAATTAAGTTCCATAAAATATTTCGGTATTAAAATAAGGCTACAAAATTAATCAAATATAAACAATAGTCAACAGAAAAAGGCTTTAACTGTGGCACAAACTAAGAACAGCATGAACATCAAAATAAGTCGAAAAAAAGTAAAAAAACAGATTACTGTACCGCTACAATTTAGCTATAAAAAACATGCAACTTATTCCAGCTCCAACAAAACAGGACAATGATCGGAATGCACAACATCAGAAAGTATAGTGCCATTTTTTAAACGATTATGCAAAGAGTCACTGGTAAATAAATAATCTATACGCCAACCTGCATTATTTGCCCGGGCACCTGCTCTATAACTCCACCAACTATATTTCTCGGGTCTTTGATCAAAAACACGAAAAGAATCAATCATACCTGCAGCAATAAAATCAGTTATCCATTGACGTTCCTCGGGTAAAAAACCGGAAACACCCACTTGTCTTTCCGGGTGATTAATATCGATAGGTTTATGACAAATATTATAGTCTCCACAAACCACAACATTTGGCCGTTGCTTGCGTAAATTAGCAATAAACGCTGCAAAAGAAGACAAAAAATCCATTTTATAGTCTTGACGGATTCCCCCTGTAGTACCCGAAGGCACATATACACTCACTACGGTTAAGTCGCCAAAATCGGCACGAATAACTCGTCCTTCAATATCGTACCGCGAAACACCCATGCCTATTACAACATTATCGGGGGTAATTTTCGTGAGTATTGCTACGCCACTATAGCCTTTTTTTTCAGCAGAATGGAGATACGATTCATAGCCCAATTCGGAAAAAAGCGCAGTATCAATTTGTTCTGGCTGCGCTTTTGTTTCTTGTAAACAAATAATATCCGGATTTTCTTTTTGCACCCATCCGGCAAAATTTTTAGCAATAGCTGCACGAATACCGTTTACATTGTAAGAAATTATTTTCATCTGATTGTATTTTAACTTTTCAAAGATACAAAAAAGAGGAACAAATGCCGTCCCTCTTTTTTCTAAAATAGTATCGTTAAAACAATATCGTATTATTTTTTGGTATATCTTTTCCTATCATTTTCGTCAAGATAAATTTTACGCAAACGAATTTTTGAGGGTGTTAACTCTACATACTCATCTTCCTTTATATACTCTAAGGACTCTTCCAAACTAAAAATAATTGGCGGAACCATACGTACTTTATCATCAGAACCGGAAGCACGCATATTGGTAAGTTTCTTGGATTTAGTAACATTTACAACCAAATCACCTTCCTTATTAGATTCGCCAACCACCTGACCACAATATACTTCATCTTGTGGATGAATAAAAAAGCGTCCTCTATCTTGCAATTTATCTATAGCATAAGCAAAGGCTGTTCCGCTTTCCATCGCGATAATAGAACCATTATTTCTGCGCTCGATATCTCCTTTATATGGTTGGTATTCTAAAAAACGATGCGCCATAACGGCTTCACCGGCAGTTGCAGTTAACACATTGGTACGCAACCCAATAATGCCGCGCGAAGGAATAACAAATTCTAAATTAACACGGTCGTCCTTACTCTCCATAGAAACCATTTCTCCTTTTCGGATAGCCGTCATTTCTATCACTTTACCAGCAACATCCGCCGGAACATTGATGGTTAATTGCTCTACCGGCTCGCATTTTTTACCGTTAATATCTTTAAACAATACTTGTGGTTGCCCTACCTGTAATTCGTAGCCTTCACGACGCATGGTTTCTATCAATACAGACAAATGCAAAACACCTCGTCCGTATACAGTCCACACATCCGACTCTGCAGATTTTTCGACCCGCAAAGCCAAATTTTTATCCAATTCTTTAATTAAACGATCATTGATATGGCGCGATGTAACAAATTTACCTTCTTTACCAAAAAACGGAGAATCGTTTATTGTAAACACCATGCTCATAGTTGGTTCATCAACAGAAATAGGCGTTAGCGCTTCAGGGTTAAGCAAGTCGGCTACAGTATCGCCAATATCAAAATTTTCTATACCTACCAACGCACAAATATCACCGGAAGAAACAAGATCTACTTTTACCCGTCCTAAACCTTCAAACACATGCAATTCTTTAATCCGAGATTTTTTTATTGACCCGTCTCGTTTTACCAACGACACGTCTTGTCCAGAACGTAATTCTCCACGATGCACTCTACCAACGGCAATCCGCCCTACATATGACGAATAGTCTAAAGAGGTAATTAGCATTTGAGGAGTTCCTTGCAAACTAATAGGAGCAGGTATATGTTCTACAATAGCATCCAACAAATAAATAATATTGTCTGTCTCCGTTTTCCAATCGGCAGCCATCCAGTTATTTTTTGCCGAACCATATACGGTAGGAAAATCCAATTGATCTTCTGTTGCATCTAACTGATACATAAGATCAAAAACAGCTTCTTGTGCAATATCAGGTGTGCAATTTGGTTTATCTACTTTATTAATTACAACAATAGGTTTTAGTCCAATTTCAATAGCTTTTTGCAGCACAAATCGGGTTTGAGGCATAGGCCCTTCAAAGGCATCGACTAACACTAAAACACCGTCGGCCATATTTAACACCCTCTCTACTTCTCCGCCAAAATCGGCATGCCCGGGAGTATCAATAATATTTATTTTATATCCGTTATAATTAATAGAAACATTTTTAGCAAGGATAGTAATGCCTCTTTCTCTTTCTAGGTCGTTATTATCCATTATCAATTCACCGTGCGATTCATTCTCTCGAAACAATTTACCGGCAAGTAACATTTTATCTACCAAGGTAGTTTTTCCATGATCGACATGTGCTATAATAGCAATATTGCGAATTTTTTGCATTCGTAAAGGGGGGTATTAAAATTAGGGTGCAAAGATAGGTATTTTTAGCTCCAATTCAGCTTTTTACAAAAGCACAAAATCATAAAAAAACAAAACGACCATTTTTTTATATAAAAATCGGCTTAGTACATGACAAAAAATAGTTTGTTATTATTTTAACAGTATAAATATACCGTACAAACTGGTTTTTGGTTAAAATGATTCTCTTTCATCCCGAAGCGTCGGGACTAAACAAAAAAATATGACAGGATGAACTCACTCCGCCTCCCATTGGTCTGGTTCGTTCACATCCCGAACCTTCGGAATCGTATAAGGAATTTTTAAATTACCGACTTCGTCGGGTTAATTGTGATACCGTAAATTCAACAAGCTAATGCAACAAAATTGAAAAAAGCCATTTTCGGTGTAATAAAGTTAAGGTTCTTTCTTGGTCTTCTATTAATTTTATGTTGGACTTGTTTAATAAATTCATCATCAAAGGTATTAAAGTTTGACTTTTTAGG